>JAMPIG010000001.1:29023-66539 GCA_023662875.1 Roseburia sp. | reverse complement strand
ATCAAATTTATAATTAAGGGACTGACATGCTACCCACTATCATGCCAGAAGCCTCCCATTTATTTGGTAATACAGAGATAACTTCCGGTTTGTAGAATTGTGTGGAATGCCAAGAATTATGAATATTCATGGAATTTGAGAAAAAATAAGCGTACCACTATCTCTAATGATACGCTTATCATAATTCATTCTCTAATCAAGGTCGATATACACGGTTACTTTCGTTTCTCTCCATTGATTTCTCCTTACATATTGTCCGTTAGCTTTTCGGTAGGCTGCTGCCTGCTCGAAAGATAGCGGTAATTCAAAGGAAAGAAAACTCCTACCTACTATTGATCGCCGCCTGTGCCGCCGCCAGTCTCGCGATCGGTACCCGGAACGGTGAACAGGACACATAATCCAGACCGATCTTATGACAGAATTCTACGGAAGCGGGATCTCCGCCGTGCTCGCCGCAGATGCCGACATGCAGCTTCGGATTTACAGGCTTGCCCAGCTTGATCGACATTTCCATCAGCTTGCCGACGCCGTTTTGATCCAGCTTCGCGAAGGGATCGTTCTCCAGAATCTTGGCGTCATAGTACGCAGTCAGGAATTTACCTGCGTCGTCACGGGAGAAGCCGAAGGTCATCTGGGTCAGATCGTTCGTGCCGAAGCAGAAGAAATCAGCCTCTTTTGCGATCTCGTCGGCAGTCAGCGCCGCTCTCGGGATCTCGATCATCGTACCTACTTCATAGTGAAGGTCGATGCCTGCCGCCGCGATTTCAGCGTCGGCGGTCTCTACTACGACCTTCTTTACATACTTCAGTTCTTTTACGTCGCAGATCAGAGGAATCATGATCTCCGGCTTGGTCTTCCAGCCGGGGTGCTCCTTATGCACATTGATTGCCGCGCGGATAACCGCTCTGGTCTGCATCTTTGCGATTTCAGGATAAGTCACCGCCAGACGACATCCCCTGTGTCCCATCATCGGATTGAACTCGTGCAGGCTCGCGATAAGGTTCTTGATCTCTTCCACTGTCTTGCCCTGCGCCTCGGCCAGCTTTTTAATATCTTCTTCCTCGGTAGGAACAAACTCGTGAAGAGGGGGATCCAAGAAGCGGATGGTAACCGGATATCCCTCCAAAGCCTCGTAGAGTTGTTCGAAGTCGCTCTGCTGATAAGGCAGAATCTTCTCCAGCGCCGCCTCTCTCTCCTCTACCGTATCCGCGCAGATCATCTCACGGAACGCGGCGATTCTGTCCTCCTCGAAGAACATATGCTCAGTACGGCAAAGGCCGATGCCTTCCGCGCCCAGCTCGCGGGCTTTCTTCGCGTCCGCGGGAGTGTCGGCGTTGGTGCGTACCTTCAGGGTTCTGTACTTGTCCGCCCAGGCCATAACGCGTCCGAACTCACCGGCGATGGTAGCGTCGACCGTCTTGATCTGTCCTGCGTAAATATTGCCGGTAGTGCCGTCGATAGAGATATAATCTCCCTCGTGGAACTCCTGTCCCGCCAGGGTGAATTTCTTATTCTCCTCGTCCATTATCATCTCGCCGCAGCCGGATACGCAGCAGGTTCCCATGCCGCGGGCCACTACCGCCGCGTGAGAGGTCATACCGCCGCGAACCGTAAGGATACCCTGCGCCGACTTCATGCCGGTGATATCCTCGGGAGAGGTTTCCAGACGGACAAGAACCACCTTCTCGCCTCTTGCCGCCCAGGTTTCAGCGTCCTCCGCCGTAAATACAATCTTGCCGCACGCTGCGCCGGGAGAAGCGCCGAGGCCTTTCCCAAGCGGCGTAGCCGCCTTCAGGGCCGCCGCGTCAAACTGGGGATGCAGCAGCGTATCCAGATTCCGGGGATCGATCATGGCAACGGCCTCCGCCTCGGTCTTATGTCCCTCGTCCACCAGATCGCAGGCAATCTTCAAAGCCGCCTGCGCGGTTCTCTTGCCGTTCCGGCACTGCAGCATATAAAGCTTCTGGTTCTCAACGGTAAATTCCATATCCTGCATATCATGATAATGATTCTCCAGGATCTCGCATACCTTAATAAACTCTGCATACGCTTCGGGGAATTCCTTTTCCATCTGCGTAATCGGCATAGGGGTACGGACGCCCGCCACTACATCCTCGCCCTGGGCGTTCTTTAAGAACTCACCCATCAGCTTCTTCTCGCCTGTCGCGGGATCTCTGGTAAAGGCCACGCCGGTTCCGGACTGGTCGTTCAGGTTGCCGAATACCATAGGCATAACGTTGACCGCGGTTCCCCAGGAGTAAGGAATATCGTTGTCGCGGCGGTATACGTTGGCGCGGGGGTTGTCCCAGGAACGGAAAACCGCCTCGATCGCCAGCTTCAGCTGCTCTACAGGGTCAGAGGGGAAGTCCTTGCCCAACTGCTCTTTATACTCCGCCTTAAACTGGCCCGCCAGGGTCTTCAAATCCTCCGCCGTCAGCTCAATATCAAACTGAACTCCCTTCTCTTCCTTCATCTTATCGATCAGCTGCTCGAAATACTTCTTTCCAACCTCCATAACCACATCGGAGAACATCTGGATAAAACGTCTGTAGGAATCGTATACAAAGCGCTCGAACGCCGGGTCGGAATTGCCGGCGATCATCGCCGCTACCACATCGTCGTTCAGACCGAGATTCAGAATCGTATCCATCATACCGGGCATGGAAGCGCGGGCACCGGAACGAACCGAAACAAGAAGCGGGTTCTGCCTGTCACCGAACTTCTTGCCGTTAATCTTCTCCATCTCCGCCACATACTCCATGATCTGGCCCATGATCTCGTCGTTGATCTTACGGCCATCCTCATAATACTGCGTGCAGGCCTCCGTGGTAATCGTGAATCCCTGGGGAACCGGCAGCCCGATACTTGTCATCTCTGACAGGTTCGCGCCCTTGCCGCCCAGAAGGTTCCGCATACTCATGTCGCCTTCACTAAACAAATACACCCATTTTTTCATTCTCGTGATTCTCCCTTTCCCTAAATTTGTAAACAACCAAAACAGTCCGATCGTTTTTACAATCGGCCGAACCACTCAGTACTTCCTTATTTTAACAAGTCAGGACAAAAATAGCAAGCCGAAATCAAAAAAATTGTTAAATATTAACAAGTCGGCATAAAACTGTCGAAAATAAACAGGTCAAATTGTCTTTTTGCCGCCTCAAGCTCCTCCCGGCTTTTGATCGTCCAGGCCACCGCCATATTGTGATAAAGCCCTCTGCAAAGTCTTCTGGAAAGCGTATCGTAGTGCCTGTGGTTGTATGCGATAAAGTCCGGCCTGGTAAGCCAGTTAAAGAGCAGATTCTGAAGCGCAAAATAGAGCGGCCCGGAAAAATCCGATTCCCGCAGAAAGGCCTCCGACAGCTGCCCCCTGACCACGCTTCTCCTGTGCAGACGATACCAGAGAAGCCCCAGCGGGTTAAAGGATTCGATGCAATACATTCCAGGATAGTCCTGAAGAAGCCCGTCCGCCGCCGCACAGACGGATAAATCTGTCGCCTCGATCTTCAGCTCCACAATCAGAGGGACCTTCCCGTCCACGCATTTCAGCACATCCTCAAACCGCGGAATCCTCTGGTCGGAGCCGCAGAGGGAAAACCGCTGCAGCTCCTCGCAGGTATAATCGCATACCTTCCCCTCCGCGCCGCAGATTCTCTTTAAGGTAAAATCATGGAAAACAACGGGGATATGATCCTTCGTCATCTGTACGTCCAGCTCGATACCGAATCCGGCGTCCACCGCCCTTTGAAAGGCCCGCAGGGAGTTCTCCGGCGCGATTTCTTCGATCTCTTCCGCTCCGGATATGTCCCTTTTGCTGTCTGAATCGATTCCTTCTACGCTCTGGCCGCCTTCCGTCGTTTCTTCGCCTGTTTCCATCAGCGGTTGGATGTCTCTGTTTGGTTTCCGGCTCGTTTCCGCCGGATTCTGGAAATCTCCGTCCGTTTCCCGGCTCGTTCCCGTCGAGTCCAGGCCGCCTCCTGCCGATTCTTCCGCCGTTCCCACAGGACTTCCCGCCGCCCCGTTACAGTGCAGTCCCCTGTGGGCGTACAGCCACTCCCGGAAGGGAGCCGTATCCGGCTTCCCCAGCATTCTCGGCATAATCATCAGCAGATAAAGCGCTGCCAATACGGCTGCACCGATCATCAAAACGATCAATATCTTCATCCTCTTACTCCTTGTCCGCCATTCAGCCGTCCTGCCATCAAAACCCGCAAGTCCATCGGCGGCACGGCTCCGAGCGGTGCCTGTCAATCGTCCACGTCGAAATTCTCCAGCAGGCTCTTCTTTTTCGGAGGCTTTACATCACCGTGGCGCACCTGGGACATGGTACAGAAAGAGGCCAGCGCAAAAATCAGCGCGTAGGGAAACAGCGTCCGGTAGGACACGTTTTCCAGCAGGAAACCCGAAAAGATCGGGGTAAAAATCTGCGCCGCCATGGAAAAGGTATAGTAGGTTCCCGTGTATTTTCCGATGTCTCCCCCCTGGCTCATGGCTACGATCATGGGATAGGAGTTCACGTTGATCGCCGCCCAGCCCACGCCAATCATGGCAAAGGCAATATTGATCAGCGGATGATAGGCTCCCACAAAGACCGCCGCCAGATAACAGGCCGCCATGATCAGAATCCCGCCCAGGATGGTCTTTTTTCTTCCGATCCGGGAAGAGATACCTCCGATCGGGATATAACTCAGGATCGCGGCCACCGTCGCTACCATCAGGCAATCCGCATAGCTTCCGCCCTCCATTCCCCAGACCTTCTGGGTATAGCGGGAAAAGGCAGTGGTCACCGCGTTATAGGCCGTAAACCAGAAGAAAATGGATAGCAGCAGAAAGATCATACTTCGTTTTACGGCGGAGGGAAGCGCCTGTCCGGAATTCGTTTCCTTCTTTCCCTCAGGGACTGTATCGGCCGACGGCTTCTCTCCGGAATTGATCGCACCCACCGACTCCTTTTCTCCGAATCCGTCCTTATCAGCCGCTGCCTGCAAGGCTTCCACAGTCACCGACATTCCCTTGGAGGCCGCCGAAGACTCCCGTAACCCTCCGGCCTCCTCCACAGCCTCCGGCGTCTCCCCGGCCTCCTCCATAAGCTTCTCCTCGCGCTCGGCCTCCCGCCGCAGCCGGTTCTCCCGGATTGTAAGCAGCAGCACTCCTACCGCCACGACCATCAGGGCCGCCACGCTGATAAACAGCGGGCTGTAGTCCGGCCGATATCCCTTTCCCACCAGGAATCGAATCATGATCAGCGCATAAACGCCGCCTACCGCGCCCATGAGATTGATCACGGCATTAGCCCGGCTGCGCCGGTAATTCGGCGTCAGATCCGGCATCAGCGCCACCGCCGGAGAGCGGTACAGCCCCATGGACAGCAGGGTAAAAAACAAAGCCGCCACAAACAGGACAAGGTTCTCCGTCCTGTCCGCATAAGGCAGAAGCGTCATAAAGCACACCGCCAGGATCGTACCCGTCAGGATAAAAGGCATCCTCTTTCCCAGCCTGGTATCCACCCTGTCCGACAGCGAGCCGAACACCGGCAGAAGCACCAGCGCCAGCACATTATCCATAGCCATCAAGGCCCCCGTTATCGTCTCCCCCAGGTTGAAGGTTCTCTGGAGCATCAGCGGAACCACATTGTCATACATCTGCCAGAAGGCGCTGATGCTTAAGAAAGCCAGCCCGATAAAGAAGGTTCTTCCGTGCTTCATGATAAATTTCAGCACAGCGATAAGCTTCCTCGCACATTTTAAATTTGACTGCATAATCTCCCCTCTCTTGCCTGCTTCAGCAGGCGTCGTTTCATCTGCTCCCTTTTCGGAAAAACATTCCCATCCATTGCTCCAAAATTTCCAAAAAGGCGTTACTCCCTTAATCATTCTAACAGATTTTCCCGCTTCCCGCAATGAAAACCCCCAGTTTTCCCTTGAAAATTAAGATATCTTGTGTATAATGAAAGGAGCGGCCTGAAAAGCAAGAGCTTCCCGGCCATGCATAATAGAATCAAAAAGCGGATTCTATTATCCAAATTTTATCATCTCCTGTAAAATGAAAGATAAAAGAGGATTCAACATGATCAGTGCAAACAACGTAACCTACCGCGTAGGAAAAAAGGCTTTATTTGAAGACGTCAATATCAAATTCACCGAGGGCAACTGCTACGGGCTCATCGGCGCAAACGGCGCGGGAAAATCCACATTTTTAAAGATTCTCTCCGGGCAGCTGGAGACGACGAAGGGAGACATCGCCGTCACCCCCGGGCAGCGTCTCTCCGTTTTGGAACAGGATCACTTTAAGTACGACGACTGGGTGGTCATGGATACGGTCATCCTGGGCAACGAACGACTCTATCAGATCATGAAGGAGAAGGACGCCATCTACGCCAAGGAGGACTTCTCCGACGAGGACGGGATCCGCGCAAGCGAGCTGGAGGCGGAATTCGCGGAGCTGGACGGCTGGGAGGCGGAATCCAACGCCGCCATGCTGTTAAACGGTCTCGGCATCGACACGGAATACCATTATTCCGTCATGGGCAGTCTGGACGGCAGCCTGAAGGTAAAGGTGCTGTTGGCAAAGGCGCTGTTCGGCAATCCGGACATCCTGCTTTTGGACGAGCCCACCAACCATCTGGATCTGGACGCCATCGCCTGGCTGGAGGACTTTCTGATCGACTTTGAGAACACTGTCATCGTGGTCTCCCACGACCGCTATTTTTTAAACAAGGTCTGCACCTATACGGCGGACATCGACTACGGCAAGATCCAGCTCTACGCCGGCAACTATGACTTCTGGTACGAATCCAGCCAGCTGCTGGTCAAGCAGATGAAGGAGGCCAACAAGAAGAAGGAAGAAAAGATCAAGGAGCTGCAGGAATTTATCTCCCGTTTCTCCGCCAACGCTTCCAAATCCAAGCAGGCCACCTCGAGAAAGCGCGCCCTGGAAAAAATCGAGCTGGACGAGATCAAGCCCTCCAGCCGGAAATACCCCTATATCGATTTCCGTCCCGACCGGGAGATCGGAAACGAGGTGCTGACGGTAGAGCACCTATCTAAAACGATAAACGGCGAAAAGGTGCTGGACGACGTTTCCTTTGTCATGGGACACGATGACAAGATCGCCTTCGTGGGAAGCCAGGAGCTGGCGAAAACCACGCTCTTTCAGATTCTCATGGGAGAGCTGGAGCCGGACGAGGGAAGCTACAAATGGGGCGTCACCACCTCTCAGGCCTATTTCCCCAAGGACAGCACCGCGGAGTTTGACAACGACCTGACCATCACCGACTGGCTCACCGGCTACTCTCCCGTAAAGGACGTCACTTATGTAAGGGGCTTTCTGGGGCGTATGCTCTTTGCCGGCGAGGACGGCGTAAAGAAGGTAAAGGTGCTCTCCGGCGGCGAGAAGGTGCGCTGCCTCCTCTCGAAAATGATGATCAGCGGCGCAAACTGCCTGGTGCTGGACGAGCCCACCAACCATCTCGACATGGAGTCCATCACCGCCCTGAACAACGGCCTGATCAAGTTCCCCGGCGTGGCGCTCTTCTCCTGCCATGACCACCAGTTTGTACAGACCACCGCCAACCGGATCATCGAAATCCTGCCCGGCGGCCAGATCATCGACAAGATCACCACCTACGACGAATATCTGGCGAGCGACGAAATGGCGAGAAAGAGAACCGTCTTTACCGCACAGAGAGAAGGGGACGAAGATTGATGCCACTTGCTGCAGTTTATAGAGAAACGCTGATAAAGGCGTTTCCCGCAACGAATTTGCGATGCGGCTGAAAGGGATGACTATGGAAACGCTTTTCGAATGTGAATACACGGTGGATAAAAAGAAGTATATCTCCTGGGGAAGGGAACGGCTGCTCCACTCGCCGCAGCTTACCTTTAGCATCTTCTGGTGTGCGTTTGCGGCGCTGATTCTTGTCGTCGTCATCTTCACACGAATGCGGCTGCTGCTCTGGTTCTTCCTTTATGCCCTGTACCGCGGTCTGCTCCGCTGGATACTGATTCTCGAAAGGCAGTACAGGCTTCTCGCGAATCAGTACCATGCCGAATCCTGGACTCGGAAATATACCCTGACCGACGAAGGCATTACGCTTCAGGAAGGAAACATTTCGATCAACACTCCCTATTCCGAGGTGGAGCGCATCGAAGAGAAGGCAGATTGTCTCCTCCTTCACTTAAAGGACAAAGGCTGTTTTCGGCTTTATCGCGACTGCTTTGTCAAGGGAACCTGGGAAGAATGCAGGGATTATCTGGCATGGCAACAAGTGTGAACGGAATGAAGATTTTCTAAGCGGTCAAGAGGGAGGGGGATAGATAGAAATATGTTACCGATTGATTTACATGTACACTCCACCCGCTCCGACGGGACATACACTCCCTCCGAGCTGGTGGATTACGCGATGGAAAAAGGACTTGCCGCCTTCGCCCTCACCGACCACGATACGGTGGACGGCCTGGAGGAGGCTGTTTCGTATGCGGAAGGGCTGCGGGAATCCTCCGCCGCGGTTCCCGAGGTCATCCCCGGCATTGAATTCTCCACGGAATATCAGGGACAGGATGTTCATGTCCTGGGATATTACATCGACTACCGTCAGGAAACCTTCCGCGACAGGCTTCAGGAGTTTGTGGACTCGCGCACTTTGCGCAATCAGAAGATGTGCCGCCTTTTACAGGAAACGGGCGTTGCGATTACCTACGAGGCGCTTTTGCAGGAATTTCCGGACTCCGTGATCACCAGGGCCCATTACGCAAAATATCTCCTGACCCACGGCTACGTCTCCAGCATGAAGGAAGCCTTCGACCGGTATGTGGGGGATCACTGTCCCTGCTATGTTCCCCGGGAAAAGGTAACGCCTGTTCAGGCTGTAAAACTGATCCTTGCCGCCGGGGGAGTTCCCGTCCTCGCCCATCCCATCCTCTATCATATGAGCGACGCCCGGCTGGACGCCCTGACCGCGGAGCTTACGCACGAGGGCCTGATGGGAATCGAGGCGGTCTATTCCACCTACAAGGCCTGCGAAGAGCGCCAGATCCGAGCTCTGGCAAAAAAATACAATCTCCTCATCATCGGCGGCAGCGACTTCCACGGCAGCAATAAGCCCGGCCTGGATCTGGGCACGGGCTACGGAAAGCTCTTTGTTCCCTCGACGCTGCTGGAGGAGCTGAAACGTGTGAAATTCGGGAAATAATTTGGTTACGTCCATTTTACGGACCAACGCTTCTCATAAATCCCGTCCGGCTGAGAAATCTGAGGCTTTTCCGGCGTCTTCCTGCAGATTCTCTCCTGCTCCTGCCTTTCTCTCAGCAGACGGTCGAATCTCTCTTCCTCCATCGGGAACGTTACCCAGTCGTCCGTCCATTGCGACAAATAGGCCGCATTGCTGAGGAGCAGACTTCTGATTCCTTCTTCTCCGGGAGCGATCAGCTTCTTTCCCTCCAAAATTGCGTCTGCAAAATTCTGCAGAATTTCCGGATGGCCCTGCTCCGGCCTGTCCTGAACAATTTCGTCATAATTTACCTTTTCCTGCGGCATTGCCTGGCTGCTGTGCATACAGATATCCCGCTCATCCTGCTCCAGCAGATACGTTTTCAGCTTTCCGTCCTCGATCACCGCTTTTCCGAGCGTACCGCTGATTTCCAGGCGGTTCGTCCCCGGATATTCCCCGGTGGAAGTGATGAAGCAGGCGTTTGCGCCGTTTTCATATTCCGCATAGATCGTCACATCGTCCTCAACCTGGATCCGATGGTACTGAGCCGTCCTGCAAAACGCTCTGAGCTGAACCGGCATCCCCATCATCCATTGCCAGAGATCCAGGTTGTGGGGACATTGATTCAAAAGGACCCCGCCCCCTTCCCCGTTCCAGGTGGCTCTCCAGTCTCCCGAGTCATAATAGGCCTGCGTCCGATACCAGTTATTAATGATCCAGACAAAACGCTTCACGCCGCCCAGCTTTCCCTCGTCCAAATATTCCTTCAACGTCCTGTAAAGCGGATTCGTCCGCTGGTTATACATGATTGCGAATACCCTGCCGCTCTCCTTTGCCGCCTGGTTCAGGCTCCTCACCTCCGAGACCGCCACTCCCGCGGGCTTTTCCGTCAACACATGAAGTCCCCGCCCGAAAGCCTCCTGTGCCATCTTCGGATGCGCCGGGTGCGGCGTCGCGATAATTACCGCGTCCAAAACATCAGCGCAAATCATTTCCCGGTAATCCGAAAAGCACCTTACCTGCTCCCCGAATTTATGATGCGCCCACTCCAGACGGCTGCCGTCGATATCGCAGACAGCCTCCAGCGTCATCCCTTTGATTTTATTTTGAAATACTGTCCGTGCGTGGGCGCTCCCCATATTTCCGATCCCGACCACTCCGACTCTGATCTCTCTCATAATACTCCTCCCCGAAAAATCTGCAGGTATTCTTCCCTGCCGCAAATTTCCCGTTCCACAGGCAATAGCGTTTACGCCTCCTGAAGCCTCTGCTGTCACAAACCATAGAATTTACGCTTCGCGAAAATTCTATGGTCATGAATAATAAGGTCTCCTATGATTTGGATTTTATCATAGAAGACCTGTTGTCTTTCATGCAATTTACAGGAGATTTTTTCCGCGTTTTGGTCTGATCTTATCCTTCTACAATCAGATACCTTCCATCCCCGATGTCAAAGACCTCGTCGGCATCCAAAATTTCCTCGTCCATAGCCCCCTCTACGTCGATTCCCTCTTCCTCGAAGAACTCAATGACTTCATCTACCGAGTTCACGACGACGGCCATGCATTCCTCCAGAAAACCATCCGCTTCATCCAGCGTCTCCGCTACCTTTTCGGGAAAAAGCTGAAGCTGATTATCCAGAAAGCACTCCAAAACATCATCATCAAATTCGCGCATCTTCCACCCTCCTTTGCAGACCGGATTATTTCGTCGGCTCCGCCGACATAATTCTTTATGCCCACATACTACAATGTTATTCCGCCCATGTCAATAGTGTGTGGAGAAAAACAGCAGGATTTGTCAAGAAAAAAGGCCGCGGATGCGGTATGATGTAATTACACAGAGAAAAACAATATCATCATTTGCAGAATGCAGGAGGACACAACCATGAACAACAAAGACCCTGTCTTTCGCTCTCTGGCGATAATCGAGGAAAACATTCAAAAAAAACTGACTGTCGAAAGCCTTGCGCACAGTATCCATCTGTCCGGTTCCCGCTACCAGCGCCTTTTTCGGGAAGTAACGGGAGACAGTGTGATGAACTATGTGACCAGACGCAGACTCGCGCTTGCCGCAGCGGATCTGGCGGAAACGAACGAGAGTATCCTCGATATTGCCCTGAAATGCGGTTACGACTCTCATGAAGCCTTTACCCGCAGCTTCCGCGCTCATATGGGCGTATCTCCAAGAGAGTACCGAAAACACCGTTTATCTGTTTGCCCCGCAAAAAACAGGAAGGAGAAATATCCTATGACGTATTCAAAAAAGATTGACGAAATAATTCGAAACATGAACCGGCTGATCGTTCGAATCCGAGACACAGCAGAGTACACCCGGAAAAACAGGGATGCCGCGCCGGACGCCGCTGCATTCTACTCCGCATTTTGGGATCTGATTGCCGCTGACGCGGATGACATAGCGGATGAACTCAGCGCAATAATGAGCCGTATCACCGATATTCCACAGCATCCTGCTTTTCTACCTCAAGGGAGAAATCCGGAAGCTGGCACCCCTGCTGAGCGCGGAGCAAAAAAGTTCTTTTGACCGTATCTGCCGCGAAATGCGTGCAATAACCCAGTCAGTCCGCCTGGGAGAGAAAGGTGCATCTCCGAAAAAAGCCGCCGAAGGTTTTCGCCAGATATCCGAAACACTCCTGAGGCAGACGGAAACTCTTGACTCCTACGGAGGCCCCGTCCGATTTATCGCAGAAGAAATTCTGCGTCTGGCGAAAGATGCCGCAGGCTGACCGCATCTGCTCCTGCCACGCGAGACATTATTTTGGGCCTACTCGGCACGCTCTGTTGAAATGAGATGATTTCTGTCAGGATTATAAATGTTCCTCCAACTCCTGGCAGACTCTCTCATCATTCCATTCGGGATGTAACTTTATCAGATCATAAATTACGGCAATCCGGGAAGGCTCTTCCTCCAGCAAACAGGCAATCTCCTCCGCCGACTGATTCCGAACAACTTTCTTCCTTACAAGACTTACCAGCTTCCGGGTCTCGCCTTGGGTAATTCCCTCATCCCGCACATACTCCTCCCTGGCCTTCCGATCCCATTGGTTCATCCGCCACGTTTCGTACATCCATCTCAGCGTTTTTCCATAGCTCATGGCCTTGACCTCCCTGATCGCTTCCAGCACCCCGGGATTTTCTGTCTTTATCATATTCAGCTCCTCCTCTGTCTTCGCGTTAAACAGCCGGATCCAGTCGTCCAGCTTCCCGCCGCCCAGATCTTTACGCAACTCAATAATATGTATCTCCATCAGATCCGTAAAATCGTTCCCCTGCCTGTCCCGGAGGCGGTATACCCTGTGGTATTCCGGACTGTCATCTATCTCAAAATCCAGAATACTGATATTGATGCACTTTTTCAGCTTCCCGTAATCCTCTCCCGCCCGCATGTCCTCCGCAAGCATCCTCGCCAGATAAAACGAAACCCTCCTGTCCCAGTATTTTATGGACCTGACCTGCAGCTCGATGTTTACCTTCCTGCCGTCCTGCAGCACCAGCAGGACATCCAGTACGCCCTCCTTCTGCCAAAGATAAGCCTTCCCTAAAACAGGGCTGGCGATCCGCGCGGACTGAATCTCCGCCACGGGGATTCCCAATACGTCGCTGACAAAATGCTTCCTGACCGCCTCGTTGCCCATCAGCCGCTTAAAAGCAAAGTCGTACTTTAACGAAACAAATCCCATCCCGTTTCCCCCTTACCGCAGGAGAAACACACGGGCGCTTCTTTCTATCCGGAATCTCCTGCTTAAATTGTGATTGAATTGAAAAGCATAGATTTTCCGGTGATATACAGAATATCGGATCTGACCCCCGGGATTTTCCCCGCCGGGCTCTGACAGCGGCTGCCGTAAGAATAAGCTTGCCGCCTTGTTTTGAAATGATTATGCTTTAAATTTATTCTAGCACAGGAGAGAAGAACAGGCAAGCATTTTTCAAAAAAGATACAATTTTCAAAAAAAAGAAGTCCCTGCCCTATCCGTCGATAAGGCAGGAATCTTCTTTCCTGAGACTGCAATTCAACTTCCCCGCGGCTCCCTTTGGCATTCCCGCGGCTTTCCTTTTCATCGCCGCCAAAAGTACCGTGCGATCCATTCCCGAAGAGATATCGAGGTCTTATAAGGCTATTCTTCATTGGCTTCGTGGTAAGTCGAGCTGATCTCATTCCCCTCGCTGTCGTATTCGTAATCACGCCAGCCTGCGGTACTTCCGTCCGCATTGTACCAAGTCCGCTTGACCGGCTTCCCGGCATCATTGTATTCCGATTCGATCCACATTGTCACATTACCATTCGCATTGTAGGTAGTTGCCTTTATCTCTTTTCCGGCACTGTCGTATTTATACTCTTCCCAACTCGATACACTGCCGTCCTCATTTTTAGAAGTCCACTTTATCCGATTTCCCGCTTCATCATACTCCCACTCGTTCCAAGAAAATCCACCATAAATAAAACCCTTTGACATTGTCATATTACCAGCGCTGTCATATTCTTGTTCACCGCTTGCCTGTACGCTGCCGTTAAAATAAGAAGTAAAGCTAAACTTTATCCTGTTTCCATTGTCATCGTATTCATACTCCTCCCAGAAATTCACACTGCCGTCTGCGGAGTAAGAGATACTGCTTAATTCATTCCCGGCGCTGTCATACTTATACTCAGCCCAACTAGCTTTACTGCCGCCCGCATTGTAACCAGTCCACTTGATCCGGTTCCCCGCGCTGTCGTATTCATACACCGTCCAGCTCGACACGCTGCCGTCCGTACTATAACTGGTACTCTTTATCATCCAATCCTTACTGTTATATTCCCGGATATCCCAGCCGTCATCATAGCTATGATCCACCCTCTCGGTTCGTCCGCCTGCGGCCTGCTGGCTCTGTGCCGCAGCTGCGGCCTCCGCCGCCTTCTCCGCCTGCACGACGACCTCAGCCCTGGCCTCCCGGTTCTCCGATGCCCCGTAGGTATGGTAATGCTGCCAGAGAGCCAGGACATCCTCGCCGAACGCTTCCTGCAGATCCTCATACCTTCCCGCATAATCCATAGGATCAAAGCCCGTTCCGGAGTCTCTTCCCTCCTTCGCTCCGTAGGTCAGATAATGCTCCAGGTAAGCGTCCCAGTCATCCCCGAAGGCCTCCTCCAGATCGGCATAGCTCTCCCTATATTTTACGATATCGATCATACCGTTCATGCTTCTGCCTTCCGCCAGACCATAGGTCTGAAAGTGCTTCCAGAGCAGCTCGCTGTCATAGCCAAAGGCCTCCTTCAGATCCGAATAAGTATCCGCGTAATACTCCGGATCGAACACATCCTTCAGTGTCGCCGCATCGACCTGCGCGACTCCGCCGTACAGCAGGCAGCCCGCCAACCCCGCCGCCAGGATACGTCTTGCGCTTTTCGCAATTTTTGTTTTTCCAGTACTCATGTTTCGTTTCCTCCTTGTCTCCCTGTCAAAATATGGCAGGACTCTCTCTTACCTTTTGATTTTACCCCCCCCCGCGACAATTTTGTCAATATTTCCCATCACTTTTCTGCTATGTAAAATCAGCTGGATAATCAACGGCTGGATAATCAACGGCTGGATGCTCAACGCTGAAGTCAGTCAGGATTTATCCCCTCCTGAATCTGCCGGAACTCTGTCAATTCCACACAGACAATAGAATTCACGCTTCGCAAGAATTCTATCGTCATAAAAAAGGCAGCCTGACGCAGTTACTCTCCTGCCTCAGGCTCCTCACATTTCCCTCTCTATACCGATTTCGACAGAGATTCCGCTTTCCAATCCCCCCAACGAACTCTCCTCACTTCATTCCCTTCCGGATTCCCCATTAACGTATTCCAGCAGCTCCAGCGGATGCGCGATCACCGCGTCAGCGCCGCCCTCCTCCAGCTCCCGTCTGTCCCGAAAGCCCCAGAGCGCGCCCACGGTAAAGGCTCCCGCGCTCTTGCCGGTCTTCATGTCCGTGGCCGTATCGCCCAGGTAGAGTAAATCCGCCGCCGTCAGGCCAAGCTGTCCCAGAATCCGAAAAACGCCCGCCGGGTCGGGCTTGATGGGCAGTCCCTCCTGCTGCCCCTGGATCAGGTCAAAGCAGTCCTCACCGAACAGAGTATGAATTACCTCCAGGGTCTGGAGGTGGGGTTTATTAGAGAGCACCGCCGTCTTCAGCCCCTTTCTTTTCAGCTCCGTCAGCAGCTCCGGTATCCCGTCGTAGGGCTTTACCTGATACATGCAGTCCGCCGCGAAAAAGTCCTTGTACCGGGCAAAAGCCTCCTCAAAGTGCGTCAGCTTCTCGTCGCCCGCCTTGATCAGCGCCCTCTTGACCAGGTTTGCCGCGCCGTCCCCCACGAAATACTTATAATCGGACTCCGGAAAAGGGCCGTAGCCGAAAGGCGCTAAAGCCCTGTCCCCGCAGTATTTTAAGCTGGCGATCGAATCGGACAATGTCCCGTCCAGATCAAAAATCACAGCCCTTTTCATTCTCCCAGCCACTCCTTTGCCTCCTGATAAAGCCTTCCCACCGGAAGTCCCACTACGTTGTTGTAATCGCCTTCGATGCCCTGTATGTATCTGGCGCAAAAGCCCTGGATCCCGTAGGCCCCGGCCTTATCCAGGCCGTCCCCGGTCTCCAGATAGCGGGCGATTTCTTTCCGGCTCATGGGGTAGAAGCTTACCCTCGTCATCTCGTGGAAGGTTTTACGGGTCACTTCCCCTTCCGCGTTTCGGTAAAGAAGCGTCACTCCCGTATAGACCTGATGCGTTCTTCCTGCCAGCTCCGTAAGCATCTTCTCCGCCTGCTCCCTGTCGGCGGGTTTCCCGAGAATCGTCCCGTCGATCGCCACTACGGTATCCGCGCCAATGACGAGGATATCATGCGGCGTTCCCGCCCCGGACTCCGAAAAACCCGGCGGCTCTATCCCGCTCTCACGCCGCAGCAGCTCCTCCGAAACCGTCTCCGCCCTCCGCGCCGACAACTCTCCCGAAACCGTCTCCGCTTTCCGCGCCGACAACTCTCCCGAAACCGTCTCCGCTTTCTGAACCGACAACTCTCCCGAAACCGTCTCAGCCTTTCGGGCCGACAGCTCCTTCAGAACCGCCTCCGCCTTTCGGGCCGACAGCTCCTCCAGAACCGCCTCCGCCTTTCGGGCCGACAGTTCCTTCAAAACCGCCTCCGCCTTTCGGGCCGACAGCTCCTCCACCGCCTTCCATGGTTCAGAAACAATAATCCGCTCATCTGCATTGCTGACCTTCACTTCAAATTCCAACCCGATCTGCGCCAGAAGCTCTTTTCTTCTGGGCGACGCGGACGCCAGATAAATTTTCACTGATGCACCTCCGGGACGAACGTCCTCGTCATATGCGCTTCTTCCTCCACTGCGCTCTTCGCCTTTTTCTGCGCCTCCTGGCAGAAAGCCTCCTGGGACTGAAAACGGGATTTACCCCTCTTGTCTACCTTTTCATAAGTTCCGTCCTCCTGCAGGACGGAGGCCTTGACGTTATCCTTCAGCTGGCACTGCAGAATATGCAGCAGCTCCTCCTTCAGCTCCGGCCGGTCGATGGGAAAAAGGATCTCTACCCTCCGTTCCAGATTCCGCGGCATCCAGTCCGCGCTGCCGCAGTAGATCTCGTACTGTCCGCCGTTCTCGAAATAAAAGATCCGGCTGTGCTCCAGGAAGTTTCCCACGATGGAGCGCACCGTAATGTTCTCGCTGACGCCCTTGATCCCGGTTTTCAGGCAGCAGATTCCCCGGACGATCAGGTCGATCTTCACCCCTGCCGCGTTGGCGGCGTACAGGGCGGCGATCACATCGCGGTCGCAGAGGGAATTCATCTTGGCGACAATCCGGGCGGGATGTCCCGCTTCCGCGTGCTGCCGTTCCCGGTCGATGAGATAGAGGAACTTATCCTTCAGCCAGAGCGGCGCTATGCTGAGCTTATTCCAGACCAGGGGCTCGGAATAGCCGGAAAGCATATTGAACACCGCCGTGGCGTCCTCCCCGATGGCTTCCGAGCAGGTCAACAGACCTATGTCCGTATAGAGCTTCGCCGTGGCGTCGTTATAGTTGCCGGTGCCAAGATGCACATAGCGGCGGATCCCATCCTCCTCCCGGCGCACGACCAGGGTGATCTTGCTGTGGGTCTTCAGTCCTACCAGGCCGTAAATCACGTGACAGCCCGCTTTCTCCAGCATCTTGGCCCAGACGATATTATGCTCCTCGTCAAAGCGCGCCTTCAGCTCTACCAGCACCGTCACCTGCTTCCCGTTCTCCGCCGCCTGAGCCAGAGCCGCGATGATCGGCGAATTGCCGCTGACCCGGTAAAGGGTCTGCTTGATCGCCAGCACCTCCGGATCCCTGGCCGCCTGACGGATGAAATCCACCACCGGCTCAAAGGTCTGGTAGGGATGGTGGAGCAGAATATCTCCTTTTCGGATTTCGTCGAAGATCCGGCAGCCCGCCGGGAGCTCCGGAACCGGCTGAGGGACATGGCGGGGCGTCTTCAGGCTCTCAAAGCCCTCCAGCCCGTACAGCTTCATCAGCACCGTCAGATCCAGAGGGCCTGTGATCGGATAGATATTCTGCTCTCCCAGGTTCAGCTCCCGCTTCAGGATCTTCAGCAGCCTTTTATCCATTCCCTCCTCCGCCTCCAGGCGGATCGCCTCTCCCCACTGGCGTTTTTTCAGCTGCTTCTCGATCTCCTTCAGAAGATCCGCCGCTTCGTCCTCCTCGATGCTCAGATCGGCGTTGCGCATCAGGCGAAAAGGATAGGCGCAGACAATATCGTAATTTAGGAAAAGCTTCTGCATATTCCGCTCGATAATCTCCTCCAGGAAAATCACCCGTTTCGCCCGCCCCTCCCCCGGCAGCTGTACGATGCGCTCCAGCACGGAGGGCACCTGTACCGTGGCGAACTCCAGCTCCTCCCGGTTCTTTTTGTGAACCAGCGCCGCGATGTTCAGTGACTTATTGCGGATCAGAGGAAAAGGTCTGGAGGAGTCCACCGCCATCGGCGTCAGCACCGGGTACACGTTTTCCTCAAAATACCGATCGACAAAGGAGATCTCCTCCGAGGTCAGATCCTCGTGTCGGCTGATAACGGTCAGGCCGTTCTTTTTCAGCTGCGGGAGGAGCGAACGGTTCCAGGTCGAGTACTGCAGCTCCACCAGCTCGTGGATGGCAGCGTCAATGGCCGCCAGCTGTTCGGAGGCGGTCATTCCGGCGATATCCTTCTTCTCGTAGCCGGCGTTCACCATATCCTTCAGCGAGGCCACCCGAACCATAAAAAACTCGTCCAGATTCGAGGCTGTAATGCTTAAAAACTTCAGCCGCTCAAAGAGAGGGTTGTGCTTGTCCCGGGCCTCGCTCAGTACCCTGCGGTCAAACAGGATCCAGGACAGCTCCCGGTTGGTATAATATTTCGGATTGGTAAAATCGATTTTTCCCATCGCAAGTCTCCTTAAACTTCATGCTTATACCCCATGTCCGCCTCAGCGGACATAAATTCAATAGTACTTGACAATAGAATCATCTCACGCATCGTGAGAATTCTTCTCATTCCGTTCCTTTTTGCTTTAAAATCGGCTCAATACTGAATACCTCCCGGAAGAACTCGCTTCTCTCCTCGAAGAAACCCTTTTCCAGCGTGATATCCGCCGCGGTATCCACAGTGAGAATCAGCTGTCCGCCCTGCAGGGAGGCCTTCAGCCCTTTCAGCTTCTGCTTATGGCTCCGATCCAGCCCGCTGGCCAGACGCAGGATCGCCGTCAGCTTCGCCACCGTCAGGTAGGACTCTCTGTCCAAGCCCCGGATCCCGCCGTCCTGCTGCCCGTAATAGACAAAGCTGCTATGATTGAAGCGCACGATGTTGGCAACGATCTCCCGCTCCATGTGGGACAGGCCGATGATCTCCGTCGCCATGATGATATTGTAGGAGTTCTCCCCGATGTTCACCATGCTGATAAATTTCCCGCAGTCATGCAGGATCGCCGCCAGCCGCAGGTACAGCCTCTCCCTCCTGCCCAGGCCGTGAATCCTCTTCATGCTGTCAAAAAGAGTCGCCGTAATATTCTCCAGCGTCTCCGCCCGCTTCATGCTGCCCATATAGCGTTTGCTGATGTTCATGGCGCAGGCGATGATGTCCTGCTCGAAATCATGCTCCTCCCGGAACATCCGTATCTTCTCCGCGTATTCGTAGGCAATCCCGTCGCAGAGGGACACGCCCGGAGCCCAGATCCGGCTGACTCCCATCAGCTCCGCCACCCGGCTGATCAGCACGGCGCTGATAAACATCAACGGTACCTTCTCCTCCGGGATTCCCAGAACCGCCGCCGTATGCGCCTGGCTCCGGGAGCGAAGCTGCTCCAGGACGCCGCCGAAGGTCTCCTCGTCGAGCATGGCCCGGCCGGAATCTCCGCCGGTACGCCGGACGGCCCAGGGAGAAATATAGTCGTCGATCACGATCAGGTTCCGGATCTCCCGATCCTTCAGGTACAGCTTTTTATAGGTGGAAAGCTGCGCCATCAGCATCTCCTCGATAAAGGTTTCCGCCTTGAAATGGCTCACTCCGAAGCGGTTCAGGTACTCCTGGATCCGCAGGACGCCCAGCCGCAGATTCTGGGTCGAGACCAGAGTATCGTTGTCAAACAGGGAGAGCTGGATACTGCCGCCCCCGATATCCAGAATCGCCGTCTTCTCCTCGATAATCCGGCGAAAGCTCTCGCCCTTGGAGGCCACGGACTTATAATCCAGGAAGCGCTGCTCCGAATTGCTTAAGACCTCCACCCGGATCCCCGTTCTCTGCTCGATCTGATCCTGGATAATGACAAGATTCTCCGTCTCCCGGATCGCGCTGGTGCCGTAAGCCTGAAAGCCTTCTACACGATAGCCCTCCATAATCGTCCTGAATTCCCGTAGCGTCCGGCAGAGCTCATCCAGCTTTTCGCTGCTCAGCTTCCCCTGGGCATAGGTATCCGTCCCGAGATCCAGCCGCCTTGTGATACAGTCGATCTCCCGCATATTATTTTTTCCCGAAAACTCGAAAATTTTCATGGCAAGCTCAAAGCTTCCCACATCGATCGCCGCAAAGGTTTTTATACTCATCGCACGCTCCTTGTCCCCGACAGATAGTCGATAAACTGCTGGGCGCTCCGCCCGGAAAGGCCGCCGTGGGACAACTCCCACTGATTCGCCTCCCGCAGCAGCTCCTCCTCCGGCATCTCGATGCCGCCGCGCTCCGCAAGCGCTTTCACGATCTCCCGAAACTGCTTTGGATCCGGCGCGCCGAAATAGATCGTCACACCGAAGCGGTATACCAGGGAAAGCTTTTCCTGCACCGTATCGCCGGTATGCATATCCTGGCGGATTTCTTCCTTGTCGGAATAATTCTCCCGGATCAGATGCCTGCGGTTGGAGGTCGCGTAAATCAGTACATTCCCCGGCTTTTTCTCCAGTCCGCCCTCGATCACCGCCTTCAGGTATTTGTACTCCGTCTCAAAATCCTCGAAGCTTAGGTCGTCCATATAAATAATAAATTTATAGTTGCGCTTCTTGATCCGGCCGATGACCTCGTTCAGATCCCGGAACTGATGCTTGTAAATCTCTATGATGCGCAGGCCCTTTTCATAGTATTCGTTGGCGATCGCCTTGATGCTGGAGGACTTTCCCGTCCCCGCGTCGCCGAACAAAAGACAGTTGTTCGCCTTTCTTCCTTCCACAAAGGCGTCCGTATTGTCCGTCAGCTTTTTCTTCTGCAGCTCGTAGCCCACCAGATCCCCCAGCGCCACATGGGCGATATTCAAGATCGGCTCAATCCTTACGCCCTCCTCGTCGTGAACGATCCGAAAGGATTTATGCAGACCGAACTTCCCTACGCCGTACTCCTGATAAAACCGGGTCAGGGTCGCCTTCATCTCCTCCGGCGTGCGGTTTTCGCAGAACCGCTCCGCCAG
The DNA here is from genome assembly GCA_023662875.1 of Roseburia sp. Taxonomy (GTDB): domain Bacteria; phylum Bacillota; class Clostridia; order Lachnospirales; family Lachnospiraceae; genus Acetatifactor. The sequence goes on along the minus strand of JAMPIG010000001.1, from coordinate 45,380 downwards.
CTCGCAGATCCGGGCGCAGATCCGGGCATTGTAAACCTTGCTCTCCCGGCTGCTCGCCTGATAATTCTCCGTCAGCCTGTATTCCGGGACATGCAGTCTCTCCATCACAGGAGTAAAATCAAAATCGTAAAGCTCCTTAAAAATCACGATATCGTGCAACGCCGCCTCGTTGATCGTTCCCTCGATCTCTCCCCGCAGCTCACAGCCGCAGCTGTAGCCGTTCTCATTGTTCACCAGCAGATTCGCCAGGTAACAGTGCCAGAGGTTTCCGTGAAAGCCGTAGCTCCCCGCCAGGTCGATCAGCTGATGGATACAGCCGTAGAACCGCCTTCGCAGGTTCTCCACGGTTACGGGGCTGTCCTCCGACAATCCTTCCCGGCTGTCCCCGTAATGCTCCATGACGCAGGCCATGTCAGTCAGGAGCCTGTCCTCTTCAAAATTGCGATATACGATCAGTTCCTCTATCCGCATTCCTTCCATCCCTCCTGTCCTGCAGGTATACATAAGCAGACTCGGGAAGCTTCGCCCGTCAAGATCTTCCCCGATCATCGGCTCGTGCCGGCACGGCCTGTGCCCGTGAAAGCTCCTGACTCTGCTGCGCAAAGAATCATCCCATCCACGGCACAAAGTAAAAAGTTTCCCATAGAACAAAATACACGCTCAATAGTTTCCCAGAATCTTCATATTTCTGGCCTCGTCCCGCAGGCCCCGCAGGGCGTTCTTTACCGCGCTGTCGGCCAGATTTCCCTCAAAGTCGATAAAAAAACGATACTCCCAGGCCCTGTCCTCGATAGGACGGCTCTCGATCTTCGTCATGTTCAGGTTATTATAGATGATATGGGACAGCATATGGTAGAGCGAGCCGCTCTCATGCGGCACCTCGAAGCAGATGCTGACCTTGCGGGCGTCCTTCCGGAAAATTTTCTGGTTGGTCACGATGATAAAGCGGGTGGAATTGACCCCGGAATCGTTGACGCCCCGCTTCAGGATCTCCAGCCCGTAGGCCTTTGCCGCCTGCTCCCCCGCCACGGCGGCCTGGGCGGGATCCCGATCCTGGGCCACCTTCTTCGCCGCGAAGGCGTTGTTCTGCATACTGATCTGCTGCCAGCCGTAATTTCCCAGAAACCTGGCGCTCTGCATCAGCGACTGGGGGTGGGAGTACACGGTTTTGATATCGGAGAGCTTCGCCCCGGGGACTCCCAGCAGGCAATGCTCCACCCGGATAATCTGCTCCCCCACGATATAATGCTCGTACTCCTGCAGCAGGTCGAAGATCTCGTTGACAATCCCCGCCGTGGAGTTTTCGATGGGGAGCACCGCAAAGTCCGCGCTGCCCTCGTCGATGGCGCTCATAGCGTCCCGGAAGCTGTCAACGTGGATACTCTGTACCTGTTCGCCGAAATACTGCAGCATGGCCGCCTGGGAGTAGGCGCCCTCCGCCCCCTGGAAGACTACCCTTGCGCGCTTCGTCTCCAGCTCGTCCACGCCGATAAAGGGCGGACGCCCCTCGCTTCCGCGCTCCGCCAGCAGGCGGTACTGCAGCTTCCGGCTCATCGACATAATCTGCTCGAACAGCTCTACGATCCCCTGCCCGTTAAAATCGCTGTGGGTCAGGGATTTTACCTTCGCCAGCTTCTCCGCTTCTCTCTGCCGGTCAAACACTTTCTTTCCCGTCTCAATCTTATATTCCGCCACCTGGCCGCAGATCTCCATCCGCCGCTCGTAAAGCGCCACAATCTGCTCGTCAATCTCGTCCAGTTGTCCTCTCAGCTCCAGTAAATCCATTTTTCTCCTCCTCGCGCCGGGATCCCCGGCGCAAATCATTGCGCTCGGATCATTACACCATTTATTTTATAACAAAACAAACTTGATAGCAAGCAAAAAGGGGTGTATAGTAGAGAGGAAGTAACCGATTGATATGTGCGCCAGGGCGCGCAAGGGGTATAAGTTTGGAAGTAAGCTTCCAAATTTTGAATGGATGCCCGCTAAAGCGGGCAGGAGGTATAACCATGAATAAGACTCTGAAAAATGTTCTGATTGTTTTGGGCGCAATTCTCCTGCTCGTCGGGATGGGCGTAGCTTTATTCTTCTCCGACCGCATTCCCATGAATTCCGCCGACACGGTAGGCAATACCGCGGGTAACCTGAACAACGAGGGTCTGTTCTGCGAATCCGACGGCACCGTCTATTTTTCCAACACCTCGGCGGGAGGGGTTCTCTGCGCCATGGATCCGGACGAAACCAACGTCCGTCAGATCAACAGCCTGAAGGTCAGAAATATTCTGGCCGGCGGCAAGTTCCTCTATTTCTACCAGACCGACGCCGTCTCCGACAATCTCTTCGCACAGTTTCAGGGAAAAAAGTCCTTTAACCGCTGCGACCTGAAGGGGAACAATATGACCGTGCTGACCAGGGATGTTGTGGTGACGGGGCAGCTGGCGGGCAATTACCTCTACCTGCTTACCTCCGCTCCCTCCAAAATCTCTTTCTACAAGCTGAAAATCGACAAGTCCGAGCAGGTGGATCTGGCGGATTACAATATTAACCCCGCCTGCGTTTCGAACGGCCTTCTCTATTACAACGGAACCCAGCAGGATCATTACCTCTACGCCCTGAATACGGCAAACGACGTCGTGTCGGAGGTCTGGCGCGGAAATCTCTGGTATCCCGTGGCGGAAGGGGATTTCATTTATTATCTGGACGTAGAAGGAAATTACCGGCTCTGCCGCTATTCCCTGTCCCGCAATGAAATCCAGATTCTGACCCAGGATCGGGTAGACTGCTTTAACGTGGGAAGCGGCTATATCTACTACCAGAAAAACGGAAACGAGCCCGAGCTTCGCTGTATGCGCACGGACGGCTCCGACAACTTTGCGCTGGCGAAGGGGAATTACACCCATATCAATATGACCTCCCGCTATGTCTACTTCCAGCCCTACGGCGACGAGACCACTACCTACCACTCGCCTCTGGGCAGCGGCGACTACAGCTCCTTTGTTCCGTAAAAATCCACACGGCAGCGCCAGGTGCCTCCTGCGTGGATTTTTCGCGGATTTCCACGAGCGGAAGCTTAATAATTAGCCTGCTCAACAAATCGGTATTCACGAATGGAGAAGCACATGGTAAAGTTTTTTCATCTGTTTCGGAATTACTATTTCGGAATTTCTTTTGCGGGCATCATTGCATTTGTGATTCAGGAAATTCCGTATATGATTATGCCGCTGATAAACATGAAATCGAATCCCATCATGAATATGCCGAATGAAATTCCCTGGATCGAAAAAACGCAGAGTGTATTCGGTGTGCTGTCTATGATTTTGTTAATGCTGATTGTTAAAGAGAACGATAAGTTTTTTTCGGTAGCTACATACAAGGAAAAGGCCTTCTTTACAATGACTGTTTTAATGATTTTGATAAATTTTACAGGCTGGGCTTTTTATTACCTTGGTTTTCAATATGGCTGGTTGATTGTGATCAGCCAGTTTGCGGTTGTCCCGTTGTACTACCTGTTTTTCGGATTATGGAAAAGCAATTATTTATTAGTCGGGACTGCTTCGGTATTTTTTATAATTCATACTGTTAACGGCTGTTTGAACTTTCTTTTCTAAAAATGTATAAGGTGGAACCCGGCATTAAAATATGCTATTCTAGCCACATGAAAATGCCGGTTTGTATAAAAACGAGGAGAAACAATATGAAATCAACAGAACAATATTTACAGGGATTAAGGAAATGGCTTCAGGATACGTCGGATGTCCCGTTGGAAGAAATGTCTGACTTTTTCACAAAGCGTTTGGAGGGTTATGAGGAGCATATGTCGGATTGTAAACAGTCCTATCGGATGTTTGCGGAAATCTTCCCCTCTGAATATCAAAAAATCTTAGACCTGGGATGCGGAACCGGTTTGGAATTGGATCAAATCTGGCAGAAGAATCCAGACCTGGAAGTAACCGGCGTAGATTTATGTCAAAGTATGTTGGATAAGCTGCGGGAAAAGCATTCTGATAAGCATCTCGACATAGTGTGTCAGGATTATTTTCAATATGATTTTGGTTGTGAAAAGTGGGACGCCGTTATTTCCTTTGAAAGCCTGCACCATTTTCTGCCGGAGCGAAAAAAGGAGTTATATCAGAAGATTTATAACAGTCTGAAAAATGGCGGCATATTTCTTTTAGGGGATTATATTGCCTGTTGTGATGAGGAAGAAGAACTTTTGCGCAGTGAATATTTAAAACGGAGAAAGCAGTTTGCAATACCGGATAATCGGTTCGTTCATTTTGATATTCCGCTGACCCTGGAGCATGAGAGCCGGATTTTGCAGGATGTAGGATTCGTTATTCAAAAAGTGCTGGATGATCCTGATGGGGCAACCATTATAATATGCGGAAAAAAGAATTGAAAAATTTATTACGGTATTAACAATTACATGCGCAAGTTCTAATAATGATTAAAAGCATTCCTTTTAGGGACTGCAAAAAAAGTTCTAAATATATGCTTATACACATAAATTTTTAAAACTTTTCAGAATCTAAAAAAGCAGAACGCGGATACCTGTAATATTAGAATTAAATTGGTTCAACTCCATATAATAATTCTCTATATGTAAGCGTTTTGCAGTTTTTTACTTTGATTTGTTCTTTGACTTCATAGTTTGACATTTCATCTGCTATAGCAATAAATATTTTTGAATATGGCTCAATATCCTTTGGCGAAACAACTAATATATCATTTGGAAATTCACTTTGAACCCTATTATCTATAATTGCTTTATTTTTATATTTCTTTTAACTAAGTAATAATATAACGGGATGCCATACTTACCCCCCCAAAAATATAAAGTGGTTCATCATTTTGCAAGTTGAATGCATTTACAATTTTTTATCTATTCCATCAATATTATTGCATACATAATGATTCACTTCGGCGGCAGCAGCTTTTTGCCCATTTTGTTCAATATCATACCTTTTGTTTAACTCAATTTGATCTAATCCCAATAGGGTTTCACAAAACTGTGATAGTTCTTCTGATTGGTTAAACATATTCCGCATTTCATAGGTTTTGCCAATATATCGATCAAATGATAATCGAAACCACTTAAAATTCTGTGGCAAGGAGCCCATATTATTCAATAATATGTATACTATCGAATTTTGGGGATTATATTTTTTTAATATTTTGTCAATATAGTCGGAATTATTGATAATATAACCAATCTCCTTATCTGATCTAACCGCACGAAAAAAACAAGTTGGATTTTTTATATTTTCAATAAATCATTTTGCTCTTCTAATGTATTTATTATATATGTCAATATATTCTGTTTCAAAATTTTCTTTTATATCATGATTACAATAAAAATTATATTTTATATTCCTAAATGCTTTGGGGTTATTGTCAATAATTTCGAGATTTTCCTTTTTCATAAAATCTATAAACTCTTTGTCAATTTGGTTTATTACTGAATCAAAATCTGATAAAAACCAATCAAATGGACCAGAAAAATTTCTAAGTCCTAATTTAGACAATGAGCTTGCTGTTCCGCAAAAAAACCTAATGAAAAACAATTATCATATTTTTCCATTTACTTGTCTTACCTTCCAAACGTATATGTATAGCATAAGACTCCATTGACTATATTATACACCTTCTAAAGTATCATTCCGAAGTCAGAAAGCATCTTTTCTTCTAATGGATTCATCGTCATCTGCTCATTTCTGTTACCCGGATAAATAGAGTTTCCCTTGCTCTTACCAAACTGCTTGGTATGTTGTGGAATTTTTGTTTTTCGTCCTTCCAGGTTTCAGGGCTGTCGCCCATCAAAAGAAAAAGGCAAACGGATTCGGCTCGTCAGGATCGTTATATGCAGCACAGTCAGCCTGCCAGGTTTCCATCCCGTCCTTGATTTCAGAACATAGAAATTCATAGTCGCTCTTTTTTACAATCCCACGATCCATCATGCATTTGTAAAACTTTTTAATGCTTGCCGCCGTGCTCTTTACATTTCCGGGCGTAGACCACATACATTTGCGTATGAAGAAATCGCCAAGGAAGTAGTCAATCTTGCTTACACCGTGGTCAATTGTAAGGGGCTCCTCATACAGGAGAAAATCATTTATATAGAAGTCAATATTCGATAAATGCCTCTTAATGGTGCTGTCCTTAAAACCATCTTCAACCAGAGCCTGTTCAAAAAGATCGAGATACTCACTATTCTTTGCTCTTATCTTATCACATGCTATGCTGTAATCATCATAATCCATAAAATGTTCCCCTCCTTTCTGCGCCAGATACTCAAATTATATAGTATCTAAAAGTAACGTTTCAAACCGTGATATAAGCGTTCACTCCTCGATATGATCCAGCCCCTGACTTAAAATCGTCACAATATGGCCGTCTGCCAAAGAGTAAAAAACCGTCTTCCCGTCTCGGCGGTTTTTGACGAGATCCATCTGTTTCAGCACTCGCAGCTGGTGGGAGATGGCGGACTGGGACATCCCCAGCACGGCGGAGATATCGAACACGCACATTTCCGCGCTGAGCAGCACATACAGTATTTTCAGCCTGGTGGTATCCCCGAAAACCTTGAAAAATTCCGCCAGATCCTGCAGCTCCTCCTCGGGCGGCATTTTTTCGTCTATGGTCTTCAAAATCTGATCGTCCGCATGCATATAGATTGTCTCTTCCATCGCTTCCTCCGTCCCTTCGGGATTTTCTTTTATTTTACACCCAAACCGACATTTCCGCAAGCAATGCGTCCCCAGGGTTTGCGGCTGTATTTCAGCGCTGTATTTCATTACTGAATTTTATTGTGCTTCGCCCGAACCGGCGTAAAGCGTCCTGCACCATACAAAATATCGACTTCCCATCAGCCGCAGCGTCAGCGGCGTCACTCCCTGGAAAAGTACCGTCTCATTCCGCCGCTCATCTCCAAGCTCCCGTCCTTCTTGATAAAAAGAATCTCCGCGCCATAGCTTTCCGCCAGCGGAATTCCCTTTTCAGGCCCCAGGATGAAGCAGGCCGTAGACAGGGCATCGCTTAAAAATCCATCCTTCGAGAGAACGGTCACTCCGGCTACGCCGCTGTTTGCCGGGTAACCGGTAGCGGGATCCAGAATATGGTGATACCGGATCCCGTCCTTCTCCGCATAGCGCTCATAATCCCCCGAGGTCGATACGCACCACTGCCCTTCCAGCGAAAGCACTCCCGCATTGCCCGTCCCGTCAAGGGGATCCCGAACCGCTACCCGCCAGTCCGTCCCGTCCGGCTTTCCGCCGTAGGTCAGGATACTGCCGCCGAGAGATATAATAGCGCCTGTTATATTTTCTTCTTCCTGCAGTTTCCCCAGGATTTCCTCCATTGCAATTCCCTTTCCCACAGCGCCCAAATCCAGACTCATTCCCTCCGACAGAAAAATCCGCCCGTCCTCCAGCCGCAGCTTCCCGCTGCCGCTGCGCACCAAAGCCTCGCGTAAGCTCTCTTCCTCCGGCGGAATAAATTCTCCCTCCCGCTCTCCCGCGGCCCAGCCGTCGATGTCCCAGAGCGCCGCAAGCTCCCCCAGAGTAATGTCAAAAGCGCCGCCGGATCGCTCCCAGACCTCCAGACACTCCTCCACCGCCGTTTCCAGCTCCGGCGAGAGGAGACAGCCCTCCTCCGCCCCCGCCGTCCGGTTTACCCTGGAGACCTCGGAATCCGCCAGCCGCCGGGAAAGCCTCTCTTCCTCCAGCTTCCGCAGCAGCGCCAGAATCTCCTCCGCCTCGCGCTCCCCGTCGCCCGCGGTATACAGGATCTGCTGAATCACTGTCCCAAAAGCGACGTCCGCGTTCTCAAAGCGTTCCGGTTCCTCTTTCCCGCAGCCGCAGCAGAGAACTCCTAAAAAAACAATTAGTATGGCTCTGAAAAAAATCTTCATTTTCACTGTCCTTTTTGTTATACTGAAAAGGGGGCAACCACTGTCGGAAAGAGTGACAGCCGCTGCCGGAAAACCAGCGGCGGTTCAGCCACAGCGAATCCGCCCACAGCAAACAGGTCATAAATTCGCCGCGCCGGAAAGGAGAACGCCTTGCAGAATCCAAGTAAACCAAAACGCCGCAAGCGATTTTTCCAAAAATCCCCTGCCTCCTTCCCCGGCGGGAACGTCGCTTCCAATCCGAAGAGAAACCGGGCCGCCGCTCTGACCGGGGTCTTTTTACTGCTCCTCTGCGCCCTCAGCCTCTGGTTTCTTCTCCGGCCCCGGGAAGCGAACTTCGCCTGCGTGGCGGAGATCTACCAGGACGGAAAGCTCCTGACCAGGATTTCTCTGGATGAGGTTCCGGAATCCTACACCTTTACAATCACCGGAACGAAAGGCGGCGAAAACCAGGTGGAGGTACGCCCCGGAGGCATCGGCATCGTCTCCGCGGACTGCCCCGATGGGCTCTGTGTCCGCCAGGGCTTTTTAAGCGCCCCCGGCATCCCCATCGTCTGCCTGCCTCATCGCCTTGTGATACAGGTGCGTCCCGCCGATGACGAAACGGTTTCCGGGGAAATCGATATCATCAGTTATTAAATTACTTCGATCGGGAGGAACCCTATGTCTGTCCGAAAAATGACCCTTCTGGCCCTGTATGCCACTATTTCCCTCGCCATCTACGCGGCGGAAAGTATACTGCCTCCGCCGGTTCCCATCCCTGGAATCAAGCTGGGTCTGGCGAATATCATTACCCTGATTTTGCTGCGGCGTTATTCCCTGCGGGAGGCTGCTCTCGTGCTGACCGTCCGCATCCTGCTGTCCGCCCTTCTCTTCGGCCAGGCCGTCAGCCTGTTCTACAGTCTCTCCGGCGGATTCTTAAGCCTGCTTGTCATGTTCCTCTTTTGTCGTCTTTTTCAAAAACGGATGTTATTTCTAGTAGGTGCCGTCGGCGGGCTGACTCATAATCTGGGCCAGCTTCTCGCCGCCTACGCCCTGACCCGCGCAGCGAGCGTCTTAGCCTATCTTCCCTTTCTCATCTTAAGCGGCGTCCTCACCGGTCTGTTTACCGGGTTGGCCGCTTTCTGGGCCGACCGCTATCTCCCGACCCGCCTGACCGGCGATCTAAAGTAGAAATAAGATAACCCGCATACAATAGAATTCACGCTTCACAGGAATTCTACGGTTTATTGTCGTGAGCAAGATAAGACTGCATACTGCTTCATCTCGCTCAGGAACCCGAAGCGAATGTCAACGGGATTTCAACTCCTCCAGCAGGCACCCCACCGTCTTCCCCAGAAGGGGATGTCTGTAGTTGGGAATCAGCCCGCACAAGGGCTTCAGCACAAACTCCCGGTTTTCCAGATCCGGATGCGGGATCACCAGGTCGTCGCTCTCCAGAACCAGCTGATCGTAAAACAGAATATCCAGATCCAGCGTCCGGGGTCCCCAGTGTATCGTCCGCTCCCGCCCCGCCCGGTTCTCGATCTCATGAAGCAGCTCCAGCAGCTCTTCCGGGGAAAGCAGGGTCTCCAGCTCTAGTGCGCTGTTCAGAAAGTCCTCCTGCTCTACGCCCCCATAGGGAGCAGTCACGATCCGCTCGGACTCCCTGACAGCCCGAGTCAGCGGATGCTCCCGCAGCGCCCGTACCGCGCCGTCCAGATACTCCGCCCGGTCTCCCAGATTCGACCCCAGCCCCAGCCAGGCCCTGTGCCAGCCTCTGCTCACCTTTACGGACACACAGCCGAAGGGAAGCGGAATCGGCGCTTCCGGCTTCCGAATCTCCAGGTCGATCCGGCGAATCCGGTCAAACCGCAGCAGGATTTCCCGGGAAAGCTTCTCCGCCACCGTTTCCAGCAGGCGGCAGGGATTTTCTCCCATCCACCGGTCGATCAGGGCGCAGACCGCCCCGTAATCCGCGGAAAGAGCCAGCTCATCCTCCGCCGCTGCCCTGCGGACATCCGTATACAGCACAGCGTTCACATAAAAGGGCTGCCCCTTTTTCCGCTCCCCCGCGTAGACTCCATGGTACGCGTAAACCTCCAGATCTTCAATCCGTATCTCGTCTCTCGCCTCTTCGCCGTACATTCCTCTCTCCTCCTCTCAAAACCTCGCCGCCTGCGGCAGACTACTTGATGCCCTGCGCCTCACAACGCGCTTTCTTTCCCTTTCCTTAAAGCCTCGCCGCCCACAGCAGACCTTAAGCCCCGCGGCTTCACAGCTCGCTTCCTTTTCCTCCTCATAAAGCCTTACCGCCCACGCAGACTCTTTGATGCCCTGCGCCTCTCAACTCGCTTCCTTTTCCTTCCCTCAAAGCCTCGCTGCCTGCGGCTGGCCTTAAGCCCCGCCGCGCAAAACGGCTTCCGTCATCCGTATCGCCCTCGCGTTCTCAAGTATGTCGTGCACCCGCACAAACATACAGCCCTTCAGCGCCGCCAGCACCGTCGTAGCCAGCGTCCCTTCCAGCCGCTGCTCCGGGGGGAGCCCCAGCGTCAAACCAATCACCGATTTCCTGCTGCAGCCCAGAAGCAACGGGCAGCCCAGGGCATGAAGCTCCTCCAGGGAATTCAGTATCTCCAGATTCTGCTCGTAGGTTTTACCGAACCCCACACCCGGATCCAGAAGAATCCTGTCCGTCGGGATTCCGGCCCGCTCCGCCAGATACAGGCTCTCCGCCAGCTCCGCCGCCACATCCTGCATAAAGTCCGAATAATCCGCGTTTTCCCGGTTGTGCATCAGGCAGCAGGGCAGACCACTCTTTGAAATAACATCCGCCATTTTATTATCCTGGCGCAATCCCCAGATATCGTTGATCAGATCCGCCCCCGCCTGAATTCCCGCCTCCGCCACCTTTGACTTGTAGGTATCCAGGGAGACCGGCACATCAAACCGCTCCTTGATCGCCGCGATCACCGGCACCACCCGGGCGATCTCCTCCTCGTCGGAAATCCTCTGATAGCCTGGCCGGGTAGACTCGCCGCCCACGTCGATCACATCCGCGCCCTGCTTCAGCATCTCCTCCACATGCCATAGCGCCCTGTCCCTGTCGTTCCATTTCCCGCCGTCGGAAAAGGAATCCGGCGTTACGTTCAGGATTCCCATCAGGTAGGTATGGCCCTCTGTCTGAAATTCCCGGTTCCCGATTTTCATGCTGACATCTCCCTTTCCGTCTAAATTCTATTGTCAAGAACAACTAGTGCACACTTTTCTCGTTTCCACAGCAAATTTGGCCTCGCAAACCGGCGCGCTTGCGCTCATGTTGGAATCGTCAGTACAAAACATCCCTCTCGCCGAAAGATTCTTCCCTCAATATAAAATCCGCAGATTCTTCTTGCTTCCCTTCCAATTACAGTCCGCCTCCGCCGGACAGGCAAAGCAGGCTCTGCTGGCTTTGTCGGCCCGGTACAAAATCCCGCGCAGATTCTTTTCTCCGCTTACGGCGGCATTGCGATGCTGCCGGATCGCGTCAGCTATAACGCCCGCCTCTGCCTCATCAAACCCGCAGTCCCTGAGAATCTGTTCCGCCAGCTCCGCACTCGCCTGCTCATGGGGAATCCCTTCTTCGTACTGCCTGTGCTTTCCCAGATCGTGCAAGAGTGCCGCCCCGTAAAGCAGCTCCCGGGAAATTTTCAGACCTTCCTCCAACGTCAGGATCCACCCGATTCTGGCCACGTCCAGGAAGTGCGCCATATCATGACGGCAGAAGCGCCTGTCCGCTTCTGCCGCTGTATTTTTATCCAGATTCTCTAAAAATAGCACATGTTTCAAAATTCGATTGACTCTTTCCACGCCCTCTCCTACCTTCCGCCAACTCCATCTCCCAGCCGCAGCATCTGAAAAAAGCGATCCTGCAGCACCGTGTTATCCTGAAAGGCTCCTCTTGCGGCGATGCTTACCGTCCGGCTCCCGGGCTTTTTCACCCCACGCATGGTCATGCACATATGCTCCGCCTCCAGCACCACCATCACTCCCTTCGGGGCAAGATTCTCCATCAGCGCGTCCGCAATCTGACCCGTCAGACGCTCCTGAATCTGCAGCCGCTTCGCGTATATCTCCACCGTCCTCGCCAGCTTGCTCAACCCGGCCACCTTCCCGTCCGGAAGATAGGCCACATGCGCCCGGCCGAAAAAGGGAAGCATATGATGCTCGCACATGGAATAAAAAACAATGTCTCGCTCCAGTACTATTTCGCTGTCCTCCACCGTAAACACCCGGGAAAGCGGTGCCGCCGGATCCTCCTGCATCCCGCCGAAGATCTCCTGATACATTCTGGCTATCCTGTCCGGCGTCTCCCGCAGCCCTTCCCGATCGATATCCTCACCGATTCCCTCCAACAGGAGCCGGACTCCTTCTTTTATTTTCTGCTGATCCATAGAAACCTCCATTTAACGGTGCCATGCCCTCCCGGCCGCCTGAAAATCTTTACACACTTCGTCATGCCGCCAGCACATATATGGAAAATCATCATTCCATACACATTTCGATCAATCTCCCCATATAAGACAGGGAGCCGAACGCCACGATTACATCTTCCTTCCCAGCCAGCAGGCGGCTCATCTCCACCGCCTCCTCCAGACTGTCCGCCACGGTTACGCTCGGATGCACCTTCGCGATCTCCTGCGCCAGCAAGTATGCCGACATAGCCCGGGGATTGTCCGGCGGCGTCACCGCTATAATCTGATCCGCCAGCCCGTGCGTCAGGGCGATGATCTTATCGTACTCCTTATCCCTCAGAACTCCTATTATAAAGATCATTCGCTTATTTGTAAAATAAAATTTCAGTGATTCCGCCAGCCTTTTTGCCGCGTCCTCATTATGGGCTCCGTCCGCGATAAACCAGGGTCTCTTCCCCAGAACCGTAAAGCGGCCCGGCCAGACCGTCTCCCGAAGCCCCTGACGCAGCTTCTGCTCCGATATCGAAAAACCACTGTTATTTAATACCCTTATCACATCCACCGCCAAAGCGGCGTTCTCAATCTGATACTGGCCGGCCAGCGAAATTTCCAGCTTCTCAAAGCCGCCGTAATCAAAGCTTTGCTTTTGCAGGCCGTAATGGACATGAGCAAGCTCGCCGGGTCTCATAACCGTCAACGGGCAGCCCAGAGCCTGAGCCGCCTCCCGGATGACCCCCATCACCGTCTCCTTCTGGCAGGCGCTCACCGCCGGACAGCCCGCCTTCAGAATACCAGCCTTCTGCCGGGCGATCTCCTCCAGCGTCCCGCCCAGGAATTTCATATGATCCATGCTGACGGAGGTCAGTACGGCCGCCACCGTGTTCTCTACAAGGTTCGTGGCGTCCTCCCGGCCTCCCATCCCGGCCTCCAGGACAACCACATTACAGCCCTTTTCCCGAAAATACAGAAAGCCCAGCGCTGTTTCCATCTCAAAGGCCGTAGGATGCGGCCGCCCCTGGGCTGTCATCTCCCCGCAGATTTCCCGGATCCTCTCGATTCCGCGGCACAACGCGCTCTTTGCAATCCAGCGGTCATTGACCTGAATTCTCTCCCGGTAACCGAACAGCGTCGGGGAGAGATAACGCCCCACCCGATATCCGGCGCACCTCAGCACCGCTGCCAGATAAGCCGAAACGGAGCCCTTCCCGTTAGTTCCCGCGATATGGATAAACCGCAGCTCCTTCTGAGGATCTCCCAACCGCCTGCAAAGCTCCCGGATACTGTCCAGCCCGGGAACAATCCCATAATGGCTGACCTCCTCCATATATTCCATCACCTGACGCTCGTTCATTTCTTTTGTCTCCTCCCGGAACCACAAGCCTGATCAGACCCGAGTAAGCTATACCCGTCAATCCCGATCGGACGAAATTCCTCCCCGGCTATTACTCCGGCAGCTTTCTTCCTGCAACATGCTGTGATAATTCCCGAGGTTTTCGTCCATACTATATTTGAACCGAAATCCATCGAAAAAGGAGTTTCCATGAGTAAAAATATCGCACGCTATTTTAATAATTTCCTGAAATGCGGTCTTACCGGCTGGTGTATGGAAATCCTCTTCACCGCCGCGGATTCCCTGCGGAGAAGAGATCTGACCCTGAAGGGAGCCACGTCCCTCTGGATGTTTCCGATCTACGGCTCCGCCGCCCTCCTCGCTCCCGTCAGCCGCCTGCTGCGGAAAAAGCCATTCTGGCTGCGCGGCCTGACGTACATGAGCCTGATTTTTTCCGTCGAATATCTCACCGGTCTTTTCCTGACCAGCCGTAAGCTCTGTCCCTGGGATTACGGCAAAAGCAGGTGGAACGTTCGACGCGTCATCCGCCTGGACTACGCCCCCTATTGGTTCGGGGCGGGTCTGCTGTTTGAACGCCTGCTGTCGCTCCCACACATGGAACAGCATTCAACCTGACGCTGGCCGACCGCTTTGTTCCCGCTGTTATCGCACACGGAGCAACATTCAACCTGACGCTGGCCAACCGCTTTGTTCCCGCTGTTATTGCACACGGAACAGCATTCAACCTGACGCCATGCGCCCCCGCACGAAAAGACTGCTCCGCAAGCAGGCTCCCTGCCGCGCCGACACTTGCTGCAGCAGAGAGCCCGTCTGATTCATGGCAATAGAATTCTCACAAAGCGCAAATTCTTTTGTATTAGTCGGGATCATCCATATCCTGAATATCGCCGGATCCGATATCCAGCATATTGACAGTACGCCTCTTAATTCTCGCCTGCTCCGACTGTTCCAGAATAAAATCCTTGATCGCCCTGGAATTCTTGACATGCTCCAGAATCAGCTGCGGATGCGTCGTATCGCCCGTAAAGCAGGTTACCGTACCCAGCCCGAACATCTTCTCAACCAGACTGGCGCTGTGCTGTACATCCTGCACCTTATACATATAACAATCGTTTTCAATCGTCTTCAGCAGTCCGGTATCTACCGTAATCATATCCTCTTTGATCATATATTTGGTAAAGGTAAAGGGCAATCCAAAAAATAACCACCGTTTTCTTTCCTTAAATTCCATATGTAACCTCCTTATCCGCCGCGCAATCAACCTTTGCGTCGCTTTCCTTTTGTCCTCTCACGGAAAAGCCTTGCCTCTTCGGCAATTTTCCCTTCTCCTTCAGTATAGAAGTATTTGCCCGGATTTGCAACCGAAATTTTTTATTTCTCCCATTGCCAACCCTCTCCTCCTCATGATATGATAATAACAGGTTTTGCGCTGCGCCAAAAGCCAGTGTAAAGCTCGTTTACACAGCGGTCTGTGTCTGCGCGCTGCTTGCGCAAGGCCGCTTATCTATAGAAAGCGGCGCAGAAATGGGGATTTATATGACGGCTAACGAATGCATTATCGGACGCAGAAGTATCAGAAAATTTACGGATCAGCCCGTTTCCCACGAGCTGATTGAAAAAATCGTGGCTGCGGCGGCTTACGCTCCCAGCTGGAAAAACACCCAGATTACCCGCTATATTGCCGTGGAGGGTGAGAAGAAAGCGGCGCTTGCCAAATGTACTTCTCTTTATGCAGGGAACGGCGCAGTCATGGAGCAGGCCCCTATGGTGATTGCCGTAACCATGATCACCGGACGCAGCGGTTATGAGCGGGACGGCTCCTTCTCCACCCCTAAGGAAACAGGCTGGCAGATGTACGACGCGGGCGTGGCCAGCGAAGCCTTCTGCCTGGCTGCTTACGAGCAGGGCCTGGGCACCGTAATCATGGGGCTTTTTGACGAAGAGGACGCCGCAAAGGTTCTCGAACTCCCCGAGGGCAGAGAGCTTGTGGCTCTGATTCCCATCGGCTATCCCGCGGAGACTCCCGCCGCTCCCAGGCGTAAGACAGTGGAGGATTTATTATCGTTCCAGTCATAACACGACAAGCCGAAGATTTTCTCTTCGGCTTATTTTTCGAAAGAAGGGGAAATTCTCCCGGAGCCCTTTTGCTTTCGGAGCGAAATCCCGGTTCTCCCCGGAATTGCCCGAATATCTATTTTCCGCCCGCCTGTCGGGCAGATTGGAGTAACTATGAGACATTTAATGAGTCCCCTGGACTTTACGGTCGAAGAGCTGGACAAGCTCTTTGACCTGGCAAACGATATCGAAAACAACCCGCCAAAATACGCCCACGCCTGCGATGGACGGATCCTGGCCACCTGCTTTTACGAGCCCAGCACCCGGACGAGGCTCAGCTTTGAGTCCGCGATGACGAGACTGGGCGGCAGAGTCATCGGCTTCTCCGACGCCGCCTCTTCTTCCGCTTCCAAGGGCGAGAGCGTATCCGACACGATCCGCATCATCTCCTGCTACGCGGATATCTGCGCCATGCGCCATCCCAAGGAGGGAGCTCCCATGGTGGCGGCGGAAAAATCCCTGATTCCCGTGATCAACGCCGGAGACGGCGGCCACCAGCACCCCACCCAGACCCTCACCGACCTGCTGACAATCCGCAGCCTGAAGGGCCGC
>JAMPIG010000001.1:18464-28923 GCA_023662875.1 Roseburia sp. | reverse complement strand
CCCGACCCACGGCTTAGAAGGCCGTTGCTCTATCCAGCTGAGCTACGGACACAAAGCTGCAATACCCACTCAGACCAACAATGGATATTTTACCGCATCAGCCCCCTGTTGTCAACTTCTTTTTTTGAAAATACTGCTTTTGAAAAAGCTTTTGAAAAAGCTATCTCCGCCCCGAAATGACCCGAATATCCGGCGAACCGGTTGACACGGAGCCTCCCGGACTGCTATAATGAATCCGACAGAATTCGACAGACAGGCTTTCAGAAATTTTGAAAAAGTCGTCGCCGCAAAAAAGGAGGTTTCCTATTATGGGCAAATTTGTAATCAAAACAGTAAAAACCGGCATCAAATTCGACCTGAAGGCCGGAAACGGAGAGGTCATCGCTACCTCTGAGGTTTATTCCTCTGCCAGCGCCTGCAAGAACGGCATTGAGAGCGTCCGCAAAAATTCATCCATTGCCAACCTGGAGGATCAGACCGTCGAGAATTTCGAGACGGCAACCAATCCGAAATTTGAAATGTACACCGACAAGGGCGGAGAGTTCCGCTTCCGTTTAAAGGCCCGCAACGGCGAAATCATCGCTGTCTCCGAGGGATACAAGGCTAAGGCGTCCTGCCTCAACGGCATCGAGAGCGTCCGCAAGAACGCCCCGGAAGCCGAGGTAGTAGAGGAATCATAGGAAAAGGTAAAGCTTTTCCGCCACACACAGCGAAGAGGCGTATTGTTTCTTTTCATCAATACGCCTCTTCACATCTGCTCGTCGTCCAATGGACCAGCCCTCCTTATGAAATTTTCAGGTTCGCATCTTCTTCCATTTCTACCCTGTGCTTTTCTACATCTCTTGTACCCTGTGTACTGCAACGTCCTGAAATTTCCGGAATGCGTTAGCTTTATGTATACTCATGCACTTTTCTTTTTGTCTGATAGCTCAGTATGCTAAGCTATGTTTTATGGAAGTTATGTTTTCCCTTTCTTATTGTAAGTTCATTATAGCACATGCCCTTTTATTTGTCAATACATTTTTTGAAAATTTTTAAATATTTTTATTTCAATTATGTTTGTCGTTTATTGTCTGAATTTTCTGTCAATACCACCCGTGCTCTCTCCCTCCGCAGAGCCGACTTAAACCGCTCGCGGACTCGCTCTTCCTTTGTTTCCGCAGGGCGGGGCTTTCGCTCTCCCCGCCCTGCCACGTTTTCCGCACCGCAGGAGCGTCAGGCCCCTTTTACGCGAACACCTCCGCCACAGAGCTTCCCTCCTTCACAAAGGCAACAAACTTTTCCAATGGTGCTTCACAGGTCAGCCACCTGCCTCCCTCGCGTACCTCTTTACTGTTCACATCCTGCCAGCGGCCTTCCGGCAGATAGACTCTGCGCTCCCTTAAGCCCTGCTCCGTCACGGGCGCAAACAGAATATCCTCCCCGAAGAAATACTGATCCTCCAGCTCGTAACACACCGGATCCTCCGGATAATCAAAAAACATGGGACGCATCAGCGGCTTGCCCTCCTTCGAGGCGATCTCCATATAACGGCAGATGTAGGGCTTCAGCTTTTCCCGCAGCAGGATCAGCCCCTTCAGCGCCCGATAGGCCCTGTCGCCGAAGCTCCAGATCTCATTGTCCCCGCCGCTTCTCTCCTTCACGCCGGGATGTCGCTCCGGCTGCCCCGGCGTCCGCAGTCTGGAGCCGTGGAGCCGCATCACGGGACAGAACAGGCCGAACTGCGCCCAGCGGACAATCAGCTCCTGAAAATATTCGCTCTGAATATCCGCGCCGTGAAAACCGCCGATATCGCTGTTCCACCAGGGAATCCCGCACATCGCCATGGAAAGCCCCGTCTTCACGCTCATGCGCAGCGCCTCAAAGGTAGAGGCGATGTCCCCGTTCCAGACCAGGGAGCCGAACCTCTGGCTGCCGGGGTAGGCCGCCCGGGTCAGCAGGATGATCTCCTCCTCCCCCGCCTCCCGCAGTCCCTCGTAAAACATCCTGCTGTAATAATAGGGATAGAGCATGGCTGTCTGCGCACCGTTTCCCGCGTACAGCTTCAGGTTGGAGTACTGCTGGGGGTGCACCTCCGGCTCCGCCTCGTCCAGCCAGAAATTATGGATTCCCCTGTCGTAATAATTCCGCTTTACCTTGTCCCAAACAAAAGGCCCGGTCGCGGGATTCGTGACGTCGATAAAGGTCTGCTGCCCGTAAAAGTCAAAGGTTCCGTACTGGCCGTTCTCCGTCCTGACTAACAGGTTAGCGTCGTCCATGGCCCGATAGTTCTCGCTGGCCGGATTGATGGTCGGCCAGATCGATACGACAGGCTGAACGCCCATCTCCCTTAGCTCCTCGCACATGCCCTCCGGATCCGGCCAGTATTTCGGATCAAATTTCCACTCGCCCTGCTCCGTCCAGTGGAAATAGTCGATGACAATCGCCGCCAGGGGAATCCCCCGCCTCTTATACTCTCTTACGGTCTCCAGAACCTCCTCCTGGCTCTCGTAGCGCAGCTTGCTCTGCCAGAAGCCCGCCGCCCACTCCGGAAAGGCCGGGGCATAGCCGGTGAGATCGCAGTACCGTTTCATAACCTCCCCCGGATTTTTTCCCCCGTAGATAAAATAGTCGGCCTGATAAGCGCTGTCCGCCACCCACATGGTATGATTTTTCGTCGTCTCGCAGCGCCCCGGCGCGGGATTGTTCCAGAAAAATCCGTAGCCCAGAGAGGAATACAACACAGGCACCGCAGACTTGGTATTATAATGCTGGAGATTACAGGTGCTGCCCTTCCGGTCGAAAAGATCCTCCTGCTCCTGTCCCAGCCCGTAAAAATGTTCTTCCGGATTGGCGTCGAAGATCACCTTGATCTGATAGTGGTCGCCCTCCGTATGTATGTTCCGCCCGGTGTAATCCCCCTCAAATTTCGTGTGAAGAATCTGCTTTCCTTCCCTGTACCAGGTCAGAACGCCTCCGTACCAGGGATTGCCCGCCTCCACCTTCACGGAGATCAGGCCGTTGGTCAGAGTGGCGCACTGCTCATCCCCGCTGACCTTTGCCTCCGTCTCTTCCGTCGGCGGTAAAACCGTCCAGCTCTCCTCGCTCAGCTTCCCGTTCCTTGTGGAACGGCAGCGGATACAGTCCTTTCCGTAAGCCTCCACTACCGTCAGCTCATCACGCCGCTGAAAGGTAATTTTTCTCTTTTCCAACGTTAAGATTCCCATGCTCCCATCCTTTCTCCTTCGGTCGCCCCTTGCTCTCGCCTTCCGATTGCTTTTTTGCTCCGTCGCTTCCTCTCGGATCCTCCTGCCGCAGCTTTTCTCACCGCTTTACACGTTATTCCATAAGGTTATTTTACCATATTCCCGACGAATTTCCAGCCGTATTGCCAAAAACCGGCAAAATACCGCAGCCTTAAGCCTGCGCCGCAAATCCGCCGGTCTTTTTTTCCAAAAACTCTATACAGAGCCTGCAAAATATACTATACTAAAGGGAAAGGATATTATGACAAAACGAGCCGCAGATGCGGATAAAAGAAAGGTATTCCATGACAGCATTTCAGATTACTTCCATGAAACAATTTATGAGCCGACTGCTGGCCTCGGACGCCTTCGACTGCTTTCTCCTGGAGGAGGCAGTCATCGGCGTTGCCAGCACCATTACCATAGACGGCCGGATCAACCGGGAATTCTTTGCGGGCCAGACGCCGAAGGAGTCTGATGGGGATTCGTCCGCTGAGCCGGGACAGCCGCCCCTCTCGGAGGAATTCCGCCCCTGGAGCGAGCTGAGAGGACTCTGCTACGACCTGATCAAGGGCCGCCGCACCCCTCTGTTTTTCCGCTTTACCATGCATCTGACGCCGGAAAAGGCCGCCGCCCTCCTCGCCCGGGAAAACTGCGCCGCAGACCCTGCCCAGGTAAAGGCGCTGGTGCTGAACATCCGTTACGACGGCTCCAGAGCCGTCCTCACGACCGCCGTATCCTACCAGACCTTTATCCTCACAAAGGAGCCGGAAATCATCTGGGACAAGGCCCTGACGCAATACCTGGACGCCGTATCCGTCGAATATGAAATTTTATAGCTCAGGACTTCATCTTCGGTTTAAAGACCAGACTCGCCAGATAGCCAAAGATCAGCGCCGCGGAGGTTCCTACCGCCCCGGCCTTAAAGCCTCCGGCGAAGAGTCCCAAAAACCCCTGCTCGTCTATAGCCTCCTTTACCCCCTTCATCAGGACATTCCCAAAGCCAAGCAGCGGCACGCTCGCCCCCGCTCCGGCAAACTCCTGAAAGGGCGCGTACCAGCCAAAGACGCTGATGACGGCCCCCGTCACCACCAGCAGAACCATAATGCGCCCCGGCATCATCTTCGTCTTCTCCATCAGAATCTGCACCAGAGCGCAGATCAGCCCGCCTACCCAAAAAGCGTTTACATAATCCATCATGGCATTACTCCCATCCCGCCTCCAAACGGCATCCGCAGCCGTTTCCCGGACTTTCCCGGAAGAGGCTTTTTCCTAGTTTTTGATGGATTTTCGATTCTTATACATTTGCGGCCTGATTATTTCATGCCGAAAAAACGCCGCTCTTTCAAGCGGCGCTGCCCTTAAACCTCTGCAATTACCTCGATCTCACAAAGCACATTCTTCGGAAGCGTCCTGACCGCCACACAGCTCCTGGCCGGTTTCTCCGTAAAATACCTGGCGTAGACCTCGTTAAAGGCCGCGAAATCGCCCATATCCGCCAGAAAGCAGGAAGTCTTCGCGACTTTTGTGTAATCCGTCCCGGCCGCCGCCAACAGCTCGCCGATATTTTTGCACACCCGCTCCGCCTGGGTTCTGATATCCGTGCCCTCTATCTCGCCCGTAGCGGGATCGATCGGAATCTGCCCCGACGCAAAAAGCATACCGTTCACAATAATCCCCTGGGAATAAGGCCCGATCGCCGCGGGAGCCTTATCCGTCACAACCTTTTTTAACATATGCCTCTCTCCTTTTCTTTTCTCCGGCTTTGTATTTTTTCAGCCCGCAGCAATACAGACAAGTTAGGCCGACGGCTCCTCCTCGTCGAACTGGGCCGTGACGTAAAAACCCCGGGCGTTTTCCACAATATCCGCCACCGTTCCCGTCTTACTCTTCAGCCTGTTCCGGAAGGGAATGTTGGCGGACATGGCAAGCGACGGATCGATCGTATAATAATAATTGCTGGGGAGTACTCCCTCCGTCACCGTGATCTCCTGTCCCACCTGCAAAAGCCCCGGACGCTCCATCTTAAATTCCATCTTTCTCACAGACGGCCTCACCTGTCCTTCCCGCTTATTTTATCAGTATCGCCCTGGGTTTGCAAGACTAATTTCTGTAAATCAATCCACAATACCCCTATTCCGGCGGCCATTTTGTCGGCCCCCACTGGTTCGGATTCCCATGCTGCGCCATAAATGCCCTCGCATGTTCATATAGCTCCATAATTCGTTCCAGATCCTCTTCCGTCGAATGCCTGATTTCCATGTTCGCCGATCTTCCTTCCCTTACTGCGACGAATTTTCTCACAAAAAAATCGGGGTGACAGGATTCGAACCTGCGACCTCCTGGTCCCAAACCAGGCGCTCTAGCCAAGCTGAGCCACACCCCGAGATATCTGTCATTATATGCCTTTTGCGCGCAAACTGTCAAGAGGCTTTCTTCCCGCGCTTCCTGGTACAATATCCGGACATGTCCCCGGGCAAACTCCGATCTCTGCATCCGGCAGGCAGAACATTCCGCCCGCAACACATTCCTGTCCCGGAACCCGCCAAGAATATCTGCGCCCTACAAATATTCCACCGTAAAATGCAGCTCACCCTCCCCGTCAATCTCCATGATAATATAGGAGGGACGCCTGCCCTCCTGTCTCGGATAGGAAAGGCTTCCGGGATTCACCGCGATCACATCCCCCTCCGTATCCACGGACGGCCTGTGGGTATGCCCGTAAAAGACGATATCCATCCCCCTCGCGGCGGCCTCCCGTTTCAGAGACTCGTTTCCCATCGACACATAATAATTGTGACCGTGAACCACCCACGCCCTGTAAGGGCCGATCTCCAGGACAAGCTCCCGGGGCAGATCGGAAAAGAAATCATTGTTTCCGAGGACAATATGTACCGGACAGTCCGCCGCCGCAGTCAGCGCGTACTCGCTTCCCTCCGCATCGCCGCAGTGAATCACCATATCCGGCTTCTGCAGCTTGAGCGCAAGGAAATAATTGTCGTCCCTTCTGTGCGTATCGCTGACAATCAGTATTTTCATCTCTCCGTTCCTCTTTCCTCCGCCATGATTTTTCCCAGCTCCTCCTTCATCAGCCGAAGGGCCTTCCCCCTGTGGCTCACCAGGTTTTTCTCCTCTTCCGTAAGCTCCGCAGTGGTTTTCCCCAGCTCCGGCACGTAAAAGATCGGGTCGTAGCCGAAGCCTCCCTCGCCCCTTTCCTCATAGCCGATCTCGCCCTCTATCGCGGCGCGCGTCGTCAGCTCCCGGCCGTCCTGCAGGACAGCCGCGATAGCACATACAAACCTCGCCGTGCGCTTCTCCCGGGGCGCTCCCGCCATCCGATCGATCAGGTTGGCGTTTTTTATCCGGTAGGAGGTATCCTCCCCCAGATACCGGGCGGAGAAGACGCCGGGCTCCCCGTTCAGCCAATCGATCTCCAGCCCGGAATCGTCCGCCAGGACGACAGCGTCCGTACAGGCTGCCACCGCCCGGGCCTTCAGCAGGGCGTTTTCCTCGTAGGTCGTCCCGTTTTCCTCGATATCCGTCGAAATGTCGGCCTCCTTCATGGACAGTACCCGAACTCCCAGATCCTCCAGAATCATCCGGATTTCCTTCATCTTACCCGCATTTCCTGTCGCAAAGACAATTTGATTCATCGCTATTAACCATACCCTTCCCTGACCTGCGAATTTCCGGCGACGAAAAGCGCAGGCTCTTATTATCCTGAGCTTGCGATTGAAAAATCTCTGTTACTTGAATCCCAACCGTTCCCTTTCAACCATTTCTCTGTAAACCTTAGCGCTTCAGTCTTTCAACAGCCTCCGAAACCGCGCCCAGGATTCCGTCCGCCAGCTTTTCCTGATAGGCTTCCTGCTCCAACAGGTACTTCTCCTGCGGGTTTGACAGATATCCCAGGGAAACCTCCGCCGCCGGTATCCGCAGCTCCTTCAGGATACTTCCCTCCCCGGCGCGGTTCAGTCCAACCGCCCGGTTGCTGGCCGCGACCGTGACCGACCTGGTAAGCAGATCCGCCAGATCCGCGTTCCCGAACTCCGGGATAAAATATTCGTCATTGTAAAAACCCTGGATTCCGTAGCTTTCCTCCGTATCTGCCTCTGATACGCTAAGCCGCAGGTAAAGATCCGCCTTTACCTCCTCCGCAAACGCCGTCCTGTCCCCGGAGGCAGCCTCCTTCTCGTCCGGCCGGACAAGATACAGCCGCACATTTTCCAGAGCAAGCTTTTTCTGCACCTGCTTCGCCACCTGCAGGGTTATGTCCGCTCCCGGAGCCTTCTCTATTCCGGCTGTCTCCCAGGCCGGATCCAGCACAACTACATAGTCATAAAGCTCATGGGGTTCATACCAGACAATCTTCAGGACGCCGCCCTCCAGGGTGCTCCGGTATTCCATGACCCGGCTCAAGGAAAGCTTCAGAATCACCCCGTCCTCCTGTTCCTCACAACGGCCGGACAGCAGGCCGGAGATATCGCCGCTCACGGCATTCTCCGTAAAAAAATCCTCCTCCCCGCCCTGGATATAGAGCCAGAGCTCCTTTGACATATAGCGGTTTTCCATCGTAATATTTTCCGCTCTGATCTCCTTAGGCAGCGGGATACGGAAGCTCCCCCCGACGCCGCTCTCCTGTTCCAGACGCAGCCGGGCTTGCCGGACGGCTGCGTCCTGCTGCGGGGAGTTCCCCGACAGGCCCGGCTGTTCCTGCGGCACATCGGCAATCACAATCGCCTTTTTCGACGCAAAGAGAAGCATAACCGCCATGCATCCCGTAAAAATAAGCGTCCATACCGCGCAGACCGCCTTCATATTCTCTTTACGCCATCTTCCGCGCCTCTTTTTCATTCGCCACGCGCCTTTCCCGCCTTCGGCGGCCTGGGTCCCAGGAACTGGTAATAATAGGCCTTCATCATCCCGTTGTAAATCTTCCGGTTCTTATCCGCCTTCCTGCCGATCGCCTTCTCCGCGTCCTCGTATGCGGTGATCAGGTACAGGCTCCAGGAATCCAGCGCGCGATACCTCTCCCCGATCACCCGGTACAGAGCCGGCATCTCCCGCTTCTCCTGCAGACGCTCGCCGTAAGGCGGGTTGGTAATCAGAAAACCATACTTTTTCGGGTGGCTCAGCTCCTCGACACCTCGCCTCTGGAAATGAATCAGCCTGTCTACTCCCGCCTGCCTCGCGTTTTCCCGGGCAATACTCACCATATGGTCGTCAATATCATATCCCTGGATATCCGTATCCACCGACAGATCCGCCATCTCCCTGGCCTCGTCCAGCGTATCGTACCAGAGCCGCTTCCCAACGATATGCGGCCAGTTTTCCGCCGTAAAGCCCCGGTTCATGCCGGGGGCCATTCCCGCCGCCATCATAGCCGCCTCGATCGGGAACGTCCCGCTGCCGCAGAAGGGATCCACCAGAATCCTGTCCCCCTTCCAGGGAGTCAGGAGAATCAGCGACGCCGCCAGATTCTCCGCGATGGGAGCCTTCGCCGTCAACTTCCGGTAACCGCGCTTATGCAGGGATTCCCCCGTGCTGTCCAGCCCCACCGTCACCTCATCCTTCAGCAGGAATACCCGAAGCGGAAAGCTCTCCCCGTCCTCCGAAAACCAGTCCCTGCCATACTTCGACCTCAGGCGCTCCACCATAGCCTTTTTCATAATCGACTGAATGTCCGAAGGACTGAACAGCTTTGATTTCACGCTGCCAGCCTTCGCCACCCAGAATTTTCCGTCCTCCGGTATGTATTCCTCCCAGGGAAGCTCCCTGGTTCCCTGAAAAAGCTCCTCGAAGCTTTCCGCGTGAAAGGAGCCGATTTTAATCAGAATCCTCTCCGCCGTCCGCAGAAATACATTCGCCCGGCAAAGCGCCTCCTCGTCCCCGAAAAACGTAACCCTTCCGTCCGCCACCTCGGTAATATCATATCCCAGATCTGTAATTTCCCTTTTCAAGACAGATTCCATCCCGAAATGACAGGGGGCGATCAGTTCAAATTTCCGCATACCGCTTCCGCCTTTCCACACTGCCTTTTCCCGCGCTCCAGCGGCCTCACAATGTATTTTCCCATCCTCTATAGTATACCCGTATTTCTTCCCTATGTAAATAGGGACGCTCTCAGGCGTCCCTACTGTCTGCTGCCAGATTAATAGTTGTTATTCTTCTGATTGTTGTTCTGGTTGTTGCTGTTCTGGCTCTGGTTGTTCTGATTGCTGTTCTTCTGGCTGTTCTGGTTCTGATTCTGATTGTTCTGGCTGTTCTTGCAGTTCTCAGAATTGTTTGTGTTGTTGTACTTATTGTTATCCATGATTCATACCTCCTGTTGGTTATCGGTTACAGGAGGTAGTATTTCACAGCCTGCGGCAAAATATACAGAAAATTTAAAAAAAGAAAATACCGCTAATTCATCCAGTCCCGGAACAGCTTCACCAGGAACAGAACCACCGCCATCACCGCGATCAGCGGCCAGAAGGCGCTCAGGAAACGAAATACCGCGCTGATCACCAGCACGACCAGAATCACGACCAGCACCAACCATACCCAGCCGGGCACCGTGCGGTACTGCTGCGGCTTATCCTCCGCCCGCTCGCTTTCCTCCGCGTATACGCTGCCGCCCTGGCCGCCCTTCGTCTCGATAATCGTCCGCGCGATCAGCCTGGGATCCCCCAGGGAGTCCATCACTTCCCGCTCTTCCCTCCCCATGCGCGTCTCCGTATTGATATAATCCTCGTAATAGCGAACCGTATCCGCGACGGTCTCCGAGGCCAGCCGACCGCTCAGCGCCATGCGGAGCTTATCCAGAAATTCCTGTTTCTCCATCCCTATACCCCTGCCATTTCTTTTCCGGACATCCGTTCTTCCGCACCGCCGCCCGCAATTCCACATAACAACCGCAGCTGCGGCACATGCCCTGCAGCAAAAGCTCGCACTCCCTGCAGACGGAAAGCCGGGCTTCATACAGCTCCTCCGACGCCCGTACCTCCGGATCCAGATTGTCAATATGCTCCCGCAGCGTCCGATAAAGTTCCTCTCCGTCCGCCAACTCCCTTGTCAGACATTTTCTGCAAAAACGCAGATTCTCGCTCCTCTGTTCCATGAAATAGATTATACCGGGTCTGTCCCGCAAAGTCAATCGTCATACTAAAAAAGAGCTCTGAGATACAGAGCTCTTCTCACGTGTGTTAGAGGATTCGAACCCCCGACCTTTTGGTCCGTAGCCAAACGCTCTA
>JAMPIG010000001.1:10035-18364 GCA_023662875.1 Roseburia sp. | reverse complement strand
TTTTTCTTGGAATTTTCAGGGTTGCATTACTGTTTATTTGTCAAAGAGCAGTCCGCAGACTCTTGTCTGCGGGAACCGAAATTGCCCCGGTTCCAACGGAGAAGGAGGGATTTGAACCCTCGCGCCGCTATTAACGACCTGCACCCTTTCCAGGGGTGTCCCTTCGGCCTCTTGGGTACTTCTCCAAGCAAACTGAACATATTCGATCTTTTATTCATTTATCGGGGCTGTCTGTTTATCCCCAGCGGAGAGAGTGGGATTCGAACCCACGCGCCCTTGCGGACAAACGGTTTTCAAGACCGCCTCGTTATGACCACTTCGATATCTCTCCAAGCGTACCGCCAATTTCAACGGCAAAGATTATTTTAACAAAAAGCCGTTTTCCTGTCAACCGCTTTTTTTCAAATTGTTAAAATTGTTAAAATTATCTGCTCTCGATCAGATCCGTCTCTCTCCCGTCAGTAAACAGCGTTTTGATCTCGTGACACGCCACTTCGGCCTCCAGCGTTCTATCAAAGATCCGCAGGGACACTTTCTCTCCCCTTCCCTCCATCTCGCAAAGCCGAATTACATCCGAATTCTTCTCCTCCGCCTGCTTTACCGCGGTTACGACAATACCGTCCGCATCGCAGGAAAAGCAGCCCTGCCGCCGGGCAAGGCTCCCTCCGTGAAAACTCTCCATCAGCCCGCGCAGCCCTGTATTCAACTCTCTCGCCCGTCTCTCCGCGTCTGTGTTCGTGCGGAAGGGAAAGATCAGATAATTAAACTCATGAATCCCCTGTTCCATATATTCGCAGAATTCGTCCCGTCTGCCGTAATGATCCGCATAGAGAGCGCTTCGCAGTACAGTCAGGCGCATCTCCCTCGGCCCCTCATCCCCGGCGGCAGGCGTTGTATCGTATCCGTACTTGCCGTCGTTAGCGATCCCCAGTCTCCCTGCGGCAATCCAGGAACCGCAGGGCTCCTCGCCCAAACCGACCTTCCGGCGGATTGTGCCGTAAGGGATCTTTGCCGTCACCTCCTCCGCCTCGATCGGAAAGGCGAGCTTCAGAGTTTTGTGCTGCTCCCGGAAATCCACTATCGTCTTCACCCGGATCCGGTCGCTGTCGGCAAAGATGGTGTACTCTCTTCGAAGAGAGGAACGACCGTATTTCGTTGTCACACGTAAAGTAGCCCGCACGGGGCCCGTCTCCGTGACGGAAAACACAGGTTCCCGAAACATACCGGCCTCTTCCCCCAGATAAACCTTATCGTGGGCCCAGGTATCCGCCGCCGTCTCATCCAGCAGCACAGCGCGACAGGCATTCCGGATCAGATACTCCCCTGCCTTTTTATCGTACAGCCCGCAGAGCTCTCCCGTAACGGAATCAAACTCCGCCCGGATCCTGCTGTTTTCCAGCAGCTGCGGCCCCGCGGTCAATTTTCCGTCGAAATCCGCCCGACCTTCCCGCTTTGTAAAAAGGCGGTACACCCGATACCCAAAAGGCTCCACCTCCGCCAAAAAGACGGTGTGAAACCGGCTGTCCCAGTCGGTCTGATCCCCCCGCACGATCTGGAAAGGAATTTCCTCCCCCGTCTCGTCGGTCATCCGGCTGGCCACGGCGTTAATCTGTACCGGCATCCTTACGCTCCAGGTGTGAGGGTTAAACACTATCACCGGCGTCCCCAGCGCCTCGTGCTCCCAGATCGTATTGTGCTCCGGATTTTTGGCGGACGGCAGGGTTTCGCCCTGCAGGGTATCGATCCGGCGTGCGATCGACTGCAGCGCCAGGTTGACGGCCTGCTCCGCAATGCTCATGGTTTCTCCGAACAGGTAACCCGCGTCCTCGTAGGCACCCTTGACGCAACAGCCGCCGCAGATATCATGAAACTGGTTAAACAACAGATTCTTCCAGGCCTTTTGCAGTTTTTCCCCCGGATATTTCAGTCCCGTCAGGCGCTTTGCCATCACGCAGAAGCTCTCCGCCTCCAGCAAAGCGTTTTCACATTTCCTGTTTTGCATCTTAACAAAGGCGGAAGCGCTGTAGCAGCCTCTCGCGTGATGCTGCAATTCATCCGTCACCACCGGCAATCCCTCCCTTCGGATACCGGCAAAGTACTCGTCCGGGGTGGAATACACCGCTCCTTCCACTCCCATGCCGTCGATCTCCTGAATCAGCTTGATGGTGGGGCCGCCGCCATGGTTTCCGATGCCGAAAAAAATCATGTAATCCTGATTGTCCCGCTCCGCCTTCTCCCGATACTGCGGGATCAGCTCCAGCTTTCCCCAATTCCCCACATTATATACCACGGGAATCCGATAGGCGGTAACCCGGGAGCCGTCCGGACTCTCCCAGAGAAAGAGATCCTCCTTCATCTCCTTCTCATGGTTCTGCGGCCGCATGAATACATAATTCTCCATGCCGCTCTTTTTCAGAATCTGAGGGAGCGACGCGTTATGCCCGAAAGAGTCCACATTATATCCTGTCTTTGCCATAACCCCGAATTTCTCCAGGAAATACCGCTGGGCGATCAGGCCGTGGCGGGCAAAGCTCTCGCCGCAGGGGATATTGCAGTCCGGCTGCAGAAACCATCCCCCTGCGATATTCCATCTTCCCTCCCGTACCCGCTCCCTTATTTCCTCGAACATATCCGGATCAATCTTTTCGATCCACTGGTAATAGACGGCGCAGGCGCTGGTGAATTTCAGATCCGGAAATTCCTTCAGACGATCCAGGGCGCTGCGGAAGGTCGCGCGGATCTCCGCAAAGCCCTCCTGCCATCGCCAGAGCCACACGGGATCCAGGTGCCCGTTGCCGATCAAATGTAATTTTGCCATCTGTTTTCTCCTTTCGCACCCGATTTTTCGGATGCATTTCCCGACTTTCCTCCGAAGCCGCTTCCCTTTCAACGCTCTTCGTTTTATTTCAGCGCTTCCTGTTTTTCGAGCGCTTCCTCCGACCCAAAAAGCGTCTCCTCCAGCATCCCGCAGACTGCGTGGTAAATCGGCATCGTGTACTCCTGTACCCGATAGGTTTCCTCCGCCGGAAGCCGCAGGCAGAGATCGCTCAGCTCCTCCAGCGCGGATGTCCTGCTGCCCGTGATCCCGATCACACGCATCCCCAGCGCCCTGGCTGTCCCGGCCGCGTTCACCACGTTGGCGGAATTGCCCGAGGTCGTCATGGCGATCAGGACATCCCCGGCCGCGCCGTAACCGTATACCTGCTGGGCAAACACCATATCGTAGTCCGTATCGTTTCCCACCGCCGTAAGCAGCGCCGTCTGGCTGTTCAGGGAAATCGCCCGGATTGTCCCCTGGAGCTTTGCCGCCAGTCCCTCTCCTCCTCTGAGACCCAAAAAGGCCTCCCTCTCCGAAGGGCATAGCTCTCTTTTGTGCCGGAACCCCTTCATCAGCTCGCCCACCATATGCTCCGCGTCTGAGGCGCTGCCGCCGTTTCCGCAGATCAGAAGCTTGCCGCCGCCTTTCAGGCTTTCCAGCAGCATTTCATACATTTCCCTGATTCTCAACGGTCTCAGGCAGGGATATTCCCGCCAGAGCTCCTCCAGTATCCTTTTCTCAGCGCTCATCTTCTCCTCCGTAACAGGCCACGCAAAAGGCCCCGTAGTCGCCGATTCTGTCTCCCAGGGCGGCGGGCAGGATTCGGCAGCGTTCCGCCGACGTCCGCAGCGCCTCCCGCCGAACCGTCTCCCGTACCTTCTCCTCCAGCAGATGTCTGCAGCGCTCATAAATACTCCCCAGCACTACGGCCTCCGGATTCAGAAGGTCGATCAGGATCGCCAGGCCGCGGCCCAGATATTCCCCGCTGATCTCCATTACCTCCAGGGCCAGGGGATCCCCTTTCCCGGCGGCCTCCGCCACCTCCCGGGCCGTCAGCTCCGAAAGCCCCTCCGGGCGAGGGCAAAGAGTCGGCCGCTCCCCCATCTGCAGTCGTTCCAACACTTTTATGCGGGCCAGCTGGGCAATCCCGCCTCCGCTGCAAAAGCCCTCCAGAGATCCCGCCTTGCCGTAGCCCACGGGACCCGTGCCGCTCATCCGGATATGCCCCGCCTCACCGGCCATGTCTCCGCTGCCGCTGTAAAGCCTTCCGTCCAAAATCAGCCCGGCTCCCAGCCCTGTCCCGCAGGTCAGAAAAATCATATCCCGGCAGCCGCGCCCGGCACCGAATTTCCATTCCGCCAGGGCGCAGGCGTTGGCGTCGTTCTGAAGCCGGGCCTTTATTCCCAGCTCTTCCTCCATCCGCCGGACGACAGGGACGTTATCCCAGCCCGGCAGATTCGGCGGACTCTTGATCAGGCCGGCCCTGTGATCCAGGGGGCCGCCGCAGCTGATCCCCAGACCCAGGAATTCTTCCCGCCGCAGCCCATTCTCCTCCGCCAATTCCCGGACGCAGGCTGTCAAAAGGCTTATGACCTTCTCCGGCGTCCCCGCCGTGGCAAAGCTGCGCCGTCCCAGCAGGTGAAAATTCCGGATTTCTCCGCCCTCCGCCGTCCTTTGTATCTGTCCCAGCGCCGCCGAGCACTTTGTTCCCCCAATATCAATCCCCGCTACATACTCCGCCATACGCGCCGCCTCCCGTCATGTCGACTTACTCCTTTACCGATCCCACCACCATTCCCGTAATCAGGTATTTCTGCAGAAAGGGGTAAATGACCAGCAGAGGCACTACCGCCACCACGATCTTGGCCGCGTTCAGATTTTTATTGGAAAGATCCCCGATATTTTCCAACATCGACTGGTTCATCAGCCCCTGCTCGATCAGCTGCTGGATATTGATGCTCAGGGATTGGATGTAGGTCATGATCGGGTAATACTCGATCTTCTGCATATAGACCAGGCCGCTGAAAAAGTCGTTCCAGCTGCCCACGATGCTGAAGAGGGAAACCGTCGCCAGACAGGGCTTGGCGCAGGGAATCATCACATAAAACAACACATGGTAGGGCGTAGCGCCGTCGATCAGGGCGGCCTCCTCCAGAGCCTTGGGAATCCCGACAAAAAAATTCATGGTCAGAATCACGCTGAACACCGGCACCGCCGCCGGGAGAATCAGCGCCCAGACCGTATTCAGCATTCCCAGCGTCCTCAGCCAGATAAAATTCGGAATCATCCCGCCGTTGAACAGCATGGCAAAGATCAGCAGGTTCACATAGAGATTTCGACCCTTGAATTCCCTGGAGGACTTTGTCATGGCGTAAGCCATCGGAACGACTACCGCAAGATTCAGAATCAGGGTAAGAACCACCCGCAGAATCGAAATTCGAAAAGACACCCAGAACTGGCGATCCTTCAGAATCTCCTCGTAGGCCAGCAGAGTAAAGTTTACGGGCCACAGTCCCACCCGGTTTGCCACAACGGCGGCGCTTCCGCTGAAGGAGATCGCCACAATATTGATCAGGGGGAACAGACTGACCAGTCCCAGAAGGATCACAATCAGATGGATCACTGCGTTGCGTGTTTTCGATTTCAGGCTTTTATTTTCAAGCATATCGCTACCTTTCTTCCAAAAGCGTTAATAGATACTTTGTCCCGTCGCGCGGCGGGTGATCCGGTTGCAGACCGTAAGCAGGATCATGCCGATCGCGGAACGCGCCAGCCCTACCGCCGTGCCGAAGCTGTACTGTCGTCCCACCAGTCCGATCCGGTATACATAGGTATCCAGCACATCTCCCGTCTCGTAGACCAGCGGGGAATACAGATTATAAATCTGGTCAAAGCCGGCGCTCAGCACGCTGGTCAGGTTCATGGCAGTCATCAGCAGGATGATAGGCAGCATACCCGGAAGAGTAATGTGCCAGACCCTCTGCCACCAGGAAGCGCCGTCGATGGCCGCCGCTTCATGCAGCCCCGGATCGATGGCCGTGATGGCCGCCAGGTATACAATGGAATTGTAGCCGAATTCCTTCCAGACGTCGGTTCCGATAATCAGTCCCGGAAAAACCCTTACATTCCCCAGAAAATTAATCTTTTCCAGCCCGATTCCCGCCAGAAGAGAATTGACAAGGCCGTCCAGATTAAACAGGTTCGTCACCACCGTCGCCAGCACCACCCAGGACAGGAAGTGCGGAAGGTACACAATGGTCTGCACGCTCTTTTTCAGCCACTTCTTCCGGATCTCATTCAGGAGGATGGCAAACAGAATCGCGATCACCATACCGATCACAATCTTGGAAAGCGCTATCACCAGAGTGTTTCGTATAATGCGCGAGAAGTCCGGCAGGCTGAGCATATAGCGAAAATGCTTCAGCCCCACAAATTTCGACCGGAACAGTCCCCTCGCCGGAACAAAATCCTGGAAAGCCATAATCAGGCCGATCATAGGGACATAACTGAAGATCAACAGGAAAGCGATGCCCGGAAGCATCATGCTGTGGTAGTACAGTTGGCTCTTTCTGCGGCTCCTCCTGACAGAGGAGCCCTTTGGGATTTTCCTCATCCGCTTTTCCCCTTTCCTCATCTAACGGAAACGGGCAACCCGACGGCTGCCCGCTCTTGTTACTTTATCCCGTACTCCTTTGCTACCTCGGCGCAGATCTGGTCTCCGCCCTGTTCCTTCCACTGCTTCACAAAGCTGTCGAAGCCCTCGTCCACATCCACATCTCCTGTGACAATCTTGATAAAGGTCTCCGCCTCCAGCGCCTGGAGATTCGCCCAGTTCGTCTTCATGGTCTCCGTAGTACTGGGGAACAGAGGCGTAAGCCACTCGGTCTTCTCGTACTCGTCCAGGGTCTTCAGCAGGGAATATCCCAGCCAGTCCCCGGTATATTTCGCCCAGTCCACCGGATCCTTCGACGTACCGTTCATGTAATTCTCGATAGCCGTCAGGTTGTTCAGCATCCCGGCATCCTGAGCGACGATCTCGTCCATCGTCATCTCCTTCTTAAAGTAAGCGTCCCTCAGCCGGGAAGCCTTCAGGCTGCCGTCATAGTAGGAGATATCGATGTTGTAAGGCATACAGGAGTGATCGACACCCAGCACATCCTGATACTCGCCAAACTCCGGATACTTCTCCTTCAGCGCCTTCTCCTCCGATCCTGTTTTACCGTTAAACAGATTCGCGATCTGGATCGCCACCTCGGGATGCTCGCAATTCTTGCTGACCACGATCATACCCTGCTGAGCGGAGTCCGAATGCTTATGGCGGACGATTCCGTTTTCATCCGACACCAGAAACGCATTGTATTCGCAGTCCTCGTCCAGCATATAAACATTGACCAGTCCCCAGCTGGGCGTGTGACCCGCGCCGAAGGCAAAGCCGAACTGCCCGTTGGTCATCAGAGCCGTCACATCGTCCCACTGTCTCGTGCCGATCTGCGGATCCAGCACGCCTTCCTCAAACAGCTGGTTGCAGAATCTCAGCCACTCCCTGGTCTCCTCCGCGGTAGAGCCCCAGACGACCTCCCCGTCCTTCTCATACCAGGTCTGCGGCCAGGCGTTCATGGCGTTGGAAATAAAGTTCAATCCCCAGGCCCCCTCCCCCTCGTACCATACCAGATCGGGAATCGCCGCGATACCTACCGGATTTTCCACATTCTCCGGGTTTCCGGCCATAAACTTTCTCGCCACGTCGAGAATCTCCAGATAGGAAACCACCCGGTCGCCATCCTCATCCATAGTGATGTCCAGAGCGTCCAGCCAGTCCTGGCGCACAAAGCAGATCATGGGAGCCACATCGCCGCCCGCCGCCGGAAGCGCCGCCAGATGCCCGTCGATCCTTGCCCGGTCGAGGCCCAGGCCCTCCGGATAGCTGGCGTATTTTGCCTTCAGCTCGTCGTTCGCGTACTGCTCATACACATCGGTCAGATCCAGAATCATATCGTTCTCCCAAAGCTCGCTCAGCTCGGCCTGGGTATGGATCTTCATGATATCCGGCATGGAGCCCGCAGAAATCGCCAGGGACACCTGTCTGTCATAATCCTCGTTGGATCCCTCGAACTCGTCCACGATATCGATGTTCAATTCCGCCTCCGCCATACGGATATAAGCGTTATCCTCGTAGGTCGCCCCCTCTGGAAGCTTGGGGTTTGTGGTCGTGTGGCGTCCCAGGGTAATCACAATCTTTTCGCCCGAATTCCCCGCGGCGTCGCCTCCGTTTGTGTCCTGCGTTCCGCCGCTTCCTCCCTGCGCCTCTCCGCTGTTTTCAGCCTGCGATCCGCCTCCCGCTGATTCGCCGCCCGGCTGCGCCCCGCAGCCTGCGCTCAGCGCGGATACCAGCGTCACTGTCGCAAGCAACAGGCAAAGCTTTTTCTTCTTCATGTCTCATCCTCCATTTCTCTATGATAGACTCTCGGAATCTCTAAGCCTTATTTTATGCGGCTTCTGAGACTCCTTTTT
>JAMPIG010000001.1:0-9935 GCA_023662875.1 Roseburia sp. | reverse complement strand
CACCGTAGAAATCAGCTCCCAGGATATCCATCTTATTGATAAATGCCATTCTCGGTACATTGTAGGTATCAGCCTGTCTCCATACGTTCTCCGACTGTGGTTCTACACCACCCTTAGCACAAAATACGCCTACAGCGCCATCAAGTACACGGAGTGAACGCTCCACTTCTACCGTAAAGTCAACGTGACCGGGAGTATCAATGATATTGATACGATGTTCTAATGCGCCTTCCTTCGGCTTACAGTTCTCTTCCAAAGTCCAGTGGCATGTGGTGGCGGCTGATGTGATCGTAATACCTCTTTCCTGCTCCTGCTCCATCCAGTCCATAGTTGCAGTGCCTTCATGAGTATCACCGATCTTGTAGTTTACGCCAGTATAATACAGAATACGCTCGGTCAATGTGGTCTTACCCGCATCGATATGAGCCATAATTCCGATATTTCTGGTTCTCTCTAACGGATATTCTCTTCCAGCCAAGATCTTTTCCTCCTAATTTTTAAAACAGCTTAGAACCGGTAATGCGCAAACGCCGAGGCGTTTCAAACACCCTTCTTAGAACCTGTAGTGTGCAAACGCCGAGGCGTTTCGAACACTCTTCTTAGAACCGGTAGTGTGCAAACGCCTTGTTTGCCTCCGCCATCTTGTGCATATCTTCTTTTCTCTTTACCGCGGAGCCGGTATTGTTCGACGCATCCAGGATCTCGTTCGCCAGTCTGTCCACCATGGTCTTCTCGCTTCTCTTGCGAGAGAACATGGTCAGCCAGCGAAGTCCCAGGGCCTGGCGTCTCTCCGCCCGAACCTCGATCGGAACCTGGTAGGTAGCGCCGCCGATACGCCTTGCCTTAACCTCCAGAACGGGCATGATATTGTTCATGGCCGCTTCGAATACCTCCAGCGCAGGCTTGCCGGATTTTTCTTCTACCTTTGCAAATGCACCGTATACAATCTTCTGCGCGACACCCTTCTTACCGTCAAGCATAATGTTGTTGATAAGCTTGGTAACCACTTTGTTATTGTATAAAGGATCCGCCAATACATCTCTTTTTTGAATATGTCCTTTACGTGGCACGTTTCTTCCCTCCTTAACAATCATGAATCCTTTCGTTAGATCATCGGTACTCACATGTGTTTCCCCAAGTGTTCGTGCTGTAGTATCTGTATCACAGAATTTCCAACACTTTTCTCAGATCTCCATCCTTCGATTCCCGCAATCAAACTACTGCCGGCCCAGTCTTATTTCTTCTTCGCTTCCTTAGGTCTTTTAGCGCCGTACTTGGAGCGGGCCTGCCTTCTGTTCGCAACGCCTGCGGTATCGAGCGTACCACGAATAATGTGATATCTTGTACCGGGCAGATCCTTTACTCTGCCGCCGCGGATCAGAACAACGCTGTGCTCCTGCAGATTGTGTCCTTCGCCGGGAATATAGCTGGTAACCTCGATTCCGTTGGAAAGACGTACTCTGGCGATCTTTCTGAGAGCTGAGTTAGGCTTCTTAGGAGTTGCTGTCTTAACAGCGGTACACACGCCGCGCTTCTGAGGAGCGGATACATCCGTCGCCTTCTTGTGAAGGGAGTTGTAGCCTTTCTGCAGAGCAGGCGCAGTAGACTTCTTTACGGCAGTCTGACGTCCTTTTCTTACTAACTGGTTAAATGTTGGCATTTCTGTTTCACCTCTTTCTGAAATATGATTAGTTTGTTACACGCACACAAAAATAATGCATCCGCGCGCATGCTTTATTAGTATAGCCGTTCGCGAATGCATTGTCAATTACTTTTTTCTCAAATTTCGGGTTTTCAAATTTCGGGTTTTTTGCCGCGGCTGAAGTGAAAAGTTAACTTCCACTTCTTAGGGGGCAAGTGGAAGTTAGTCTTTCCCCAACTTCCACTTGAAATTGTGTGGCATTTAGTCTTACACTTTCCTTATCGGCAGGTGCCCCCTGAAAATCTTCCGACCCCGCAGCTCTTTCCGGCGGAGCTCTTTTCAGGGATGCCCCGCGCCTTGCTCCCTGTCGCCGGAATTCTTCCATTCGCAGCAGCTCCGCTTTCAGCAGAAGCCCTCCTCCTTCAGCGCCGCGATGTACCTCCTCAGCGCGTCACGCCAGTCCGGCAGCCTCCGGAACCCGTACTCCGTCAGCTTCTCCTTGCTCATCCTGCTGTTCGCCGGACGATTCGCGCTGGCTCCGTACTCCTCCGTCGTCACAGGAACCACCGTCATATCAATCCCCGCCTCCTCAAAAATCGCGCAGGCAAATTCATACCAGGAACAGACGCCCTCATTCGTAGCATGATAAACGCCGTACTTCTCCGTCGCCACCATATCCGCCAGCAGCTTCGCCAGATCATAAGTATAGGTAGGAGAACCGAACTGATCGTTCACCACCCTGACCGTGTCGTGATTCTTCGACAGGTTCAGCATGGTTTTTACAAAATTCTTTCCATTGATCCCGAATACCCAGGCAATCCGCACGATAAAGTACTTCTCCAGCAGCTCCTGCACCGCCAGCTCCCCTTCGTACTTCGTCCTTCCGTATACGCTTTGCGGCTCCCTTTCGTCCCCCGGCTCCCAGTAACGATCGCCCTTGCCGCTGAACACGTAATCTGTGCTGATATACACCATCGGAATATCCAGCTCCTTACAGACCAGCGCAATATTCCGGGGGCCGTCCACATTGACCCTGCGGCAAAGCTCCTCATGCTCCTCCGCCGCGTCCACCGCCGTATAAGCCGCGCAGTGAATTACCGCGTCTACGCCCGCTTCCCGGATCACCCGATTTACACTGACCCCGTCCGTGATATCCATCTCCTCAATATCCACACCGACCGTCTCGATCCCTCGGCTGTTCAGCTCCTTTACCACGTCGTAACCCAGCTGCCCCCTGACCCCCGTCACCAATATCTTCATAATTATAACAACCCCTCCTGTTCTCCGAATCTCTCCGGCCGATTCCCGTCTCAACTAAAGCCATCATATCACGCTTCCCCCAAAATGTAAACTCCTTGAAGCCTGTTTCCGCGCCCCACAGCCGGAATGCGGAACGGCTGTCGGCGTCCCCCGCAGCACAAAGCCTCAAGCATCCCCTTCCGCGCCCCACAGCCGACAGATGTTCCGTGTTCCGGCGAAGACTGTGCCTGACGTCGGCGCTTAGCGAGGTACTTTCGAGCTTAGCGTCCGCTGCGTCAGGCTCCCAAGCGCAAGCGTGTCTGAGCCGGAATGCGGAACGGCTGTCGGCGTCCCCCGCCAGAAGCCCCCGCTGCAAAAACCCTTTTACATTTCCCGCGATTTGGATTATAATAAGATCACAGATTTCCATTTGACAACAGGGAGCCGCACGACAGGCTCCCGCAAAGAGGGTTGATACGATGAAGAAATGCGGCGTCCTGCTACTTACAACTGCATATATTCTGACATCCGCCGTACTGACTGGCTGCGCCCGGGAGGCTTCTCCTTCCGCGCCCCCGGCTGCCGCTTCCTCCGAGGTGGATATCCAGCCTGACTGGACTTCCATGGCCGCCGCTGTTCCAAAGACGACGGAAGGCTCCTGGGACAGCACGCCCAAATGCCTTGTGCCCTCCGCGCCCGGAACGGCCCAGACCAGTAACGACTCCGCCGTAATCGATTATTCCAACGCCGGGCAGGGCTATGTCAGCGTCAAATATACCGGCTCCGTCTCCAAGGTAAAGGTCGTCATCCTGGATCCGGACGGCGTAAAGTATACTTACCTTCTCCGCGGCAGCGGGTACGAGGTATTTCCCCTGGCTTCCGGGGACGGGAGTTACGATATTACGGTCGCCGAGAATATCTCCGGGACGAAATACGCCGTCTGCCTTCATGACAAGATCGACGTCACTGTTACGGACGAGTTCGGCCCTTTCCTGTACCCGAATCAGTATGTGGACTTCGACAAGGACAGCGACGTTGTGGCGAAAGGCTCCGAGCTGGCGAAGGGCGCGGACAACGACCTCGACGTGGTAATCAGCGTCTATAATTATATGATTTCTTCTATCACCTATGATTACGACAAGGCCTCGGATCCGCCCACCGATTATGTGACGGATATCGATGCGATCCTGGATTCCGGTACTGGAATCTGTCAGGATTACGCCGCAGTGATGGCGGCCATGCTCCGAAGCCAACAGATTCCCACGCGTCTCGAAGTCGGCTACGCCAAGGACGCATACCACGCCTGGGTCAGCGTCTATACCCAGGAAAACGGCTGGCTGAACGGTATCATTCAGTTTGACGGGAAGAAATGGACGCTGGTGGATCCTACCTTCGGGGCCAACAGCAGCGAAAAGACTCTGAAAAAATTTATCGGAGACGGCAGCAATTATACGCTGTCAAAAGTCTATTAAGGAGAACGATACATGAAAGACAAAAAAGTTCTGTCCAATGAGGAAATCGCCTCTTTCTGCAACCAGTTTGCCATGCTTTTTCAGGCGGGTATTCCCCCTGTGGAGAGCATCGATATCATGCTGAGCGACGCAAAATCCGCCGGCGGCCGGGAAATTCTGACGCAGATTCTGGAGGTCTGCCGACAGGGCGAACCCTTTTCCAAGGCGCTGGAAAGCACCGGCGTCTTCCCGGACTACGCGATCAGTATGCTTTCTCTGGGTGAGGAATCCGGCAATCTGGAGGTCTGTATGCTTTCTCTGGCCGCCTATTACGAAAAAGAACAAAGTATTTCCGACAGCATTCGCAGCGCCATCTCCTATCCCTGTATCATGATCGCCATGATGGTTTTGGTTATCTTTGTCCTGATCAGTAAGGTCATGCCGATTTTCAATCAGGTATTTGTCGAGCTCGGCAGCGAGATGACCGGCTTCTCCGCTTCCCTCCTGCGGTTGGGAAACAGCCTGAACCGTTATTCCATCATCTTTCTCGTCCTGCTGGTTCTCCTGGCCTTAGCCTACCTGTTCGCCTCAAGGACAGTCGCGGGCAAGCGCCTCTGGGGAAAATTCTTAAGCGTCTTTCCCCTTACGAGACGTTTTTACGAGAGCGTCGCCTGCGAGCGCTTCGCAAGCGGTATGGCGCTGACCATGAGCAGCGGCATGGATATCTTCTCCGGCCTGGATATGGTGTATCCTCTGGTCGGCAGCAAGGAAATGCAGACGAAGATCACCGCCTGCAAGCAGTCCCTGCAGGAGGGCGGCAACTTTGCAGAAGCCTTGGCCTCCTCCCGGATTTTTAACAATCTGCATTCCCAGATGATCGGCGTCGGCTTTAAGAGCGGCAACATTGATTCCGTCCTGCGCAAGATCGCTGATAACTACGAAAAGGAAACCGACCGCCGGATCCAGTCGATTATCTCCGTGCTGGAGCCCACTCTGGTTATTATCTTATCCGTCATTGTCGGATTGATCCTTCTGTCTGTCATCCTTCCTCTTATGGGAATCATGACCAGTATCGGTTAGGAGGGATGATTTATGAATCGCTTTGAACAGGCCTCCCCCTCTGTGGGACACAAGCTCGCCGTATGGCTGCCTCTGTTGGCTTTCGTCCTGATTTTTCTGCTCTTCCTCGGCGGCGTCCAGTCCGTGGGCGATACAGCCGCCTCCAAACGGCAGGAAAGCCTTGAGACCGCCCTCTCCCGCAGCATTGCGCAGTGCTATGCGGTAGAAGGCTCCTATCCGCCGGATCTTCAGTACCTTAAGGATCACTACGGCCTGACCTACGACGAGTCGGAATTTCTGGTGGATTACGATTTCTTCGGCAGCAACCTTGTGCCGGATATTACGGTGCTGCGCAAGCAAAACTCACAAAAATAGAGTCATATGAAGCTTTCTATGAGATCATAAAGGGAACGAACCTCCCCGATTTGGAGGCAAAAGAAAATGGAGAAAAGAAACAATTTCTTACAACAGGAAAAACATTTTGTGGTAGATATTCTGTTTGTCTTGGCATTGTTCGGCGTTTTCGCGGTCTCCGCGCTGGTGCTGATTACGGTGGGCGCGGACGTCTACCAGCACACCGTTCGGGATATGAGCCGTAATTATGACGACCGGACTGCGATCGCCTATATTACTGAAAAAGTACGCCAGTCCGACTGCATCCTTTCCGACGGCA
Source organism: Roseburia sp. (assembly GCA_023662875.1). GTDB lineage: Bacteria > Bacillota > Clostridia > Lachnospirales > Lachnospiraceae > Acetatifactor. The sequence goes on along the minus strand of JAMPIG010000001.1, from coordinate 3,871 downwards.
GCTACGCGGTCTCTCTCGGTTCTCTGGAGCAGCAGCCCGCTTTGATTCTTACCGATGAGTGGAACGGCGACGCGTACTGTACCTACCTCTATCTGCACGACGGCTGGCTGAAGGAGCTTTATGTCCGCAGGGACGCGGATATCGGAAACGATATCCTGAACGCCGGTCAGAACATTATCCGTCTGGAGGCGCTGGAATATCGGCAGCCGGACGAAAGGCTTCTGTCTGTCTCCATGACGCTTTCCGGCGGCGAGACAAGACAGCTGAATTTGTCCCTGCACTGCCGTTAGCTTTTCAAAGGAGTATCCTCATGAAACATTCAAGATCCAGTCTCTTTTTAATGGAATTAATCATAGCGATTTTATTTTTCTCCCTGGCCAGCGCCGTCTGCATCCAGCTCTTTGCCCGATCCCATCTTCTCAGCAGGGAGACGGTAAATCAGAACAACGCCATCACCCAGGCTCAGAATCTGGCGGAATCCTGGTACGCCGCGGGAGGCAGCCTGGACGCCATGCTGCTGATGCTGGACGGCAGCGCTCCCACCGACGGCGGCAACGGTATCTTTACGGTCTTTGACAGCGACTGGAACGCGGTCGAGAGCTCCGACCCCGAGGTTTCTTATGTGGCGGAATTATCTCTGCTTCCCGACGCTTCCGGCCTCCTTTATGCAGCAGTAACCGTCTATTCCTGCGCCGACCCGAATTCCTGGAATCTGGACGGCCATACCTTTTCGCCGGATACCGGGACAATGATCTATTCCCTGAATCTGGCGCTGCACAATGCGGAAAGGAGGGGTTCTCTTGAGTAAAAACAAAAAGCGCTTTGGCGGAATGAATATAGGATCCTCCTCGATGCTGATGATCTTTGTCATCCTCTGCCTGATCTCCTTCGCCACGCTCTCCATCGTCAGCGCAAACGCCGACAGAAAGCTGTCCTCCCGGATCGCGGATCGCACCGCCGCCTATTACGAGGCCGGCAGCCGGGCGCAGGAATCCCTGGCCGGAGTGGACGCCGCCCTGATCAGCCAATATCGAATTTCCGGCAGCGCGGAGGAATATTTTAATGCCGTAGGACACAACAAGTCTTATTCCATCCCGATCAGCGACTCCCAGACCCTCTTTGTGGAGATTGAGATCCTCTATCCCCAGACGGACGAGGATACGTTTTATCGGATTAAGACCTGGAAGGTGATTACGGAATAGCAGGTAACCAAAATACCGCGGAGCTTTCGCCCCGCGGTATTTTTCTGCCTCTCTATTCCTTTTATAACCTACACTTCCACCGGCGCGGCTTCTTCCTCCGCCCCCTCTTCGTAAACCTCTGTCTCCGCCATCTCTTCCTCAGCCTCGATCTCTTCCTCGGGCATATACTCATCGTAAGATATGGTCTCGCTCTCGTCCGTGCTCAGCCTCGTGTTACGGTAGCGCTTCATACCGGTTCCCACCGGAATCAGCTTACCGATGATAACATTCTCCTTCAGTCCGATCAGGTTATCGACCTTCCCCTTGATCGCCGCCTCCGTAAGCACCTTCGTGGTCTCCTGGAAGGACGCCGCGGACAGGAAGGAGTTGGTAGCGAGAGCCGCCTTGGTAATACCAAGCAGAACCTGCTTGCCTTCCGCCGGCTCCTTACCCTCTTCCACAAGCCTTTCGTTGATGTCCTCATACTCCAGTACATCTACCAGAGTTCCCGGCAGGAACTCGGTATCCCCGTTGTTCTCGATGCGCACTTTCTTCAGCATCTGACGCACGATTACCTCGATATGCTTATCCGCAATATCAACGCCCTGCAGACGGTACACCCTCTGTACCTCCCGGAGCATATAGTCCTGTACCGCGCGGATTCCCTTGATCTTCAGCAGGTCATGAGGATTTACGCTGCCCTCTGTCAGCTCGTCTCCGGCCTCCAGCACCTGTCCGTCCAGCACCTTGATTCTGGAGCCGTAGGGGATCAGATAGGCCTTGTTTTCCCCGGTCTCCTCGTTGGAGATAACGACCTCGCGCTTCTTCTTGGTATCCCGAAGCTCCGCCTTCCCGCTGAACTCCGCGATAATGGCAAGTCCCTTGGGCTTTCTCGCCTCGAAAAGCTCCTCGACACGGGGAAGACCCTGTGTAATATCGTCGCCTGCCACGCCGCCGGTGTGGAAGGTTCTCATAGTCAGCTGCGTACCGGGCTCACCGATGGACTGCGCGGCGATAATACCGACCGCCTCGCCTACCTGAACCGCTTCGCCGGTCGCCATATTCGCGCCGTAACATTTCGCACAGATTCCGACATGAGAGCGGCAGGTCAGGATAGTACGAATCTTGACCGCCTCCACAGGCTCGCCCTTCTCGTTTACGCCCGTGCTTAAAATGCGTGCCGCGCGGCTGGGTGTGATCATATGATTATGCTTCACGATCAGGTCGCCGTCTTTATCATAAATATCCTCGCAGGAATATCTTCCCGTAATTCTGTCCTTCAGGCTTTCGATGGTCTCCTTGCCGTCCATAAAGGCCCTTACCACGATTCCGGGGATTTCAGCCCTTCCCTCCGAGCAGTCTGTCTCCCGGATCGAAAGCTCCTGGGAAACATCTACCATTCGTCTGGTCAGGTAACCGGAGTCCGCGGTACGAAGAGCGGTATCCGACAATCCCTTACGCGCGCCGTGAGCAGACATAAAGTACTCCAGAACGTCCAGCCCCTCACGGAAGTTGGACTTGATCGGCAGCTCGATCGTCCGTCCCGTCGTATCCGCCATCAGGCCGCGCATACCCGCCAGCTGCTTGATCTGCTGGTTGGAACCGCGGGCACCGGAATCCGCCATCATAAAGATATTATTATACTTATCCAGCCCGGCCAGCAGTACCTCCGTCAACTCTTTATCGGTTTCGTTCCAGGTCTCCACCACCGCGCGGTAGCGCTCCTCCTCGGTAATCAGGCCTCTGCGGTAGTTCGCGGAGATCCGGTCTACCGTCGTCTGCGCCTCCGCCAGCATCTCCGACTTTCTCGCAGGTACGGTCATATCTGAAATCGAAACGGTCATAGCCGCCCTGGTCGAATACTTATAGCCGATCGCCTTTACGTCGTCCAATACCTCGGCTGTCCTGGAGGCCCCGTGGGTATTGATAACCTTCTCCAGGATCTGCTTCAGGCCCTTCTTGCCCACATGGAAATCAACCTCCAGCTTCAGGAAATTTTCCGGATCGCTTCTGTCTACAAAGCCGAGATCCTGAGGAAGGATCTCATTAAAGAGAAAGCGCCCCAGAGTAGACTCCACATTTCCTGACACAACCTCGCCGTCTTCCCTCTTCTTGGTAACGCGAACCGTGATTCTGGAATGCAGCGTACATACCTTGTTTTCATAAGCCAAGATCGCCTCGTTTACATTCTTGAAGAACTTACCCTCTCCCACAGAGCCGGGTCTCTCCTGGGTCAGATAATAGATGCCGAGCACCATGTCCTGCGAAGGCACGGCAACCGGGCCGCCGTCGGAGGGCTTCAGCAGGTTGTTGGGCGACAGCAGCAGGAAACGGCATTCCGCCTGCGCTTCCACCGACAGGGGAAGATGCACTGCCATCTGGTCGCCGTCAAAGTCCGCGTTAAAGGCGGTACATACCAGGGGATGCAGCTTGATCGCCTTACCCTCTACCAGGATAGGCTCAAAGGCCTGAATTCCCAGCCTGTGCAGGGTCGGCGCGCGGTTCAGCATCACAGGATGCTCCTTGATAACCTCCTCCAGCACATCCCAGACCTGCGTATCCATCTTATCTACAAGCTTCTTCGCGTTCTTGATATTCTGGCTGATTCCCTTCGCTACCAGCTCCTTCATCACAAAGGGCTTAAACAGCTCGATCGCCATCTCCTTCGGCAGACCGCACTGATAAATCTT
>JAMPIG010000019.1 GCA_023662875.1 Roseburia sp. | reverse complement strand
GGGCGGATTCCGGACTTGCACCGGTTAGAAACGTGCGCCGCCGGGCACACATTTAAACAATAGAATTCACGCTTCGCGAGAATTCTATTGTCATGAACAAGGAAAGTGTACCCAAGCCGTAAAATCGGCCCGGGTACACTTTTTTTTAAAATCTCTTTAGAAAATCTTTGCTTTTCTCTGGCGCATGTATTTAGGTTTCCCGTTTATATTAAGAATGAAGGAAGGAGTGAGTATCACAATGGATTTGTCAACGGTCACTTATTATTTTACGAGATACGGCGCTATCGCTATTTTTGTCATTGTCTTTCTGGAATACCTGAATCTGCCGGGCTTCCCCGCCGGGATTATCATGCCGCTGTCGGGTATCATGGCGGCGAGGGGAAACATTCATTTCTTCTGGGTCATGGTGATCACCGTCGCGGCGGGACTGCTGGGCAGCCTGATGCTGTACGCCCTGGGCTGGAAGGGCGGAGAGGTCTTTCTGAACGCTTATACAAGACGTTTCCCGAAGCAGAAGGAGGCGCTGGAAAAAAATCTGGATTGGATCCGTCGGAAAGGATGTATGGGAGTATTCCTGGGAAAGCTTCTGCCTATGATCCGGACGCTGGTATCGATCCCCGCGGGCGTGGTGAAAATGAATCTGGGAAAATATGTAATCAGCTCTACCTGCGGCATCTTCCTCTGGAATTTTGTGTTTGTGGGCGCAGGGTACGTGCTGGGAGATCAGGTGTTCCAGCTGCTCGGAAGTGTGTAGACGGAATGAGGATTTTTCAAGTCAGCAAAATACACTGACCAAGAAATCCAAATCATTCCGGAAGAACGCAAATACAGTGTCCTTCCGGAGAAGTGCCGCAGGCGGCATGGCGGGAGATTGGAGAAGAAAAATCGGAGAAGATAGATCAAGGAAGAAAGATCGGAAAAGAAAAATCGGGAAAAAATCAAAAAAGAAAGATCAGAAAAGTAAGATCGGAAAAGAAAGATCCGAGAAGAAGCAGGGAGAAAAAGCATGAGGATAGCCTTGATGACAAATAACTATAAACCGGTGATGGGCGGCGTTCCCATCTCGATCGAAAGACTGGCGGTCGGCCTGCGGGCGCAGGGGCATGAGGCGGTAATCTTCGCGCCCACCTACCGGGAGCAGGAGGAAGAGGAGGATGTTTTCCGGTACGCCACGCTGCTGCACCGTTTTGTCGGCGGCATTGTGATTCCGAATCCCTTTGATCTGCGGATCGAGGAGGAATTCCGGAAGAGGCGCTTCGATGTGATCCATGTACATCATCCCATGCTGGTAGGGAGAACGGCCGCCTGGCTCTCCCGAAAATACGGGATCCCTCTTGTTTTTACTTATCACACCAGATATGAGAAATATGTGGAATGCTATACCGGAGGTCTGGTTCGGGCGGAAAAGCTTATGCCCCTTTATCTCAAGCCCTTTTTCCGGCGCTGCAGCTATATTTTCGCCCCTACCGAGGGGATTCGCCGGTATCTGACGGATACCTGCGGCGTGGAGCGCGACAGGACGGGGATTCTTCCCACCGGGATCGAGGAGAGAAGCTTCCGGGTGACAGAGGAGGAAAAGCAGGCTGTTCGCAGGCAATATCAGGCGGAGGAGCTTCCTATGTTTCTCACGGTGTCCCGGATGGGGCCGGAGAAAAACGTGGCGTTCCTGATTAAGAGCCTGGCCCGGTTCAAGGAAAAGTACGGAAAGCCTTTTCGGATGCTGATGGTGGGAGAAGGAGCCCAGAGGGCGGAGTATGAACGTCTCTGCCGGGAGCGGGGACTTGCGGAGGAAGTAATTTTTACGGGGGAAATCCCAAACCGGGAGATGGGCGCTTATTTTGCGGCGGCGGACGCGTTTCTCTTCGCCTCCAAAACCGAGACCCAGGGTATCGTGGTGCTGGAAGCCTTCGCGGGAGGCACCCCTGTCATCGCAGTGAAAGCCTCAGGGGTGGAGGATTTGGTGACCGGTGGGGTCAATGGTTTATTGACCAAAGAGGACAACGAAGAGTACGCGGACGCTCTGAAAAATTTTCTGTCCAGGGATTTTGACCGTGCGAGTATGGCAAAAAACGCTTACCTTTCCGGGTTAAAATTTCGCGAAGATGCGGTTGCGCGGGAAGCGGTTCAAGTCTATAATAGGGTAATGGCGGAAAATTGTGCTGCGTCTTATCAGTACCGGCCGGTGTGATTCGGGTGAATTGACTTTCGCGGGGCGTGATTTCTATTGTTAAGGGAGTATTTAAATCCACAGAGAGGGGCAGGAAGAATAGGATGATTTCCAAGTACAAGATACTGGTGGTGGAGGACGATAAGGAGATCCGGGAAGGCGTGGAGATCTATCTGCGCAACCAGGGCTACGAGGTCTTTCAGGCGGCCAACGGGGCGGAGGGGCTGAAGGTGGTGGAGCAGGAGGAGCTGCATCTTGCCATTGTCGATATTATGATGCCGGTGATGGACGGGGTTACCATGCTGATGAAGCTGCGCGCCATGGAGTGCGAGTTCCCGGTGATCATGCTTTCCGCGAAGTCGGAGGAGGTCGATAAGATCATGGGGCTGAACATGGGCGCGGACGATTATGTGACAAAGCCCTTTACGCCCCTGGAGCTTTTAGCCCGGGTGAATTCCCATCTGCGGCGCTACGCCAAGTATCTGGCGGCGGTGAACGAGGAGGGCGGCAAGGAGCATATTTACACCATCGGCGGCCTGGAGCTGAACGAGGATACCGTGGAGGTGTCGGTGGACGGCGAGCCGGTGAAGCTGACGCCCATGGAGTTTAAGATCGTGCAGCTTCTGATCAAGAATCCCGGAAGGGTGTTTTCCGCGGATGAAATCTACGAGCGGATTTGGAACGAAAAGGCGGTCAATACCGATACGATCATGGTGCATGTCAGGAACATCCGGGAAAAAATCGAGATCGATCCCAAGAACCCAAAGTACCTGAAGGTGGTCTGGGGCGTGGGCTATAAGATCGATAAGCAGTAGCCGGGTGTTTTGTGGATCCGGCGTTGGAATCGGAGAGTGCGATATTGAATTGGAGGATTTGCTGATGAAAAATAAGAAATGGACGATTGGTATTCTTCTTCTCATGCTTGCAGCGGTTAGTCTATGCGCAGCGCTTTTTCTGACGGGAGGAAAGAGCTATGATATCAGAATTACCATTCCCGCGGGCAGTACGGAAGCGTTTCTTTATTCCGAGGAGGAAATATGCCCCAAGGGGAAGACGGTTACCCTGTACGCCGGGGAGGGGATGGGAGACGGCGAAGTAATCTTGCAGTCGGTAGAGGCAAAGGGAGAAGGCGCGTATAAGCCAACCTATATCACGCCGGGAATGCCGGTAAAAATGGAGGTGGAAAGAGGCGCCTGGTATAAAATCGGGGTGGGCAACATGCAGAATGCTTCCGGGGAAGATATCGTCGTCTATATAACGGCCTCCGACGTGGAGGTCAGAATCGGCCTGAAAGCGATGACGACGGAGGTTGGCGACGACTACGCGGCGATCGCATGGGAGGATAAGATCTACGTCCCTTACGGCGCTTTGGCGGCTTACGGCGATCGCGGAAACCAAATCGGCATTGTGGACGGGGACAAAAATCACAGAGTCTATGAATGCAAGGGATATTCCGCTGACGAATGGATTGCAGCTGCGTTCTCTCATGATGCTGCGATGCTGTACCGGGAAATCGATGTCACGGATATTCCGGCCGGATGGCAGTCGGAATACGGGTGGAATCCGTGATGCATTCGATTACGATCTGGCAAGAGATCTTTGTACCCCGAAGAATGCAGGGAGGGACATAGCTGCCTCCTTGCGCGGTATTCTTCCCGGAAACGATAGATTCCTGGGAACGATAGCTCCCTGGGAACGATAGATTCCCGAAAACGACAGGTTCCGTGGAACCGACTGGTTTCATGGGGTGGTTTGCGCTGCTGCAGGCGGCGTGGCGGAAGGTAGAAACGGAGGTTCGCATGGAGTGGAGAAGGCGGAAGGAAAACAGGGATGCGGATGCGGCGGCGAACGGCGGCGCGCCGGGTGAGCCAGGCACGGCATCCGGGAAATTAAGTCAGGCGGAGGAAGCGGAAAAATTTTTCGGAAGGGCATCCGGAGAGCCGGATAAAGCTTTGGGGAAAGCTTCCAAGGAGGCGGACAAAGCTTTCGGAAAAGCTTCCAAGGAGGCGGACAAAGCCTTTGGGAAAGCCGCCGCGGAGATGGACAAAGCATCCCGCAAGTCCGAAAAACAATCTCCCGGTAAGAAGCGCCGTCCTCCCCGCTGGGTCAGCTTCGGAATTCTCGTCTGCCTGGGGGCGGCCCTTCTTCTGACCTTTTTTTACGGCTTCCTCGCGGACAGCGCGAAAAAATGGAGAGGAAATCTTCTGGAAAGCAAGGAGAACATCTCCTGGCTTTTTCAAAGCAGCTATCTCCTCTATAAGGATCTCTGCAATTCCCGGCAGGAGGCCCAGCTGGACTATCGGGACGTCTATCTGAAGCCGACGTCAGGCTATGAATGGCTGCTGGAGGAGGAAGAGGTCGATCGCAGGATCGATATCCTGGAAGAAAATGAGTGGGGGGAGTCCGGCGAGGGGGAGAGGGATTCGGCGGAATGGACGGACTACGACTCCATCGCCCTGAATGAGCTCCATCAAATTCAGATTGAGGTCAATAATCTCGGCGGATGCTTTAACAATCTGGAAAACAATTTTAAAAGGCTGAACAGTATTTTTGATTACCTGATCAGGGACGATATTACCGGGAAATATATCACGAACATGTCTCAGGAGGACGCGGAGGGAATTCTGGAGTATGAGAATCTGGCGGATTACCGGCGCTTTTTCCTGCTGGTTTTCCAGTTTGACGGAGCCGGAAATATTACCGTCGGGGCGGTGCGAAGCGAAAACGGGGATCGCCTTCGCAAGACCGCCAACGAAGTGATTCGCGACGATACGCCGTTGCTTTCCCTGGTAAAAAACAATATGAATTACGCCAGACGGTATCTCGGCTTCGTCGGCCCCGCCAACTGTACCGTGATCTACGCCGCTTCCGCGGACTATCTGTCCGCCTATACCGCGCAGTCGAGTTATACGACAGAGTATGTATCCTCCGATTCGGCGTTCCTCTATTATAGCGAAGACGCGGTATCGCGGGAGGCCTACCGTGCGGTGGGGCTGGACGGAATCCTTTTTCTGTTTCTCCTGGTTCTTTTCCTGTTGGGGCTGTTTCTTCCCGTGCTGAAGGAGACTCGGCCCTGGGAGGAGAGTCCGGTCTGTTCCCTGCCCTTTGAAATTCTCTTTGTGCTGGGGCTTTGCTCCTTTGCTCCGTTTTCTCTGGCGGAGGAGTTGATCGTCTACGTGGCGGGAGGCCAGGCGGAGGAGGCGCTGATCAATGCCGGATTTTGGGATGAAGCCGCCTTTTGTATCACAATGGGCTATAACCTGATTTTGATGGCCGCTTTCTTTTTCTGTTTCTGGTATCTGGGGATCTGTGCCAGGGCGGTGCGGAAGATGGGAATCAGGGAGTATATCCGGGAGAGGAGCCTGATTTATCGGTTTTTCCCCTTTCTGAAGCGTAAGGCGATCGGAGCCTATGAGGCTTTGCAGCATCTGGATCTGACACAGGACGCCCATAAGACGATTGTTAAGCTTCTTCTGGTCAACGGAGTGATCCTGTTCGTCATCAGCAGCCTCTGGTTCGGCGGCTTTTTTGTGACGATCATCTATTCCGGGATCATGTACCTGATCCTGCGAAAATACGTCAGCGACCTGCAGAAGAAGTATCGGATTCTGCTGCGGGCGACCAACGAGATGGCGGAGGGACACCTGAACGTTACGATCGAGGAGGATCTGGGGGTATTCGAGCCCTTTAAGCCTCATTTCATTCGGATTCAGGACGGCTTTCGGCGGGCGGTGGACGAGGAGGTGAAAAGCCAGCGGATGAAGGCGGAGCTGATTACCAACGTCTCCCATGACCTGAAGACGCCCCTGACCGCGATTATTACCTATGTAAACCTGCTGCAGGAGGAGGGGATCACCGAGCAGCAGCGGAAGGAATACCTGAAGATTCTGGAGTCGAAATCCCTGCGGCTGAAGATTCTGATCGAGGATCTGTTCGAGGTCAGCAAGGCCAACTCCCAGAATATTACCCTGAATCTGACGGAGGTCGATATTATGAACCTCTTAAAGCAGGTGGCCTTTGAGATGGGCGACAAGCTGCAGGAGGCAGGGCTTGACGTAAGGATGAAGCTGACGGAGGAGAAGGTGCTTTTGTCCCTCGACAGCCAGAAGACTTACCGGATTTATGAGAATCTCTTCGGAAATATCGCAAAGTACGCCATGCGGGGAACCAGGGTTTATGTGAACGGATTCCGAATCGACGATACGGTGGTGATTACCCTGAAGAATATCTCCGCCCAGGAGCTTACCGTGGACTCCTCGGAGCTGACGGAGCGGTTTGTCCGGGGCGACGCTTCCCGGAATACGGAAGGATCCGGGCTGGGGCTTGCCATCGCCAAGAGCTTTACCGAGCTGCAGGGCGGGGAGCTTACCCTGGAGACGGACGGGGATCTCTTTAAGGCGACTACCGTCTGGAGGCTGAAGGCAGGAGAAAGCGGTCAGGTATAAAAAAGCGTCACGAAGCTTCCGATAAGATAAAAAAAATCAAGAAGTAATGTTTGAACAATGGGCCGGATTGTGTTATCATGTCAATTGTACAAACATTTTGGGGATTACCGGCCACAAGGTGGTCGGTAATTCTTCGATTCATGACAATAGAATTTTCGCAGAGCGTAAATTCTATTGTTGACGGCAGAATTCCTTGAAACGCGGATTCTGTTGCAGAGGGCAGTCGAATTTTCATAAAACGCGAAATTCCGGGACTCATGACAATCGAATTTTCGCAGAGCATGAATTCCGGGATTGCGACATGCGGGGAGGATTTCTCCGCCGGATCATCAGGACAAATCGAAAGGTATGGTGACGAATATGGGAATGACAATGACGCAGAAGATTCTCGCCGCGGCCGCGGGGCTGGAGCATGTGGAGGCCGGACAGCTGATCGAGGCGGATCTTGACCTGGTGCTGGGCAACGATATTACAAGCCCCGTGGCCATAAAGGAGATGGAGAAGTTTACGGCGAAGGGCGTGTTTGACAAGGATAAAATCGCCCTGGTGCCGGATCACTTTGTGCCGAACAAGGATATCAAATCCGCGGAGCATTGCAAGTGTGTGCGGGAGTTTGCGAAGAAAAATGAGATCACAAATTATTTTGAGGTAGGCGAGATGGGAATCGAACATGCCCTTCTGCCGGAAAAGGGACTGACCGTAGCGGGGGACGTCATCATCGGCGCGGACTCCCACACCTGTACCTACGGCGCGCTGGGCGCTTTCTCCACCGGCGTCGGCAGCACGGACATGGCCGCCGGGATGGCGACGGGCAAGGCCTGGTTCAAGGTTCCCTCCGCGATCCGTTTCCATCTCACCGGGAAACCGGCGAAATACGTCAGCGGCAAGGACGTCATCCTTCACATTATCGGCATGATCGGGGTGGACGGCGCGTTGTATAAATCCATGGAATTTACGGGGGACGGAATCGCGAACCTGACCATGGACGACCGTTTTACCATCGCGAACATGGCCATCGAGGCGGGCGGAAAGAACGGGATTTTCCCGGTGGACGCGCTGGCGGAGCAATACCTGAAGGAGCATTCTGAAAGACCTTATAAGATTTATGAGGCGGATGAGGACGCGGTTTATGACGCGGAGTATACCGTCGATCTGAGCGCCCTGCGCCCTACGGTGGCGTTTCCCCATCTGCCGGAGAACACGCACACCATCGACGAGATACGGGAGATGGAGCCCATCCGGATCGACCAGGTAGTGATCGGATCCTGTACCAACGGCAGGCTGGACGATCTGCGGACGGCGGCGGAGATCTTAAAGGGGCGGCATGTGGCGAAGGGGATGAGGTGCATTATTATTCCCGCCACTCAGGCGATCTATCTGCAGGCCATGGAGGAAGGGCTTTTAAAGATCTTTCTTCAGGCAGGCGCGATTGTCAGCACCCCGACCTGCGGTCCCTGTCTGGGAGGCTATATGGGGATTCTGGCGGAGGGAGAGCGGTGCGTTTCCACCACGAACCGCAACTTTGTAGGCCGGATGGGACACGTTACATCCGAGATTTACCTGGCAAGTCCCGCCGTGGCGGCGGCCAGCGCGATCGCGGGAGTCATTTCCGGGCCGGAAGAGTAAAAGGAGCCGGGATGTCGGTCAAAACGAAGAGAACCCGTCAAGGCGGGGAAAATCATTGAAACGAAGTATCAGGAGGTATCATCATGAAAAACGCAAGGGGAACGGTTTTTAAATACGGTGACAACGTGGATACGGACGTCATCATTCCCGCCAGATATCTGAACTCATCCGATCCTGCGGAGCTCGCCTCCCATTGCATGGAGGATATCGACCGGGAATTTATCGGGAAAGTCAAAAAGGGAGACATTATCGTTGCGGAGAAGAATTTCGGCTGCGGTTCCTCCCGGGAGCACGCGCCCATCGCCATCAAGGCGGCGGGGGTCAGCTGTGTTATCGCGGAGACCTTCGCCCGGATCTTTTATCGGAACGCCATCAATATCGGCCTTCCCATCATCGAGTGCCCCGAGGCCAGCAAGGGGATCGAGGCCGGCGACGAGGTGGAGGTCAACTTTGATACGGGGATAATTACCAATGTGACGAGGGGAACTACCTTCAAGGGGCAGGCGTTTCCGGAGTTTATGCAGAAGATTATCGCATCCGAGGGTTTGATCAACTATATTAACAGTAAGTAAAGACAAGCGTGATATGCGTTACGGGGTCTGCGGGAAGCCGCAGGCCCTGTTTGCGGAACCGAATGGTTCCGTGGAGTGGTTTGAACTCGCAGGCGGGTATGGAGGGATCATATGAGCGCACAAAGAAAAACCGGAAAGTATGAGATCGATATGTGCAACGGGCCGCTTTTGGGAAAGATTCTGATCTTTTATTTTCCCCTGATGCTTTCCGGGATTTTGCAGCTTTTGTTTAACGCGGCGGACATTGTGGTGGTGGGGAGATTTGCGGGAAACGAGGCCCTTGCGGCGGTGGGCTCCACCGGCTCCCTGACCAATCTGCTGGTCAATTTGTTTATCGGGCTGTCCGTGGGAGCCAATGTGCTGGTGTCGAGATTTTACGGGGCCGGGCAGGAGAAGGAGCTGCGGGAGACGGTTCAGACGGCGGTGGCTACGTCTGCCATCGGCGGCGTTCTGCTGATATTCGTCGGCTTTTTCGCCTCTCGTCCGGCGCTGGCCCTGATGGGGACGCCGGAGGATGTCATCGGCCAGTCCGTCCTCTATATGCGGATCTATTTTGCCGGAATGCCCTTTATGATGGCTTATAACTTTGGCGCGGCGGTTTTGCGGGCAGTGGGAGATACCAGACGTCCGCTGTATTATCTGCTGGCGGCAGGCGTGGTGAACGTCGTGTTGAATCTGCTTTTTGTGATTGTCTTTTCCATGGGCGTGGCCGGGGTGGCGGCGGCTACGGTGGTCTCCCAGGCGATCTCCGCCGCGCTGGTTCTCCGCTGCCTGATCCGGACGGACGGCGTATACCATCTGGAGCTGAACGGACTCCGGCTCCGGAAGGACAAGCTGCTGAAAATGATTCAGATCGGTATTCCTGCGGGGCTTCAGGGCTCCCTGTTTTCGATCTCCAACGTGCTAATCCAATCCTCCGTCAACAGCTTTGGCTCCGTCGTCATGGCAGGGAACACGGCTGGCAGCAATATCGAGGGCTTTGTTTATACGGCCATGAATTCCTTTTATCAGGCGGCCATCAGCTTCTGCGGGCAGAATTACGGCGCGTTGAAATACCGCCGGGTGGGAAGGGTCATGCTGATCTGCGAGGGCCTTGTTATCACGGTGGGACTGTTGATGGGAAACGGGGCCTATCTCCTCGCGGGGACGCTTCTGAAGCTTTATACGCCCGACGCCGAGGTCATCCGCTACGGCATCCTGCGCATGACCTATGTCTGCGCTCCCTACTTCTTCTGCGGCATGATGGACGTCATGGTAGGAGTGCTGCGGGGCATCGGCTATTCCATCATGCCGATGCTGGTATCCCTGACGGGAGCCTGCCTGTTCCGGGTGGTCTGGATTTATACGGTATTCCGACAGGTGCGCACCCTGGAATGTCTTTATATTTCCTATCCCATCAGCTGGGCGCTGACCTTTGCGGTGCATATGGTCTGCTTTTTGATTGTGTATCGGAAGCTGCTGAGGACTCCCTTAGACTCAGTGTCTTAAGGGTCTGAGAAAGAAGATTGCAGGGGGAAAGATTTATTGGATGCTACATTCAAAAAGGGAAATTCATGATTGATTTAAAACGGTATCCGGGATATGATAGAAACGGGGGGAACAACAAAGCATTCCAGCCATGGAGGAGTCAGATGACAGATATTAAAAGCATATCAAAATTAATCGCTCCTATTGCACAGAAATACGGGGCGGACAGAGTCGCGCTGTTTGGATCGAGGGCAAAAAATACAGCAACAGAATCAAGTGATTATGATTTTATTATTTCAAAAGGGAAAATACAATCATTGTTTCAGTTAGCTTCTTTTATTGACGAGCTTGAAATGACATTTGGAAAGAAGGTGGATGTAATTACAGATACATCAAATGATATCGATTTTCTCGAACGGATCAGGGAAGATGAGGTTGTCGTTTATGAAGCAAAGGGATAGGACAGGCGCCGGAAAAGGTTTCCGGCGCGAAGGAGAGAAACAATATGATAGCGTTTGTAAAGGGGATCGTGGAGGATATCGCAGAGGATAATGTGGTAATCGATGTAAACGGGATGGGGATAAACGTGAAAATATCCGCGGATACGGCGTCCCGGCTTCCCCGGGGTGGAGAGCCGGTAAAGCTTTATACCTACACCTGTGTTCGGGAGGACGCTTTCTGGCTGTACGGTTTTCTGACCCGCAGCGATCTGGAAATCTTTAAGAAGCTGATCACGGTGAACGGGATCGGTCCTAAGGGCGGGCTTGCGATTCTGTCTGTCATGGACGCGGATTCCCTCCGATACGCGATTATGTCAGGGGACGCGAAGGCGCTGGCGAAAGCGCCGGGGATCGGCGCGAAGACGGCGCAGCGGGTGATTCTCGATCTGAAGGACAAGATTACAATCGACGATGTCCTGATCGGCCGGGAGATCGCCGCCACGGCGGCGGGCGGAGCGGCGGACACTCCCCAGAAGAAGGAAGCGGTAGAGGCGCTGGTAGCGCTGGGCTACGGGCAGGCGGAGAGCATGAAGGCCGTCAATTCAATCGAGGGAATCGAAGAGATGGATTCCGGAGCGGTCTTAAAAGCGGCATTGAAGAAAATTTTCTGAGCGCTGTTTCTGAGCCGGAAGATGGAATCGCTTCGGGGAAGACTTAAAAGAAATTCAAAGAATAACACCATATTACGGATTGACGGATGCGATCGAGGATGAGATATATCGAGGATAAAATATGCCGACAAAGAGGATGATCGAGACAAACATAACGGAAGAGGATATCAGGATCGAGGGGACGCTGCGCCCTCAGACATTGAATGACTATATTGGTCAATCGAAGATCAAGGAAAATCTGAAGATTTATATCGAGGCGGCAAAGCAGCGGGGAGACGCCCTGGATCATGTGCTCTTTTACGGGCCTCCGGGACTGGGGAAGACGACCCTGGCGGGCATCATTGCCAACGAGATGGGGGTACATTTAAAGGTGACCAGCGGACCGGCCATCGAAAAACCGGGGGAGATGGCGGCGATATTAAACGGGCTGGAGGAGGGAGATCTTTTGTTTGTGGATGAAATCCACCGCCTGAACCGTCAGGTGGAAGAGGTGCTCTATCCGGCCATGGAGGATTACGGTATCGATATCATGATCGGAAAGGGATCCACAGCCCGCTCCGTACGGCTGGAGCTGCCGAAGTTTACTCTGGTAGGGGCGACGACGAGGGCCGGGCTTCTGACCGCTCCCCTGCGGGATCGGTTTGGAATGATTCAACGGCTGGAATTTTATACGGTGGAGGAGCTGCAGATTATTATCATGCGTTCCGCCGGTGTGTTGAATGTGGAGATTGAGCCGGGCGGCGCACTGGAGATGGCGAGGAGAAGCCGGGGTACGCCCAGGCTTGCCAACCGGATCTTAAAACGCGTGCGGGACTTTGCCCAGGTAAAATACGAGGGCGTGATTACGGAGGAGGTCGCCCGTACCGCCCTGGATCTGATGGACGTCGATAAGCTGGGTCTGGATCATATCGACCGGAATATGCTTCTCACCATGATCCGTAAGTTTAACGGCGGGCCGGTGGGGCTGGACACCCTTGCGGCGGCCATCGGCGAGGACGCGGGAACCATCGAGGACGTATATGAGCCGTACCTTTTGAAGAACGGCCTGATCAACCGCACTCCCAGGGGAAGGGTCGCTACGGATCTGGCCTACGTTCATTTGGGGCTGGAGAATTTGTGGGAGGGATAATGCAAAGGCAGGGCATTGAGGTATACGAATGAAGAAAACGGGGCGTTTCATCAGTGCGGCAGCCGTTGTCCTTCTCGGCACCGCGCTGGCAATCATTGGACACACTTCCGACAGTCCGGCGAGTAGGATGACGGAACAGGCGTTGCTTCCTATGCCGGAGGATCATGTGATGGACTGGCGGGATAAAAATCTGGAAGCCGCCATGCGGGAGATTACCGGGATTGCCGAGGGGGATATTATGCTCAGCGATGTGTGGGATGAGACGATGCTCAGACTGAACGGTAAGCAGATCAAAGATATTTCCGCTTTGGGCGAGCTGATTAATTTGACATCCCTTACCTTAAGCTGGAATGAGATCAGCGATATCACTCCCTTGTCCGAGCTTGTCAATTTGACAGATCTTTATGCGATGGGTAACTGGATCAGCGATATAAGTCCTTTGGCCGGACTCGCGAATTTGACGGACATTCATTTACTGGATAACGAGATCAGCGATATCACTCCTCTGGCCGGTCTTACGAATTTGGAATACCTTCGTTTGAGTTATAACGAGATCAACGATATCTCTCCTTTAGCAGGCCTTACGAATTTAGAAGAACTGGAATTGGATGGCAACCGGATCAGCGATGTGACTCCCTTAGCCGGCCTTGGCAATTTGTCCTTGCTGGAATTGAGAGGCAATCAAATCAGCGACGTGACTCCCTTAGCCAGCCTTACTAATTTATACTGGCTGGCATTGTCTGGAAACGAGATCAACGATGTCACTCCTTTGTCAGGTCTCCTGAATTTGACGGATCTTTATCTGGAGAATAACGGAATCAGCGATGTTACCCCTTTAGCTGGTCTTACGAATTTGGACGACCTTCGTCTGAGCTATAACGAGATCAGTGATGTGGCTCCTTTGGCTGATCTTATGAATTTGACATGGCTGGAATTGCATGTAAACCGGATCAGCGATGTGACTCCGCTGGCCAGTCTCTCGAATTTGTGGTATCTTGACTTGAATAATAACGAGATCAGCGATGTGGCTCCTCTGACGGGCCTCCCGAATTTGCATGTGCTTTCTCTGGAGCATAACCCGGTCAACGATCTCACTCCTTTGTCAGAACTCGCCAACTTGAAAGAGTTAATAGTGGATCGGCAGATGGATAAAACTGACCAAAACTGACCAAAAGTATAATATTTTGCTTGCCTGTGGGAGGATAATGCGCTATAATAAATCAAATAGGCGGGTCTTTTTTACAAAAGGAGAGCAGATATGTCTTCAAAAACAGATACGGAAGTAATTATCGGCGGTAAGGTTTTTACCCTGAGCGGCTACGAGAGCGAGGATTATCTGCAGAGGGTGGCCTCTTATATCAATAACAAGATCAACGAATACAATAAGGTTGACAGCTTCCGCAGACAGCCGATGGATACGCAGGGCGTGCTCCTTCAACTGAATATTGCCGACGATTATTTTAAGGCAAAGAAGCAGATTTCGATTCTGGAGGAGGAGCTTCAGGCAAAGGAAAAGGAGCTGTATGATCTAAAGCATGAGCTGATTTCCGCCCAGATCAAGCTGGAGAGCTCCCAGGAGCAGGTAAAGACGCTGCAGCAGGATTTAAATGAAAATGCGAAGAATATCGTCAGGTTGGAGACGGAATTAAAGAAAAAGTAAAACCGGCTGTCCGAAAGGACAGCCTTTTCTCATCTATCCGGAAATCGGAAATTTCGCCCTAGAAAGGGAAGAAGGCGGACGTTCTTCTATGTGCTGTAAGCGGCACATTTTATGGGACGGTGCATAGAGCAAGGCGGAGAGAGGGTGCGAAATGCGGGAAAACAGAATTCCGGAGCTGCTTGCTCCGGCGGGAAATACGGAGGCGTTTTACGGGGCCGTCCACGCGGGGGCGGACGCGGTCTATCTGGGCGGCAGCCGATTTGGAGCGCGGGCTTACGCGGAAAATTTTACGACGGAAGAGATTTTACAGTGTATCCGCTACGGGCATCTTCTGGGGCGGAAGGTTTATCTTACGGTAAATACCCTGCTGCGGGAGCGGGAGCTGGAGGAGCTGCCGGACTGGCTGCGGCCTTTTTGCGAGGCGGGGCTGGACGCCGTAATCGTGCAGGATTTCGGGGCGCTGCGCCGGATTCGGGAATGCTTCCCCAAGGTCGGAATTCACGCCAGTACCCAGATGACCTTATGCAGCCGGTTTGGGGCCAGGCTGCTGAAGGAGATGGGGGCAAGCCGGATTGTACCGGCCCGAGAGCTTTCGCTGGAGGAATTAAGGACAATCCGTTCGCAGGCGGAGATCGAGCTGGAGACCTTTGTTCACGGAGCTATGTGTTATTGTTATTCGGGACAGTGTCTTTTCAGCAGCATCCTGGGCGGCCGCAGCGGTAACCGGGGACGATGCGCCCAGCCCTGCAGGCTGCCTTACCGCGTAAGGACGAAGGAGGGAAACGACCGGGAGGGCTATTACCTGAGCCTGAAGGATTTATGTACGGTGGAGCATCTGCCTAGGCTGGTTGAGGCAGGAATCGATTCTTTTAAGATCGAGGGGCGGATGAAGCGTCCGGAGTATGCCGCCGGTGTGACCGCCGTCTATCGGAAATACCTCGATCAGTACCGGGAGCTTTCCGAGCGCTTCGGAAGAAAAGAGGCGTCGGAGCGATTCCGGGTAGAGAGGGAGGATCGCGGAAATCTGGGCTCCCTCTATATTCGGAGTCAGGTTCAGGACGGTTATTATTTCAAGCGCAACGGCGCGGATATGGTAACCCTGGAGGATCCCTCCTACGGAAAAAGCGACGAGCAGCTGCTGGAAGCGATCCGTCGGAAATATCTCTCGGAACGAAAGAGGCTTCCGGTAATCTTACGGGCGGTATTTCGGACAGGAGGGCAGGCCCGGCTGACGCTGGAATGCGGAGACTGCAGGGCGGAGGTTTTCGGGGAGAGGGTGGAAGCCGCGAAAAAGCAGCCTGTGACGGAGGAAAATCTCCGCAGGCAGCTGGGAAAGCTGGGGGACAGCGCCTTTTCCCTGCGGGAGATGGAGATTACTCTTAGCGGGGACGCTTTTTATCCCCTGCAGCAGATTAACGAGCTGCGCCGGAGGGGCATACAGGAGCTGGAGGAAGAGATTCTGCGAAGCCGGGGATATGAAGCCGCGGAAGCTGTGCAGGCGGAGGAAAATCTGTCGGGCGGAGGGCAGATCGTTGAAGCTTCCGCACAGAGCCAGGAGATGACTTCGCCGGACAGGGAGCAGACAGCCGGAGTTCTTCCGCGGGGACAGAAAGAGACGGAAACCGCGGCGTTCTTCCATGAGAATGCATCGAGAAGCGGAGAAGACAGTTCAGAAACGTCCCGCGGTATACCGCCGAGAGGTTACACCATTCTGGCGGAAACCGAAGAGCAATTACAAACCGTTGTCGATTGGCTGAGAGAGCATCCGGCGCGGAAGCCGGCCTGCGTCTATGTGTCGGGAGACCTGCTGGAGAACAGGGGCGGGGATGCTTTGAAGCTGTGCGAACAGCTGTCGGAGCGCTGTCCTGTCCTGATCGCGCTTCCCTACATTTTCCGCGAGGCGGATCAGGAGGATCTGGATCGGCTCTGGAGGTTGACGGAAGAAAAGATGTTCTTTGCGGGTTTTCTGGTTCGTTCCGCGGACGAGCTGGGGTATCTGAGGAGCAGGAGAGACCGACGTCTGCTGTTCCATCTGGACGCCAACGTTTATACCTGGAATCGTCAGGCGGTCGCCGAGCTGGCGGAGGCGGGAGTGGACAGCTTCTGTCTGCCGCTGGAGCTGAACGCCGGGGAGCAGCGGAGACTTCTGGAAGCGGAAGCCGAACCAGTTGGAAGACGGTTCAAAGCGGGAGACGAACCGGTCGGGAGGCCGTCGGAAGCGGAAGCCGCATTCGTCGTGGGAACATCGGAAGCCGCATTCGGCGGAAGACCGCCCGAAACCGGAGTCGCATTTGAGAAGATCGTGTACGGCCGGATTCCCATGATGGTTACGGCAAACTGTGTACTGCGCACCTCCGGAAAATGTAAACGATCGGGAAAAGACGGCGGAGAGGCCGTACTGATCGACCGTTACAACAAGGAGTTTCCTGTGGCGGCTGACTGCAGGCACTGTATGAATGTCATCTATAACAGTGTTCCACTGTCCCTGTACCGGGAATGCGACGGATGGAAGGAAAGGGCGAGGCTGCGGCTTCAGTTTACGGTCGAAGGAGCGGATGAGGTCAGGCAGATTCTGGACGCCTTTCTGGACGGAAAGGAATTGCGGCTGCCTGCCCATACTGCAGGGCATGAAAAGCGCGGCGCGGAATAATGTGAGAAGAATTTCCAGCCGAGCGAAGAAAAAAACATTGCGCTTCCCGCCTGATTAGTCTATACTGTTTACTAGGTAGACAAGACACACACCAGTCAGGAGGAATTGCAATGATTGAAGCAACAAGCTGTGGTGGTGTGGTAATATTTCGTGGAAAGATCCTTCTTCTGTATAAAAATTATAAAAACAAGTATGAGGGATGGGTTTTGCCGAAGGGCACCGTGGAGCAGGGGGAGGAGTTTAAGGATACCGCGCTGCGCGAGGTGCTGGAGGAATCGGGAGCGAAAGCCACTATCATGAAATACATCGGAAAGAGTGAATATTCCTTTACCGTTCCGGAGGATACGGTGGAGAAGGAGGTTCATTGGTATTTGATGATGGCGGACAGTTATTACAGCAAGCCACAAAGGGAGGAGTTTTTTGTAGACTCCGGATTTTACAAGTATCATGAAGCATATCATCTGTTGCGATTTGCGAATGAGAAGCAGATTCTGGAAAAAGCCTACAATGAATATCTGGAACTGAAAAAGAGCAATTTATGGGGCAGCCGGAAGTACAATTAACGTATTCCCGGCTGTAATCCTCCGGGGGAGGTCTTTTCGTCCGACCGGGAAGGACTCGCGATCCTTGCAATACGATCGCTTTCCCTTTGCACGGGCGGAACCGTTCGGCGAAGGCGCTTATTTTCGATGGAAAGGAACTGGCATATGGCGGTAAGGCTTACATATCATCAGGCTCTTTATCTGGGGAAAAGTATTCGACAGGAAAAACTGGAGAAAATAAAGGAAAAGCTGGAGAAAAAGCCGTTGTCCGCGAAGGTGTTCCTCATTGCGATTTCCAGAAATCCAATCGACCAGCTTGAGATTTATCAGGCGAAGCAGCTGGCGCAGCGTTATTACGAAAAGTATCCGCCTTATGTAGTGGGGATCGCCGGTGATTACAACGAGGCGGTAGAGATGGTTGAAAAGCTGGTGCAGGAATGCCTGAAGGAAAGAGGGGACTGTGCCCTGAAGGAGTATCTGTTATGTGGGACGTAACCTTAAGGATTTTATCGGTCATCGGAATTATCGCGCTGCTCCTTTTGGGATTGCTCCTGCTGCTGGCCCTGCTTGTTCTGTTCTGTCCGGTGGGATATCGGCTGCAGGGGAAAAAGACGCCGGAGGAGCTTTGGGCCTCCGCGAGGGCCAGCTGGCTTTTCGGAATCCTTCGGCTCTGCTATTCCTATCCGGAACCCGGGTCGCTTACGGTCAAGGTTCTCTGGATGACGGTATTCGATTCCTCAAGGAGGAAGGAGAAGCCGGAAAAGGCCCAAAAGAGAAAGAAGGCCGAAGAATCAGGAAAACCCGGGGAAGCGAAAAAAGCGGCCAAGCCAGAAGAACCTGAGAATCCCGAAAATGCAGGAGAGGACGCCTCCGGGAAAAAGGATAGAGGAGACGGTTCGGCAGATCGTGAGGGGAGCAGGCCGGCGGACAGGTCGGAAGCAATACCGGAGGAGGTCTCGAAAGAGAAATCGAAAACGGGCGGGGAAACCGCCGATGCGGAAGCTGCAGAGGCGTCCGGGGAGACAGAAAGCCCCGCAGGAAAAAGGAAGGCCTCCGAAAAGGAGACTTCAACCGAAGCCGCGGCCCCCGCTTCGGACGACTCCGCCGGTATTTTGGAAAAAATCGGCAAGATAAAGTACACAATTCAAAAGAACTGTGATAAAATAAAAGAAATCTGGGGAAACCTATCCTATTACGCACGACTTTGTCAGGAGGAAAATACCGCGCAGCTTTGGCGGCACGCAATGCTGCGGCTGGCGAAAATTCTGAAGAGCATCCGGCCCCGAAAAATCCGGGCGGATATTCTCTTCGGCGCGGCGGCTCCGGATACGACGGGGCATGTGTACGGCCTCTACTGTATGTTGTCGCTGGTTCTGGGAGAAAGCGTCGTCGTGACGCCTGATTTTACCAGGGCGATATTACAGGGCGAGGCGGAGCTTTCCGGACATATTACCGGGGGAGTTCTGGCGTGGAACGGATTGAAATTGCTTCTTGACAGGAAGCTGCATGTATTTTTGAAAAAGATGAAAGCCGGGAGGAAACGAGATGGCAGATAAAGAAAATTTTCAGGGCGTTGTGGAATCATTGCTGAAGGGTATGGATACGGTGCTGTCTACCAAAACCGTTGTGGGCGAGGCGACGCAGGTGGGAGATACGATTATTTTACCCCTTGTGGACGTGTCCTTCGGCGTAGGCGCAGGAGCGGGCAACAACAGCCAGAAGGGCTCTGCGTCGGGAGCGGGCGGACTGGGGGGAAAGATGACGCCCAGCGCGGTTCTTGTGATCAAGGACGGTTATACCAAGCTTGTAAACGTGAAAAATCAGGATGCGGTGACGAAGATTCTGGATATGCTGCCGGATGTTGTGGAAAAGTTTACAAAGCCGAAGGAGAAGGAGGAGATGTCCGACGATGAGGTCAGGGACATCGCTTTTCCCGAGAAAGAAAAGAATCCGGAGAGTTGATCCTGCATATATTAGAGCGAGAAGTAGAGAGGGCGTCGGAGCTTGTCCGCGCCCGGGGATAGCATGAAAAAGCTGATTGGATTTTCCGCTTTCCTGATCGCCATCGGTATGCTGCTGATGCTGGTCACCCATAACCGCCTGATCGGGCTGGTTATCATCGCTCTTTTACTGTTTCTGGGATATCATTGCTTCTGCGGTGATTGAGAGGTTGATTTTACATGATAGATTGGCAAGAGGTGTCCCAGACGGAAGATCCGGACGAGCTCAGAGCCGCGAAAATATGGCTTTTTCAGGAAAATATGCGTCTGGAGAGCGAGCGCAGGGAGCTTGCCGCGGCCCGTGAGAAATTCTTAAGCGAACGGGTAAAGCTTCAGCGGGAGCTGGATGAGCTGAACCTGCGCACGGTACAGGAGCGGAAGCGACTGAAGGAGGAGACTCTCTTTTTCGACAAGAAGATGGCGATTCTCCAGGACGGCTTCCGACAGCTGGATCTGGATCGACAGGAGTTTGAACGGCAGAAAAAGTCCATGGCGGAGGCCAGGTCAAAATCCATACAGCAGGAAAGCGCGCCCGTTTCGGAGAATGCGGTGCGGCGGCTCTTTGCCGGAATCAATAATTCCCTGGCCCTGCGCAAGCGTTACCGTGATCTGATCAAGATTTTTCACCCGGACAACATGTTCGGGGATGAGGAGCTGGTACAGATGATCAACCGGGAGTATATTAAGAGAAAAGAAGAATTGTAGAACCTGAAGGTTACGGGAACAGAAGCGGCGGCGCAAAAAGAGAAAACAGGAGGCATCGTTGAAACCTTCCTTGAGGAATCACGAAACCTCCTGTTTAAATCTGCTCAAGCTTAAGCTCTTTCCACTTTGCCGGACTTCAGGCAGCCGGTGCAGACATGCATTCTCTTTGCGCCGCCGTTTACCTTACATTTCACTCTTTTTACGTTAGAGCTCCAAATTGCATTGCTTCTTCTATGAGAATGGCTTACATTATTACCGAAATGAACGCCTTTTCCACAAATATCACACTTAGCCATACTGACACCTCCTCGCCGTTAAGTAAGTTCGCAACGGTAATATCTTACCAGAAAAAGAACAGAAAAGCAAGTAAAAAAAATACTTTTTTATTTTTTCATTTTATTATTTCCTTTTTTCGGGAAAACTGTTAGAATAAAATAAGTGTCTGTTCCGGTCAGGGAACCGGACATCTATTTTCGGAAAGGAAAGAGGTATAGAATATGAAGGGTTCTTCTATGAATACCCATATGGGAAATATTGTCATCGACAATGAAGTGATTGCCCAATATGCAGGAAGCGTTGCGGTGGAATGCTTTGGCATCGTCGGTATGGCCGGCGTCAGTATGAAAGACGGGATTGTAAAGCTTCTGAAAAAGGACAGTCTGACGAGAGGGATCAGCGTGACGCTCAGGAACAACAGGCTGATTCTGGATTTCCATGTGATTGTATCCTACGGCGTCAGCATACTGGCCGTTGCAGATAATCTCATCGACAGTGTAAAGTACAAGGTGGAAGAGTTCACCGGTATTGAAATCGAAAAGATCAACATCTATGTTGACGGTGTCAGAGTGATTGATTAAGGAGGACTATATCGTGAGCGTACAGCAAATCGATGCTAAACTACTTTCCAGGATGTTCTTGGCCGGCGCAAAGAATTTGGAGAACAAAAAAGAGTGGATTAACGAGCTGAATGTTTTTCCAGTACCGGACGGTGATACGGGAACCAATATGACCATGACGATTATGTCCGCGGCGAAGGAGGTTTCCGCGCTGGGCGATAACGCGGATATGGCGGCGATCTGTAAAGCGATTTCCAGCGGGTCACTGCGCGGCGCGAGAGGCAACTCGGGCGTGATTCTTTCCCAGCTGTTTCGAGGCTTTACCAAGCGGATCAAGGAGGAAGAATACCTGACGATTCCGATTCTGGCGGAGTCTCTGGAAAAGGCGGTGGAGACCGCCTACAAGGCGGTTATGAAGCCCAAGGAGGGAACGATCCTTACGGTGGCGCGGGGCGCGGCGGAAAAGGCCCGGGAGTTGGCGGACGGCGGGGCTGAGGATCTGGAATCCTTCCTCGCGGCGGTGAATGAGGAGGCATCCCATGTGCTGAGCCAGACGCCGGAGATGCTGCCGGTACTGAAGCAGGCGGGAGTCGTTGACTCCGGCGGACAGGGACTGATCGAGGTTCTCACCGGCGCTTATGACGCCTATCTCGGCAAGGAGATCGATTTTAGTCTGCCGACTCCCGAGGCCGGTAAAGCGGAGAGCGGACGCGCATCCTCCCTGGAGGCGCAGGCCCAGGCGGAAATTAAGTACGGCTACTGTACCGAGTTCATTATCATGCTGAGCAAAACCTTTAATATCAAGGCGGAGATGGATTTTAAGGCCTACCTGGAATCCATCGGCGATTCGATTGTATGTGTTGCGGACGACGATGTGGTAAAGGTGCACGTACATACCAATGACCCGGGTCTTGCGATCCAGAAGGCATTGAAGTACGGCGCGCTTTCGAACCTGAAAATTGACAACATGCGGCTGGAGCATCAGGAAAAGCTGTTTAAGATGTCGGAGAAGGAAAAGGCGGAGGAAAAACCCGCGGAGACCGCAAAGCCGACGGATCCCCCGAAGGATTTCGGCTTTATCGCCGTGTCGGCGGGAGAGGGGCTCAACGAGATCTTCCGGAGTCTCGGCGTGGATCATATTATCGAGGGCGGCCAGACTATGAATCCCAGCACGGCGGATATTCTGGACGCGGTAGAAAAGGTAAACGCGAAGACGGTGTTCATCCTTCCCAACAACAAGAATATCATCCTCGCGGCAAATCAGGCCGCGGAGCTGACGACGGAAAAGGATTTGCTTGTAATTCCCACAAAGACCATTCCCCAGGGAATTACGGCGGTCATTAATTTTGTGCCGGAGCTGTCCCCGGACGAGAATGAGGAAAATATGCTTCGGGAGACCGCCAATGTACAGACCGGTCAGGTAACCTATGCGGTCAGGGATACGGTGATCGACGATAAGGAGATAAAAAAGGGAGACTTTATGGGGATCGGCGATAAGGGGATCCTCGCGGCGGGCCCTGCCATGAATACTGTGGCAAGGGAGACCATCGCCGGAATGATTACCGATGATTCCGAGCTGATCAGTATTTATTACGGCAGCGACGTAAAGGAGGAGGACGCGGAGTCCTTCCGGTCGGAGATCGAGTCAAAATATCCGTCCTGCGATGTGGAGCTGCAGTACGGGGGCCAGCCGATTTATTATTATGTGATGTCAGTGGAGTAGCGCATCGGGCTGTTGCGCACGTGTTGTTTGTGACGCCGAAGGCGGCATGACGGGAAGTATTAGGAGGGCTGCCGCTGTAGAAGCGGATATCGTGAGATATGGCGAAAAAAAAGGGAGACGGAGGATTTCTGTCTCCTTTTTTAAAAGGCGCTCCCTTGCGACGCTTACGCTGGCTGCGGCAAAGTTTCCTATAGACAGGTTTGTCCGCCCGGGGCGGACAGATGGGAGCAGCATGGAGAAGAATACGCCGATTATCGAGTTAAAGGGCGTGGGAGAGAAAACGCAAAAGCTTTTCGGGCGGCTGGAGATCCGGACGGTGGGAGAGCTCCTTGGAGCCTATCCCCGGGACTACGAGTTATACCGGGATCCGGTCAAGATCAGTCAGCTGACGCCGGGGGAGGTCTGCGCCGTCTATGCGGCGGTGACGGGGATTCCGAGCGAGAAAAAGGTGCGCAAATTGAGCATCCTCAACGTCAACGCTTCGGACGGAACGGGGCTGCTGCAGATGACCTTCTTTAATATGCCATTCTTAAAGAAAACCCTGAAGCAGGGCGGTTATTATGTGTTTCGCGGTACGGTTCAGGGCAGGGGAAGCTTACGGCTGATGGAGCAGCCGAAGATTTTTTCCCTGGAGGATTACCGGAAACGGACAAATCGTCTGACGCCAAAATATTCCCTGACAAAGGGTCTGACCAACCAGGCCTTTCAAAAGGCTGTCCGGCAGGCGCTGGATAACTGTCCCCCTGAGGAGGAATATTATCCTGAGGAGCTTTTAAACCGCTACGGGCTGGCGGGAAGAGCCCGGGCCCTGCAGGATATCCATTTCCCGCCGGATCGGGAGACGCTTGCCCGGGCCAGAAAACGGCTGGTGTTCGACGAGTTCTTTTCCTTTCTCTTTCTGTTGAGGCAGAATCGGAGCTTCAGCGAGGGATTGAAGAATAAATTTCCCATGTTTGAGACCGCGGATACGGTGCGCTTTCTGGAGCAGCTACCGTTCCCGCTGACGAAAGCCCAGAAAAGGGTATGGCAGGAAATCCGGGACGATCTGGGAAGCTCCGGCTGTATGAACCGTCTGATCCAAGGGGACGTTGGCTCCGGGAAGACGATTCTGGCGCTGCTTGCGCTGCTGATGACGGCGGCCAACGGTTACCAGGGAGCCCTGATGGCCCCGACGGAGGTTCTCGCCGTCCAGCACTACGAGACGGTCACCGGTTATATGGAGCGCTACGGAGTCGCCTTCCGTCCGGTTCTGCTGGTGGGCTCCATGACCGCGAAGGAAAAAAAGGAAGCCTATGAAAAGATTGCGTCGGGGGAGGCCAACCTGATCATCGGCACCCACGCACTGATTCAGTCGAAGGTTGCCTATCGTTCCCTGGCCCTTGTGGTGACGGACGAGCAGCACCGCTTCGGCGTGCACCAGCGGGAAGCGCTGGCGGGAAAAGGGGAAAGTCCTCATATTCTGGTCATGAGCGCAACGCCCATCCCCCGCACCCTCGCCATTATTCTGTACGGCGACCTGCATATTTCGGTGGTGGACGAGCTTCCGGCGGATCGGCTGCCGATTCGCAACTGCGTCGTCAATACGGCTTATCGGCCCAAGGCCTATCAGTTTATCAGCCGTCAGGTAAAGGAGGGACGTCAGGCCTATGTCATCTGTCCCCAGGTGGAGGAGGGAGAGATGGAGGAGCTGGAAAATGTGGTGGATTATGCGGAGAAGCTGAAAGGAAACCTGCCTCCGGAGATCCGGGTCTCCTATCTGCACGGCAGGATGCGCCCGGCGGACAAGAACCGGATTATGGAGGAGTTTGCCGCTCATTCCATCGACGTGCTGGTCTCCACTACCGTAATTGAGGTGGGAATCAATGTGCCCAACGCGACCGTGATGATGGTGGAGAACGCGGAGCGGTTCGGCCTGGCCCAGCTTCATCAGCTTCGGGGCCGCGTTGGACGGGGCGAGCATCAGAGCTACTGTATCTTTATCAATACCCAGGAGAAGCAGGAAACCCAGGAGCGGCTGGAAATCCTGAACCAAACCAACGACGGGTTCCGTATTGCCTCCGAGGACTTAAAGCTCCGTGGCCCGGGCGATTTGTTCGGCATCCGTCAGAGCGGCGAGTTTTCCTTCCGCATGGGCGATATCTATACGGACGCCGCCGTCTTAAGCCAGGCCTCCGAGGCTGTCGAATGGCTGCTGCGGACGGATCCCGCGTTGGAGAAACCGGAGCATGAAAGGCTGCGCCGATATCTTGCGGAGATCTCGGAAGAAAACGTGGACTTTCGAACCATTTGACGGCAGCAATTTGACAAACGCTGGCGGTCAGGCGATTTAACAGTTGACTTTGAGTCGTTTTCAGGATACAATTTTTTTATGGGATTTCAGAGAAGGGATGCCGGGGAATCGGTATCGCAGGTTTCACAGTGATAAGAATAATTTGGCAGGGATTCATGGATAGCTCTTTGATTCCTGAGATAAGGAGAAAAAATGTCAAACATAGCGATCGTAACGGACAGCAACAGCGGAATTACGCAGGCGGAGGGGAAAAGGCTTGGCATATCCGTACTGCCCATGCCCTTTATGATCAACGGGCAGACTTTTTTTGAGGACATCGACCTGACCCAGGAGGAATTTTACGAAAAGCTTGCTACCGGGGCGGAAATCAGCACCAGCCAGCCCTCTCCGGAATCGGTTCTGGAGCTTTGGGAACGGCTGCTGGAGGAATACGACGAGGTCGTCCATATCCCTATGAGCAGCGGGCTCTCCGGCTCCTGCCAGTCCGCGATCATGCTGGCGGAGGAGTACGACGGCCGGGTACAGGTAGTAAACAACCAGCGGATTTCCGTGACGCAGCGTCAGTCCTGCCTGGACGCGAAGCGACTCGCGGCGGAGGGAAAAAATGCCTGTAAAATCAGAGAGATTCTGGAGACAGATAAATTCAACAGCAGTATCTATATTATGCTGGATACCCTGTATTATCTGAAAAAGGGCGGCCGGATTACCCCTGCGGCGGCCGCGATCGGAACCATGCTGCGCCTGAAGCCGGTGCTGCAGATTCAGGGGGAGAAGCTGGACGCCTTCGCCAAGGCTAGAACGACGGCGCAGGGCAAGAATATCATGATGACCGCCATCCGGAACGATATGGAAAACCGTTTCGGCGGCGCGCCCGACCCTAAGACGCACTGGATCTCCATGGCCTACACCTGCGACCGGGAGGCGGGAGAGGCATTCCGCGACGAGGTGCGCGCTGCGTTCCCCGGATTTGACATTCCCATGGATCCGCTGTCCCTCAGCGTCGCCTGCCACATCGGTCCCGGCGCCCTGGCGGTCACCTGCTCCAGAAAGCTGGAGACATGGATTGATTCCTGATTTTTATAAGGCGAATATCGGATTAGAACCGGAAATCGTGGATTCGAACAAATTTTCGATTTCCGGCTTTTTTTGCTGACAAATTCCAGATTTTGTGGTATAATATCCGCAAAGGGCAGAGTCAAGTGGCCGGAGAAACAGCTGCCGTGCTCGCACGAGCAGATGCTTCTTCGGACATTTGACGAGCGAGAGCGACAAAGGATGCGTTGCATCCTTGGGAAAGCCGCGGGCTTTCCGGGGCTCTGCCCGGAACTTACAGTAATCAGGGTAAAACAAGCAAACATTCAAGGAGTATTTCCCAATGGCAAAAGCAAATAATTATGATGCATCCAGCATTACCGTGCTGGAGGGGCTGGAGGCGGTCAGAAAGCGCCCCGGCATGTATATCGGCAGCGTCTCCACGAAGGGGCTGAACCATCTGATCTACGAGATTGTCGATAACTCGGTGGACGAGCATCTGGCCGGGTACTGCGATACGATTACAGTGACCCTGGAGGCGGACGGCTCCGCTACCGTATCGGACAACGGCCGTGGAATCCCGGTGGGTATGCATGAGAAGGGAATCAGCGCGGAGCGGCTTGTGTTTACGACGCTTCACGCGGGAGGCAAGTTCGACAATTCCGCCTATAAGACCAGCGGCGGCCTGCACGGCGTGGGCTCCTCTGTGGTAAATGCCCTTTCTACAAGGTTGACCGTAACGGTCAAAACCGGCGGCTTTATCTATGAGGATCAATATGAGCGGGGTGCCCCGATTATTCCGCTGGAAAACGGTCTGCTCCCGGTCAAGGGGAAGACACGGGAGACCGGAACCACGATCAACTTCCTGCCGGACGACACGATCTTCGATAAGACACGATTTAAAGAGGACGAGGTAAAGAGCCGACTTCATGAGACGGCCTACCTGAATCCGAATCTGACCATCGTTTTCCGGGATCTGCGCCGGGAGGAGCCGGAGGTCATCACCTACCATGAGACCGAGGGGATCACAGGCTTTGTCAAGGACATGAATAAGAATCAGGAGGCGGTGCATGACGTCGTCTGCTTTTCCGGGGAGAGCGAGGGAATCACGGTGGAGGTTGCCTTCCAGTACGTCAATGAGTTTCATGAGAATGTGCTGGGCTTCTGCAACAATATTTATAATTCCGAGGGCGGAACCCATCTCACCGGCTTTAAGACCCAGTTTACCAACGTGATCAACAGTTATGCGAGAGAGCTGGGAATCTTAAAGGAAAAGGACGTCAACTTTACCGGGGCGGATGTCCGGAACGGGATGACGGCGGTCATCTCCATCAAGCATCCCGATCCCCGGTTCGAGGGTCAGACGAAGACCAAGCTGGATAACCAGGACGCGGCGAAGGTGGTCAGCAAGGTGACGGGGGAAGAGATCGTCCGTTTCTTTGACCGGAACCTGGAAACCCTGAAGGGGATTATTTCCTGCGCGGAGAAGGCGGCAAAGATCCGCAAGACCGAGGAGCGGGCAAAAACCAATCTGCTGACGAAGCAGAAGTTTTCCTTTGATTCCAACGGGAAGCTGGCGAACTGCGAGTCCCGGGATCCGTCCAAGTGCGAGATCTTTATCGTCGAGGGAGACTCCGCCGGGGGCAGCGCCAAGACCGCCCGGAATCGGATGTATCAGGCGATTCTGCCGATCCGCGGTAAGATCCTGAACGTGGAGAAGGCCAGCATCGACAAGGTACTGGCGAACGCCGAGATCAAGACCATGATCAACGCCTTCGGCTGCGGCTTCTCCGAGGGCTACGGCAACGACTTTGATATCACCAGGCTGCGGTATGACAAGATTATTATTATGGCGGATGCGGACGTGGACGGCGCGCATATTTCCAACCTGCTGCTGACTTTGTTCTATCGGTTTATGCCGGAGCTGATCTTCGAGGGGCATGTCTATATCGCCATGCCGCCCCTGTATAAGGCCATGCCCTCCAAGGGGGAGGAGGAGTACCTCTACGACGACAAGGCGCTGGAGCGATACCGGAAGCGCCATAAAGGCCCCTTTACCCTGCAGCGGTATAAGGGTCTGGGCGAGATGGACGCGGAGCAGCTCTGGGAGACGACCTTAAACCCCGAAACCCGGCGGATGAAGCTGGTGGAAATCGAGGACGCCAGGATGGCCTCGGATATGACGGAGCTGCTGATGGGAACGGAGGTGCCGCCCCGGAAGGCCTTTATTTACAAGTACGCGACGGACGCGGAGCTGGATATCTGAATGATTTCGAGCCGCTTTCGTAAAAAAAAGTGCTGCGACGAAATTTCCTATTAAGTAAAAAAGCGAGCTTGCTCGCTTGAAAGAATACTTCTTTCTTCCGAGGCTGCGGCGAGGATGAAAAAGGCACCGCGATGCTTCAAGAGGGAATTCACGTCTCGCGAAAAAATTACTGTCATAAATAGAAGGAAACGAAAATGGAAGACAACAGCAGGATTATAAAAACGGAATACTCCGAGGTAATGCAGAAGTCCTTTATCGACTATGCCATGAGCGTTATTATCGCCAGGGCTCTGCCGGATGTGAGGGACGGCTTAAAGCCGGTGCAGCGGCGTACTCTTTACGATATGTATGAATTGGGAATCCGTTATGACAGACCTTACCGGAAGAGCGCCCGTATTGTGGGAGACACCATGGGTAAATACCATCCCCACGGGGACAGCTCGATCTATGACGCGCTGGTGGTGATGAGCCAGGATTTCAAGAAGGGAATGCCGCTGGTCGACGGTCACGGCAACTTCGGCAACATCGAGGGAGACGGTGCCGCGGCCATGCGATACACGGAGGCCCGGCTGCAGAAGATTACCCAGGAGGCTTTTCTGGCGGATCTGGATAAGGACGTAGTGGACTTTGTGCCGAACTTTGACGAGACGGAGAAGGAGCCTTCTGTGCTGCCGGTGAAGATACCGAATTTTCTGGTAAACGGCTCCGAGGGAATCGCCGTCGGCATGACGACCAGCACGCCGCCCCACAATCTGGGGGAGGTCATTGACGCTATGAAGGCTTATATGCTGGACGAAAACATCACGACAGCGGAGCTGATGCGTTATCTCAAGGGGCCGGATTTCCCTACCGGCGGCATTGTGGTCAACAAGGACGAGCTGTTGGAGATCTATGAGACCGGCGCGGGAAAAATCAAAATCCGGGGCAAGGTAGAGTATGAGAAGCTAAAGGGCGGCAAGACCAATGTGGTGATCACGGAAATCCCTTACCCCATGATCGGTATGAATATCGCCAAGTTTTTGCAGGACG
Source organism: Roseburia sp. (assembly GCA_023662875.1). Lineage (GTDB taxonomy): Bacteria > Bacillota > Clostridia > Lachnospirales > Lachnospiraceae > Acetatifactor. The sequence goes on along the minus strand of JAMPIG010000019.1, from coordinate 15,426 downwards.
TGGCGGCTCTCTCCGAGACCAAAAAGACCCAGGATATTGTGGATATCTCGAACCAGTCCTCCAAGGAGGGCATCCGCATCGTGATCGAGCTGCGCAAGGACGCGGATCCGGAGAATTTCGTGAACCTCCTGTATAAGAAGACGCGGCTGGAGGATACCTTCGGCGTCAATATGCTGGCGATTTACAACGGCAGGCCGGAGACCATGGGACTGCGGGATATCCTGAAGGCGAGTGTGGATTTTCAGTTCGAGGTTGCAACCCGGAAATATACAAACCTGCTCGCCCGGGAGACGGAGAAAAGAGAGGTGCAGGAGGGGCTGATCAAGGCCTGCAACGTGATTGACCTGATTATCGAGATCCTGCGGGGCTCCAAGGATCGGGCCATGGCGAAGGCCTGCCTGACGGAGGGAAAGATCGAGGGGATCCGCTTTAAATCCAAGGAGTCGAAGATTATGGCGACCCAGCTGATGTTTACGGAGCGGCAGGCTAACGCCATCCTGGATATGCGCCTGTACAAGCTGATCGGTCTGGAGATCGAGGCCCTGATCAACGAGCATGAGGAGACCATGGCAAACATCTACCGCTATGAGGATATTCTGGAGCGGCGGGATTCCATGGCCCAGGTCATCATAAATGAGCTGGATACCTGTAAGAGGGAGTACGGAAGGCCGCGGCGCACTGTGATCGAAAACGCGGAAGCCGCCGTCTACCGGGAGAAGGAGATCGAGGAGATGGAGGTCGTCTTCCTCATGGATCGCTTCGGCTATGCCAAGACGGTGGATACGACGGTTTACGAGCGGAACCGGGAAGCGGCGGACGCAGAAAACCGGTTTGTCTTCCTCTGCAAAAATACGGGAAAGGTCTGCCTCTTTACGGATACCGGACAGCTCCATACGATCAAGGTTATGGATCTGCCCTTCGGGAAGTTCCGGGACAAGGGTATTCCCATCGACAATATCAGTAACTTCAACTCGGAGAAGGAGTCCATCGTTTATCTTACCAGCCAGACGGAGCTGAATCTCCGGCAGGTGGTATTTGTGACGGCGCAGTCCATGATGAAGCTGGTGGACGGTGGAGAGTTCGACGTATCCAAGCGCACCGTAGCCGCCACAAAGCTGACGGAGGGAGATCGTGTGGTAAGCGTTATGTCCCTGTTGGATCAGCGTAATATCATCCTGCAGACGAAGGCGGGCTTCTTCCTGCGTTTTTCCATCGAGGAAATTCCGGAGAAGAAGAAGGGAGCCGTAGGCGTCCGTGGGATGAAGCTTGGAGCAAAGGACGAAATAGAGCGGGTTTACCTGACGCAGAACGGAGTTGAGACCGCTATCGAGTATAAGGAGAAGAAGATTATCCTGAATAATCTGAAGGCAGCGAAACGGGACACGAAGGGGACGAAGGTTAGGGTATAAGTGTGCAAAGATTTTCTAAGGCAGCAAAGTACGCTGCCTAAGAAAATCTAAGTTGCACACAGAAGAATGCCCGAAGTACGGGCATTCTTCCAGATTTGTGTTGGCTGCGTTGACATGCTATAGAGAAAAGGGAAAGATAATGAGAGTGATTGCGGGAACGGCCCGGAGTCTTCCGCTGAAGACGCCGAAGGGATTGGATACAAGACCTACCACAGACAGGATTAAGGAGACGCTCTTTAATATGCTGCAGCCGGAGATCCCGGGGGCGGTGTTTCTGGATCTGTTCAGCGGCAGCGGCGGCATCGGGATCGAGGCGCTGAGCAGGGGAGCGAAAAAAGCGTATTTTATAGACCATGCAGCGGAGGCGGTCTCCTGTATTCAGCAAAATCTTTTGTTTACGAAATTGCAGGATCGTGCTATAGTAGTAAGACAGGATGTGTGCGGATCTTTAAGCGGAATTCGCGAAAAGGCGGCGGACGTCATCTTTCTGGATCCTCCCTATCGCAGCGATCTGGAGCGGAGTGTGCTGGCGGTTCTGCGGGGGATGCCATACGTTACCGAGGATACGCTGATCGTGATCGAAGCGTCCCTGGATACGGATTTCTCCTGGCTGGAGGAGTCAGGATTTTGTCTGATAAAGGATAAACGGTATAAGACAAACCGACATGCGTTTGTGAAGCGCCTGACGTAAGGAGCATTTCGAAGCGAAATATCCGGAGGAATCCGAATTTTGGCCGCTGCGGAAACGTTTTCAAACGCAAATTTGTACCTGTGACAGGATACAACAAAAAGCGAGGTGCTTTCGTTGTCAGAAATTCACAGGCTGCGGAAAGGCATGGTCATTGATATGATGAAAAGAGCAGTATACCCGGGAAGCTTTGATCCGGTGACCTACGGCCATCTGGACGTGATCCGGCGTGCGTCGGAGGTGTTTGACGTCCTGATTGTCAGCGTCTTGAATAATAAAGAGAAGACACCGTTGTTTTCTGTGGAGGAACGTGTTAAGATATTAGAGGAAGCGACAAAGGATTTGCCGAACGTAAAGGTAGACAGCTTCAGCGGGCTGCTGATTAATTACGCGGCGGAGCATAATCTGCACGTGGCGATCCGGGGGCTGCGGGCGATCACGGATTTTGAATATGAGCTGCAGATCGCGCAAACCAACCGGAAGCTTTCCGACGGGAGGCTGGATACCATGTTCCTGACGACAAGCCTGGAATACGCCTACTTAAGCTCCTCCAGTGTAAAGGAGATCGCCAGCTTCGGCGGCGATATCAGCCAGTGTGTGCCGGATTTCGTGGCGGACATGATTTATGAAAAATATCAAATAAGCAGGAAAAAGGATCCCGTTTCCTGAAAAAGGAGTAAAAGCATGAGCAGCAGAATAGAGCAGATCATAGACGAACTGGAAGAGTATATTGAAAGCTGTAAGCCCAAATTCATGTCAAATTCCGAGATCATTGTGAATAAAGAGGATATTGACGAGCTGATCCGAGAGCTGCGCATGAAGACCCCGGACGAAATCAAGCGTTACCAGAAAATTATCAGCAACAAGGAGGCTATCCTCAACGACGCCCGGGAAAAGGCGGAGAAGCTGATCAACGACGCGACAATCCATACCAACGAGCTGATCAGCGAGCATGAAATCATGCAGCAGGCTTACGCCCAGGCCAACGAGGTGGTAACCATGGCTTCCCAGCAGGCGCAGGAGATTCTGGATAAGGCGACGATGGAAGCCAACGAGCTTCGGACGCAGGCGGCCAAGTATACGGAAGACCGTCTGGTGGAGATGGAAAATATCATTCTTTCCTCCATCAACGCTGCCGCCTCAAACTATGATACTCTGTTGGGCTCGCTGAATCAGTATAAGGAGCTGATCCAGACGAACCGGCGGGCCCTGCAGCCTTCGGAGGAGTTTGAGGAGCTTTCCATGGACGAAGGAGGCGGGCTGGATGTGATCCAGTAACTCTATTGTCGATTGAATTGACGCAAAAGAACCGGTTTTCGCAAGGGAGCCGGTTCTTTCCATCTTAAGCGACGCGGAACCGGAAACGGTATTTATGTAGATTCACTGAGATGTCAGATGACAGATCAGGAAAGGATAAGGGATTATTTCATGAGGCGATTATTCCTGCCCGTTACGCCGCTTTTATCCGGCGCTATCTGTTTTTTTCTCCTTCTTTCCGCTCCGGCCCTGGACGCGCAGGCCGCAGAGAGACTGCAGGAGCTGCCGGAGCGTCCGGTGATCGTGATCGATCCCGGGCATGGCGGCGAGAATCAGGGAACCATAGAAGGAAATCAGGACGAAAAATATATGACTATGACGACCGCCCTGGCTATGTACGAGGAGCTTTGCAAGTACGACGACGTAGAGGTTTACCTCACCAGGACGGAGGACATCGAATTATCCATGGAGGAGCGGGCAGGCTTTGCCGCCTCCGTAAACGCGGATTTCCTGTTCAGCGTCCACTATAACGCCTCCGAGTATCATGAGCTTTTCGGCGCGGAAATCTGGATTCCCCTGGAGGCACCTTATAACAGCTACGGCTATCAGTTCGGCCATGTATTTTTGTCCGCCATGCGGGAACAGGGATTGTTTTTGCGTGGGATCAAGACAAGGCAGGGCAGCCGCGGCGATTACTACGGGATCATCCGGGAGACGGTAAATTTAGGCATCCCGGCGGTGATTCTGGAGCACTGTCATGTGGACGAGGAGCGCGACAGCGGTTACTGTGACAGTGAGGAGGATCTGATCCGCTTCGGGAGGGAGGATGCCACTGCGGTAGCGAAATACTTTGGCCTGAAGAGCCGCCAGCTGCAGGTGGATTACTCGGATTATCCGCTGGAGGAGGCGGACGACCGTTACCCGGTGGCGTCCACCCTGCAGGACGGTACGCCCCCTGACGTCTGTCTGCTGGAATTTGTGACGGCGGACTACGGGACGGGGCTTTTACGGCTGAATGTCTCTGCGGCGGACTATGATTCCCCTCTTTTATATTATGATTACAGTCTGGACGGCGGAGCGACCTACAGCGAAAGGATTGCCTGGCCGGGCAGCGACGCCTTAAGCGGCAGCTATGAGGATACCTTTACGTTAGATTTGACGATTCCCGAGATGACGGCACCGTCCGTCGTCCTGCGGGCCTATAACCTGTTTGACCTTTGTACGGCCAGCAGTCCCTATAACAGCCTGCAGATTTTCCGGTATACGAGCGCCGCTGGGGAGAATTCCGGAGGAGAGAACGGAAATCAGACAGGCGGAAAACTCGGGGACGGCGGAGCTTTGAATGAGGGCGCTGGCGAACGCGCCGAAAATGCGCCGGGCGGGGGTGAATTCTCCGATGAAGGCGAAAATGGTACGGCGGTTCGAAGAGACACTTCTGACGAAAACGCAAACGGCGCGACAGGCACCGGCGGAGGCCTTGGAACGGCGTCCGGCCGGGACGGCGATTTCGTCCCGGCGATGGCGGAGGAGGCCGACGAGTCCGAGCCGGTCAGCTTCCTGACCTTTCTGGAAATCTGTCTGGGCGTTGTCGCTGCCCTTTTTGTCATCCTGTTGATCTCCCAGACCATTGTTTACTGGAAACGGCGAAAGAGGAGACGTCAGAGAAGAAACGTGGACGGAGCCGCCAGAAACCAGCAGAGATAAAAGGCGGCGGTCAGCAGGGTCAATATCACCTTATGCTTCAGGTAGCTGCCGACGGAAAGGCCGGTGTTCCGGATACAGCTGTAGGTCTGGGCGACGCAGGAGAGTCCGCCGAAGGACAGGACGAGAAGACTGTACAGGGGGAGCCTTCCGCCCAGCAGGGAGAGTCCGCCCGAAATTTCCAGCAGGGGAGCCGCCAGCAAGGGCTCCCGGCGGAGCAGGAGATGAGGCAGGAGGTTAAATAAGTTAAACAGGATCATATAGCCGCCCAGGGTCAGAATACTGGCCAGGGAGGCGCGGATGGATTCGTCCGCCGCGGACAGGAAGCGAAGGACGGTTTTGCTTCCTGTCCGCTCACAGCAAAGTAATTCCGGTTTCCGGGAGATGCGTCTTATCTCCTTCTCTGTATACAACCGGTTCCGAAAGAAGGTATAGCGCAGGAGCAGCCCGTAGAGCAGAGGAATCCCGTACATGCCGAAGAGATAAGGTAGCACCAGCCTGCGGCCCAGCAGGGGCAGTACAAAGCTGCAGAAATAGACCGGGCCGATATTGTTGCAGAAGGCCAGAAGATATTCCCCCTCGTCCCGGGTCAGCAGATCCCGCTCCAACAGGTCGGCGGTCACCTTCGCGCCCATGGGGAAGCCGCAGAGAAAGCCAAGCATAATACAGTAGATCACGTTTTTCCGCACCCGGTAGACCGGCCCCAGGACAGGGTAGAGAACCATGCTCATCTTTTCCGTCAGCCCCAGGCGCACCAGGATCCCGGAAAGGATCATAAAGGGCAGAAGAGCCGGTATCATCTTCTGGAACCAGAGCTCCAGCCCCAGAGTCGCGTACGTCAGGCTCAGGGAAGAGTTGGTCAGGATACAGAAAGTCATTACGATCAGAAAAAGGGCAATCAGCTTCATGGGAGAACGCTCCGGGCAGGCCTTTTTACAATATATGAAGGGATTTTTTTCGCATATGCGTCTGGATAAATTTTTGTGTCAACGGAATCAGGGAACCCGCAGCCAGGTAAAGGAGCTGATCCGGCGGGGGCAGGTCACGGTAAACGGAAATCCCGTAAAAAAGGCGGATTACTCTGTGGAGGAAGACCGGGACAGGGTCTGCGTACAGGGACGGGAGGTTACCGGGGAAAAATATGTTTACTATATGCTGAACAAGCCAAAAGGTGTTGTCTCCGCGGTTCGGGACAATACGGCGGGAACCGTAGTGGAGCTGCTGCGGCCGGAGGACAGGCGGCGGGATATTTTCCCCGCCGGACGTCTCGACAAGGATACGGAAGGACTTTTACTCCTGACGAACGACGGCGGCTTAGCTCATAAACTGCTTTCTCCTCGAAACCATGTGGAGAAAACTTATCTCGTTACGCCCCGGCAGCCTCTCGGGGAACAGGAGATTTGTCAGCTGGAGCAGGGCGTGGAGATTGGGGAGGAGCGTCCCACTCTGTCGGCGAAGGCGCGCAAGCTGGAGGACGGAAGAATCCTGCTGACGATCCACGAGGGAAAATTCCATCAGGTAAAACGGATGCTGCAGGCGGTGGGAAACGGCGTGGACGAGCTGAAGCGGACATCCTTCGGCGGGATTGCGCTGGACGACTCCCTGCAGCCGGGGGAATACCGGCCGCTGACGGAGGAAGAGCTGGGGAGGCTTCGGGAGGCGGTGGGGAGGGAGATCGCAGCGGAGATCGCCGCGGACGGAAAAGAGTAGTTTTTTGCATTGATATTCCTGCGGAAAACGGGTATAATAAAAGAGAAGGTAGAAATCTCTGAAACGTTTGAAGAGATGAGACAGCGTTATGCGATTGCCTTATGCTTTGCTGTGATATGGGTTGGACAGACGTTGTCTGCCCAATTTGAAAATCTAGTATCTTCTAAATAATCGGAGGTTGATTGCATGATAGGACTGAACGCAAAGGAATATAAGAAATTTGAAGACATAAAGCATATCAGAGAAGACGGTTTGGAGTTTTGGAGTGCAAGAGAACTGGCGAATGCTTTGGAATATACGCAGTGGAGAAATTTTAGCAAGGTCATTGAAAAAGCCATGATTGCCTGTGAAAATAGCGGACATGATGTGCTTGACGATTTTGCTGAGGTCAGCAAAATCGTAGATGCCGGCGTTACGAACAAGCCGATAAAAGATTATGAATTATCAAGATATGCTTGTTACTTGATTGTTCAAAACGGGGATCCAAGAAAAGAAGTAATTGCTTTAGGGCAGACTTATTTTGCTATACAGACGTATCGTCAAGAAGTTGCTGAACATTTTAATCAGTTAGATGAAGATAGAAGGCGTCTTGTTGTTCGTGGGGACATCAAACAGTGGAATCAGCTTTTAGCGGAAACAGCACATGATGCCGGAGTGATTACCAATGAGGAATTTGCTATATTTCAAAATGCAGGATATATGGGACTTTATGGCGGACTGGATGTGGAAGATATTCACGCAAGAAAAAATCTTCAGATTGGGCAGAAGATTCTTGATTATATGGGAAGCACAGAACTTATTGCCAATCTTTTCCGCATTTCACAGACGGAGGAAAAACTGCGAAAGGATAGCATACAAGGTGCGGATGCCGCGACAAGCATTCATTATAATGTTGGCAAAGAGGTGCGGACAGCGATTGAGAAAATTGGAGGAACCATGCCAGAGGATTTGCCAAAACCGGAGAAAAGCATTCAAGAGATTGAGAGAGAACAAATGGCAAGACTGAAAGCGAAGGCAAAAAAAGGGACAATAATGCTTGATGAATAATGCGTTATCGGAAACAGTTTGAAAATTTTCGCATAAAAGAATGATTGTGATATTTGTGGCTTTACGCTAAAGAAGGTGATTTGAGTGACGAAACGAGAAATCTTTGCTACAGACGACGAATTGATAATATGTACGCTATCTGATGAGGATAGAAAAGATTATGTAGAATTACATAGACAGTTAAATGGAGAAACAACATTATACTTGAATCCACGATCAAAAGACATGATGTGGGAACAGACACTAAACCATTCAGAGGGTATGTTTTCTGTATTTATAAAAAAAGGAGATTATTGTGGCAGTATTGAATTGCAAGATTCAGATAGTAATACACCGGAGATAGGGATTGATTTGGTTGAAAATAAAAGAAATAGAGGAATAGCACCGAGGGCTGTTCGATTAATTGCTAAAAAAGTATGTGAAGAAAAGCAAATTGAATATTTTCTAATTCGTATTTCTTCCGCTAATTTACACAGTCAGCATGTATTTGAAAATCTAGGCGCTGTTAAAATTGGAGAAGAAGAAAGTAGCTTTTCGAAATTTGTAAAAAGTTTCGGAGAAATTGCAGGAAAAAGCGAACAAGATTTAGCGAGCTATAAGTATTTGTTTGGAGAAGATAGTGATGAGATAGTGTATCAGTATAAGCTAAATCCCAATTTGTTGTAGGGATACCTGCGAAGTTACCCAAATATGCAGGAAGAATCGAACAGTTAAGGAAAATTCAGAATAACGAGAGCGTGACTTGATTGAAAAATTGATATAGTTATGATATTTGTAAGATTGGGAGAAAACTATGGAAATTAGAGATATTTTAAAGCCGGAAGAATTGCGCGATTTAAAGCAATTTTCATCAAAGGAGCAGGACTGGCTTAATAAACGCATTAGAAACCGCAAGGATGGCAAACCTGGTGTTGAATGCATTGTCCGTGGAAAAAAAGCGGATGGTGATTATTTTGAACTTAAACCGGAAGAAGTCATTCGTCAGATGTATGCGCACAGGCTGATTGAAGAGTATGGCTATGCAAAAGAACAGCTGGAATTTGAAGTTCCGGCTGTATATGCCGGGCGCGAAATAATAAGGGACAATCGGATTGACATTGCTGTTTATTCCGGAAAGGACAAGAAAGATCTGAATGTGGTCATTGAGATCAAACGACCAGAGGTCAAGGATGAAAATGCTGTTTATGGAGAAGACTCCTCCACGCCGAGACAGCAGATGGAATCCTATTGCCTTCTGAAAAAGGCACCGGTCGGAGTAATTGCAAACGGCGCTAATCTTCTCAAGTTCTATGCTGCCCCGGATTTCGACAATGATCTTGCGATTGATAAATTTCCTCGTCAAGGGGAGGAGATCAAGGATTGGATTGAAAACCGCCGTTTTACCTTAAAGCAGTTGATGCTGTCAGATCGACTTCAAAATGAAACGCTGAAAGAAATAATCCTTGCGGTGGAACAACGATTCGGTGCGAATGATTCCAGTGATAAGGCGTTTGAAGAGATATTCAAGCTGATTTTCACAAAGCTTTACGACGAGAAGATGTCCAGTGAGGACGCTGATGATATTTCCGCACAGATGAAGTATGCATATAAAAAGCTATCTGAAGTTGATGATAGCGAATTTCGCGTTTTAGAATTTAGAGCAAAGGACAGTGAAACGCCGGACGATATTTATAAAAGAATCAGTCTTTTGTTCAAGAATGCAAAATGCAAATGGCCGGGTGTGTTCCCTGAGGATTCTGTCCTTAATATGCAGAAAGCTACAGTCAAATCCTGTGTGAAAGAACTGCAGAATGTCAGGATGTTTAATTCCAATCTGGAAGTAGTCGACGATGCTTTTGAACATCTTGTGAACCAGAACCAAAAAGAAGGAATGGGGCAATATTTCACTCCCCGTTATGTCATTGATATGTGTGTCCAGATGCTCAATCCAACGCGGGATGAGAAGATGATAGACACTGCCGCTGGGAGTTGTGGTTTTCCTATGCACACGGTCTTTCATGTGTGGCAACGTCTCAACCCTACGGCTTCTAACCTTTTTACAACGAATAAACGTACACAGGCGGAAACGGACTATGTCCAGAGCAATGTGTTCGGTATTGATTTCAGTGAGAAAAGCGTTCGTGTCGGCAGAATGCTTAATATCATCGCCGGAGACGGGCATACAAACGTAATAGAGCTTAATTCTCTTGATTACAGAAATTGGGAGAAGGATTACATTAAGGATAAAAACTGGGACGATAAGTATCATGATGGTTTTAAGAAACTTGAGAATATGGAATATAAGGGGAATCGAGGAGCAAAAAAATACGAGCAATATAAATTCTTCGATTTTGATGTTTTAATGGCAAATCCGCCTTTTGCAGGAGATTTGGATAACCAGGAGCAACTGTCTCAATATGAATTGAGCATCAATGCAAAGGGGAAAAAACAAAATAAAGTAGGCAGGGATATTCTGTTTATTGAACGCAATTTGAATTTTCTGAAACCAGGCGGCAGGATGGCTATTGTTCTTCCGCAAGGACGATTCAACAACTCCAGCGACAAGTACATTCGTGAGTTTATCCTGAAACAATGTCGGCTTCTTGCTGTTGTTGGACTTCACGGAAATGTGTTCAAGCCGCACACAGGTACTAAGACAAGCGTCCTGCTTGTTCAGAAATGGACGGATGAAAACTGCGGCTATCCAAATATCTGTCCTAAACCTGTCTTTGACGAAAACGGAAATATAGATTATCCGATTTTTTTTGCTACTATGCAGGAACCAAGCAAGGATAATTCCGGTGATAAGATTTACGTTACAGAAAATTATGTGTCGTGGGCAAGCTACGCTTATACGACGGTAGAAGTTTATATTCGCAAAACAGATAACGAGGAAGTTACAAAAGCCGAATATGAAGCAGCAGAAAAGAAATCGGATTACAGGATAAAGACGGAAAGCCGTGTGAAGAAAACGGAACACATGAATTCGGACGGAAACACAAGCTTTATTAAAGACCTCTTTTTAGATGAAAATGGCGAACTTGACAGCCACAGAAAATGGATAAGGAAGAATGTCCGTTACGTCCTTAAGAATAAAAAGAAAAATTCAGACAAGAGGGAAGAACTTTCGCTCGATGAATATCTTACCCTCGATGTTGATGAACAGAGCCTTTATAATGAGGCTCCGATTCTTGGTGACAATAACAACCCGATCATTTCAAAAAAAGAGTATGATGCATTATCTGCGGAGGAGAAGAAATATTATCTTGTGGCAGAAGAAGTCAGAGAGTGGTCTGAACGCGTGAAAGACACTCATGGTCACATTTTTGTGAAGCATGACCTATTCAACCAAGACCCGCAGTTGAAAAATAGGAATCCTCACAATATTTATGCCCGGAACGGCATCGCAGAAGCCTTTGCAAAATTTGCCTATGATGAACATTTAAGCTTTGCTCCATCAGAAGAAGAATTACAACGCATCCTTCATCCGGAGAATGAGATTTCTTTTTGATTAGCCTCTCTAATGATGAAGCGTATAAAAAATTGTTGGAGAGGCTGAAAATAAAAATTGTCTCAATAACTGAAGTAGTCGATAACAGCGACTTCCGGATAGAGGCGGAATATTACAACGCCTCAAAGGCCAGCTTTAAAAGTGTCAAAGGCTCAGAAGTGGAAGTATTCAGTCAATATGGAACATCAAAAGGGTTAAACGAAGACGGTAACGGTTATCCCGTTCTGCGTTTAAATGAGTTTGATTCCTTTTTTATTCATGCCCCGGCAAAATATTGTGATCTGATTGATGTTGATACATATGAATCCTTGAAACTAAAAAAGAATGACGTCCTGATTTGCCGCACGAACGGAAATCCAAGATATGTGGGTAAAGCAGCTCTTGTTCCTCAAGATTATGAATATGCTTTTGCTTCGTATTTGTATCGAATCAGACCAGATGAAAAACTGATAAATTCTGCGACGCTTGTTGCTTATTTAAACTCTGTTTATGGCCGAGCCGAAATAGAGAGGCTTTCCATGGTGGGAAATCAAGCGAACTTTAGCCCCGCAAAATTTCGTCATATAGAAATTCCCGTCCTAGGACCTGCCTTTCAAAAATTGATATGTTCAACTGTTGAGACGGCCTTTACAAGGTTAAATGATGCACGTGTTCAATATGAGAACGCCAGTGTACAACTCTCAGCAGGAATGGAATTTGATAAATGGAAACTGTCTGCAAGCGGCGTATCTGTTCGTACCTTTAAAGATATTTCAGAAGCAGGACGAATCGATGCGGAGTATTATCAACCGAAGTATGATGAATTACTTGCACGAATCAGGAATTTGGGGAAAAGTACTATTAAGACAAAGTGTAATATCCATGACAAGAACTTCAACCCGGAGAAGACTGTCGAATATAAGTACATCGAACTCGCTAACATTGGAACAGCAGGGGAAATATGCGGTTGCACAATCGCTCCAGGCTACGAGCTTCCATCACGAGCAAGAAGGATGGTACATAAAGGAAATATTATTATATCTTCGATTGAAGGATCTCTTCAAAGCTGCGCCCTGATTACTGACGAATATGATGGGGCTTTATGCTCAACAGGATTCTTTGTTCTTGATTCTGACGAGATTAATAGCGAGACTATGCTCGTGTTGTTCAAGTCGGATCCTGTTCAGGCGCTTCTTAAACAGCAATGTACCGGAACAGTATTGACTGCTTTTAGTAAAGATGGATTGATGTCCATACCTATTCCAGACATCAGCGATGATTTACAGGCAGAAATAAAAAGTAGTGTCAAGGAATCATTCCGATTACGACAAAGCAGCAAAAATCTACTCGAAGCGGCTAAGTGTGCCATAGAACTGGCAATCGAGCAGGACGAAGATAAGGCTATTGCCTATTTGAAGGAGCGGATGGAATGATGGAGAAAAGAGATACAAAAGCAATGCTCCAGAATATCGGAGCGGTAATCTTCGACCTGGACGGCTCCCTGGTGGACTCCATGTGGCTCTGGCGGGCCATCGATATCGAATACCTGGGGCGGTTCGGCATCCCTCTTCCGGAGGATCTGCAGGCCCGGATCGAGGGCATGAGCTTTCACGAGACGGCGGTGTACTTCAAGGAGGCGTTCGCGATTCCGGATTCGCTGGAGGAAATCAAAGCGGAGTGGAACCGGATGGCCTGGAACAAGTACGCCAACGAAGTACCCCTGAAGCCGGGAATCCCGGACTTCCTGAAAGGCTGCCGCAGGCGGGGCATCCGTCTGGGCATCGCTACCAGCAATTCCCGGGAGCTGGTGGAGAACGTGATCGGCGTCCATGGGATCCGGGATTTCTTCTCCTGTATCATGACCGGCAGCGACGTACAGCGGGGAAAGCCCGCCCCCGATATCTATCTGGCTGTGGCGGAGGAACTCGGGGTAAGTCCGTCTGAGTGCCTGGTCTTTGAGGATATCGTTCCCGGAATCCAGGCGGGGAAGAACGCGGGGATGCGGGTTTGCGCGGTGGAGGACGCCTATTCCCGATATGACCGGGAGCGGAAGCTGGAGCAGGCGGATTATTATATTGAGAATTACATAGGGCTGTTTCCGGAGGAAGGGACAGCTGAACACGGATAAAACGGAGCTGACCGCTATCAGGGAAAACAGTATGGTGATGTTACAGCTCTAATGAGCTGGCCAGATAGAAGTACCTGAAAGTTGACGCGGGTCTGGTATTGATATGGAGTATAAAATGATTTACATAAAAGAAGTGGATCCTTCGTTTTTACATTATATGATTCGGTTCCCATACAGTTTGACGTCCATTCGGAATATCAGGTTAAAAGGCTGGATAACGGCCTGGGCGGCCTGATTCTTGAGGAGGTTCCCGTGGCTCCGTATCGAAAGGACTTAAGCGTATACGAGCGGGCTGCGGACTACGAAAAAGAATTTGATATTTCCGGTTGGCGTTTTTATATGGGATTTGACGGGGAAAAACCGATTGGGGCGATGACGGTAGCGGGGAGAACCAGGGGCTTAAATATGCTTTCCGGCAGGGATGACGCCTGCGTCTTATGGGATCTGCGCGTGGCAGAAGGATATAAGCAGAAGGGAATCGGGCAGCGATTGTTCGACAGGGGCGTAGCGGACGCAAAAGAGGCCGGATACCGCCAGATGATTATCGAATGCCAGAATAACAATATTCCGGCCTGCCGTTTCTACCGAAAGCAGGGGGCCTTGTTGTCAAAAATCGATCTGTATGCTTATTATCAGGAGAAAGAAATTCGGGACGAGATTCAATTTGTATGGTATTTGGATTTATGAAAACTTTGGCGAAGCAGGATACCGGATTGTTTAGTGGAGGGCGACATATGTCAGATCAAATCAAATGGCTGTTCTTTGACGTCGGTTCTACCCTGGTAGATGAGAGCAGGGCGAACGAGCATCGAATTCTGGATGCGATCGAAGGAACCGATATCTCCTACGAGCAGGCTTACGCGCAGGCGGTACAGCTGGCGAAGCAAAACATTGCGCACCCGCTCAAATGTCTGGGATTACCCTTGACTCCCTGGCACAGCGAGGATGAGGTCTTGTATTCCCAGGCGGCGGAATGTCTTGCCGGACTGCACGGAAGGTATCGGATCGGGATTATAGCGAATCAAAGTCCGGGAACAGCGGAACGTATGAAAGCGTACGGGATATCCCAATATCTGGATCTCATCGTTGCGTCCGCGGAGGAAGGACTTGAAAAACCGGATCTGAGAATCTTTGAGCTTGCCCTCAGACGGGCGGGCTGTCGGCCGGAAAACGCCGTCATGATCGGAGACCGGCTGGATAATGACATCCTTCCCGCAAAGCGGGCCGGAATGAAAACCATCTGGGTACGGCAGGGGTTCGGCGGGATGGCAGTCCCGTCGAACGAGGAAGAGACGCCGGATTCCTGTGTCAGAGATCTTGGGGAGCTGCTGGAATTGCTCGCCGGGCAGGGAGGATGCTGGTCTCAAGAGGAATAGGTTTATTACAGAGTTTACGAACTTGCAACCGGTAAAATAATTACGATTTACCAGGCGTACAAAGAATGTTACAATTTGTTTGGGACAGGTTCTTGAAAGGAGCTTACAATGTTTCGAAAAATGAGAAGATTTAAAAACGAGCTGCCGACGGAGGAGGTAAAGAACCTGTTGAAAACCGGCAGGAGAGGAGCTTTTTCTGTCAATGGGGACGGCGGTTATCCCTATACCGTTCCGGTCAATTTTTACTATGATGAGGAGGAAAACCGGATTTATCTGCACAGCGCAAAGGCCGGGCATAAAATCGATTCCCTTCGAGCCAGCGATCAGGTTTGCTTTACGCTATGGGACGACGGCTATCTGGAGAGCGGTGACTGGGCCTACCATGTGTCGAGCTGCGTGGTGTTCGGGCGGGCGAAATTGATCGAGGACGGTAAAGTGACCGAGGAAAAGGTAAGAAAGCTTGCCCTCAAGTATTATCCCACAGCGGAAGAGGCGGAAGAGGAAATCCGGAGGGATGTTCACAGAGTACAGCTGATCGCCATCGAGATCGAGCATCTTTCGGGTAAGAGGGTGCATGAGAGGTAGTTGTAGATTGAAAAATAAGACTTAGCAGCCTAAAAAAGGGCGCACTAATACAAGGA
>JAMPIG010000018.1 GCA_023662875.1 Roseburia sp. | reverse complement strand
AGCCTTTATATTTTGCAAGACTTTTCAATTCTTTATCTATATTGTATTTCATCTTTTCCTCCGAACCAGATGACGATTTGTCCATATCTTTTACATTTTGATTATACCATTCATATCCTCTGTTTTCCACCATAAAATATAGGGCGTTTATACCTCGCCACCAGGAAGCATAACTTTTTATTCGCAACTAAAGGTTGCCAGAAAGAACTTTCATGTTGGTGGCAAATAGCATTAATATTCTGTATAATACAAATTAAAAACGGAGGCGTGACAATGAAATTATCAGAAAAAATTATAGAGCTAAGGAAAGCAAACGGAATGACTCAGGAAGAACTTGCAGTAATATGTAATGTCAGCAGACAATCCATATCTAAATGGGAAGCCGACATTGCGTTACCGGAGACAGAAAAATTATTGATACTCAGTGATACCTTTCGGGTATCTATGGATGTTCTATTGAAAGATGAATTGAAATTAAATGAGGTGAAGGATATTCATAGCTGTGGCAGTAATGCAGTGCAAAAAAAGAAACAGGAATTATATGAAGGCGTATTGATCAAAGAAAGCATAGTAGATGACAGTATTATTGACTGCCTGAATATTCATAAACATGCCGGAATGGAGCTTGAAAAGCTGCATCAATATGATATAGTATATTTGTGCGGCGGAAATACACATTATTTGCTCGAAAGAATCAACGCTACAGGGTTTCATAAGTCTTTGATGGCGTATATCAATGGCAATGGACTGGTAATAGGTGTAAGTGCCGGAAGCCTTATTTTCTCCAATAATTTAGATGATAATTTGGGCCTGATAAATACGAAATTAGACGTTCATTGTGCTACGGGAGAAAAACGGGGTAAATTAGCATATCCGCTAAAAAGCAATATAAAACTTACAAATACATGTGCTCTTGTAATACGGGATTATCCAAATGGTATGGAAATAATTGGCTAATATAGAAAGCTAATATAGTTCCAATTATTGTCAGGTACTATCGATTAATTTACATAAAGAGGGGGGGTACCTCCTTTTAGGAGGCGCGCAAAGGGGTATAAAGATGAAAGCAATTATAAGCGATTTTGACCGAACCTTACTCCGCACAGACAAAACCATATCCGAATACACATGCCGAACCCTGAAAAAATGCCGTGACAAAGGCATTCTTCTCATGGCGGCGACGGCCCGTCCGGAAAGAGCCGTATTACTTTATCAGCGGCAAATCGGATTTGACGCCATAACGACGCTGAACGGCGCGCGGATTTTATTACCGAGCGGAATCGTGGAAAACGGCATTGCGCCATCCAGCGCGGAAAGCATTCTGAAAAAAGCGGTTGAAATCCCCGGCATCGTCCTTTCGGTAGAGACGGGAGACGGCAGTTTTTCAAATGTTCCGCTTCCCGAGTGGAACTCCGCCGTTTTTCACGGTTTTCCCTCGCTGCCCACAAAAAGCGTTCTGTACAAAATATTGATGAGCTGTGAGGAAAACGATATTCGCCGGGAGGCGGAAAAGATTCTGACGCCGGATACTTATATGACAGTGGCGGAAGGGAAAATAATCCAGATTATGAGTTCCGATGCCACCAAGTGGAAGGGAATTCAAACCATGTTGGCAGCCTTCGATGTCGGAACAGATGAAGCGGTATATTTCGGCGATGATTATGACGATATAGAGACAATCAAAAACTGCGGCACAGGCGTTGCAGTTTCCAACGCGATCAACGAGGTTCTTACCGCGGCGGATCACATTATCGGAACCAATGACGAGGACGGCGTGGCCCGGTACATCGAAAAGTACATTCTCTGAAAAAGCAACCGAAACGTTACATTTCGCACTCCGAAGGAGGTTTTTTCTCTCGGGAAAGATGCTATCATAGAATTTGGATCATAGAAATTATGAAGTGATTTCTATGATAGAATTTGGATAATAGAAATTACGAAGTGATTTCTATGATAGAATTTGGATAATAGAAATTACGAAGTGATTTCTATTATAGGATCTAAAGGCGGATTCCATGATCCAAGAGCTATACTGATTCTGCAAAACGCGGCAAGCTATCTCAGGCGGGAAAACTTTCTCCAAGAAAACAAGGCGGGAGGTCAGAATGACAAGCGGTGAAAAAATAGCCATGCTCCGAAAGAGAAACAATCTTACTCAGGAACAGTTGGCGGAAGCTCTAAGTGTATCCCGGCAGTCCGTCTCCCGGTGGGAAATGGATCTGGCCTTTCCGGAAACGGAAAAGCTGATTCGGCTCGGTCGGTTATTCTCCTGCAGCATCGACTTTCTGCTGAACGAATCCGTCGGCGAAAGCAGGCGGGAGGAACCGCCCGTTACAGCGGACGCCTGCGTGGCGTTTCTGCGGGAATGCGGCTGTTTTTTTCTGGCTACCTGCGCAGGTTCCCGGCCCAGGCTGCGGCCCTTCGGCATGATCTACAGCGACGGAGCGGATCTCTTTATCGTGACAGACAGCAGAAAAAGCGTCTACTCCGATCTGGAGCAGAATGAGCTGGTTGAACTGGCAGGCTTCCATCCTGTCAGCAGGAAATGGATCCGCATCAGCGGCACGGCGCGCCGGGACGAGCGTCCGGTCAGTCTGGAGCTGGCGTTGGCCGCGTATCCGAACCTGCGCCAGAAATATCCCCCGGGACAGGAAGCTTTCCTGGCTCTTTACCGGGTTCATCCGGAGGAAATCTCTCTCCGCTAAACCACGGGCAGACCCTTTGTTCCGCCGCTAAAGTCACCCCATCCGTAAAGCGGTGGCTCGGGACGGGAACGATGAGCCCACGCACATAATCACACCTCGAAGAAAGGAAAATATCTATGGAAAAATTAACCGATGTAACGAAAAAACTTCTGGAGGAGCGTTTCGGACACGACTCGATCCTCTCTCTGGCCACGGTGGAAAACGGAATTCCCCATGTGCGCAGTGTCAACGCTTATTATGAGGACGGCTGTTTTTATGTAATTACCTACGGCCTTTCCAACAAGATGCGCCAAATCGCCGCCAATTCCGTCTGCGCCGTCTCGGGAGACTGGTTCACCGCCCACGGCACAGGCGAAAATCTGGGATATTTCGGAAAACCGGAGAACGCGGAGGTCGCCGTCTGCTTAAAGCGCGCCTTTTCCGCCTGGATCGACAACGGCCACAACAATTTTGAGGACGTCAATACCTGCATCCTCCGCATCCGTCTGACGGACGGCGTCCTGTTTTCCCACGGAACCCGGTACGATATCGACTTTACGGACTGAACTCATCCCCCGAAAAACAGCAGCGCTGCCGCCGCGATCAGGAGAAGGATTTGGGCTCTCTTAAATCTCCTGGCGGCATCCTGTTTTTCCTGATACATAAAGAATCCCCTGCCTTTCCTGTGATATTTCACAGTATAAAGCAGGGGAAATCTCATTTCAACCGGGTTAAGGGAACCTTAACCATTGCTTCCGCTGAATTAAAGTTTTCTTCCAAATTCTTCATAAATCCTTAAAACTCAACCGCGTTTTAAGCCTGTCCTACCGATCCGAACAGCTCCATCTTCTCCTTTACGGTAGCCTTGATTGCCTCGACGCCGGGTGCCAGAAGCTTACGGGGATCAAAGCCCTTGCCCTCCAGATCCTTTCCTGCCTCGATGTACTTACGGGTCGCATCCGCGAAGGACAGCTGGCACTCCGTATTTACGTTGATCTTCGCAACGCCCAGGGTGATTGCCTTCTTAATCATGTCCGCCGGGATTCCGGTGCCGCCGTGGAGAACCAGGGGCAGGTCTCCGGTCTTCTGCTGTACCGCGTCCAGAGTCTCGAAGCTCAGGCCCTTCCAGTTCGCGGGATATTTGCCGTGAATGTTGCCGATGCCTGCTGCCAGGAAGTCTACGCCAAGGTCAGCGATCTGCTTGCACTCGTTGGGATCCGCGCACTCGCCCATGCCGACAACGCCGTCTTCCTCGCCGCCGATCGCGCCAACCTCCGCCTCGATGGAGATTCCCTTGCCGTGAGCCGCCTTTACCAGCTCTGTGGTCTTCTCGATATTCTCAGCGATGGGATAATGGGAGCCGTCGAACATGATGGAGGAGAAGCCTGCCTCGATGCACTTATAGCATCCCTCAAAGGTTCCGTGATCCAGATGCAGCGCAACCGGAACGTCGATATCCAGATCCTTCAGCATACCGTTTACCATACCTACCACTACGTCATATCCGCCCATGTACTTGCCTGCGCCCTCGGATACGCCCAGGATCACGGGAGAGCGGTTCTCCTTCGCGGTCAGAAGGATCGCCTTCGTCCACTCCAGGTTGTTGATGTTGAACTGGCCTACCGCGTAATGGCCTGCTTTTGCTTTTTTCAGCATTTCTGTTGCAGAAACTAACATGTTACATTACCTCCGTTTGCTTTTTTCTATCTCTTAACCGCTTCCCCGGGGCTTCCGCCGCGAAAGAAGCGATCAGTGTCAGGTACAATATATCACAAATCTCTCCAAAAGGGAAGAAGAAACTTCTATTCCTGCCTTACCTTTATCTCAATCTCCCTGCAAAGATTCCGGATCACAACTCTTTCATGGCTGCCGCCGTTCTCCCCGTCCAGAGTCCAGGCCACCGGCTCCTGAGACTCAAAGGTAATCTCCTCCGCGCGGAAGCAGTACATCCCGTCCGCGTCAATATCCCGGTTCAGCAGGGAAAGCATAATATTATTCAGCTCCGTCGGGTTTTCCGGCTTCTTAATCAACGTTACCTCAAAGACGCCGTCGTCCAGCTTTACATTCTTCCCCGTAATATTTTTAAAACCCCCCACGGAAACGGAATTGGT
The DNA here is from genome assembly GCA_023662875.1 of Roseburia sp. Lineage (GTDB taxonomy): Bacteria > Bacillota > Clostridia > Lachnospirales > Lachnospiraceae > Acetatifactor. The sequence continues at coordinate 43,879 of JAMPIG010000018.1, read as the reverse complement.
TATCATTCCAAACAGGAAGTCTCCCTCGATCACCCGCTCCCCGCAGGTAACCTTCATGGGAAAATACCGAACCGCCGACAGCCGCTTTACGCCCTCCAGCAGATAGGCCATATGTCCCAGCACATTTTTAATATCCTGGTCTGTCTCGTAGGACACATCCGTAAACAGGCCGAAGGCCGCGATGTAAACGAATACATCGTCGTTAAAGGAACCGATATCGCAGGGGAAATTTCGTCCGTTCACCACGGTTTCCGCCGCCTTTATCATATTTTTCGGCAGGACAAGGCTGCCCGCGAAATCGTTTGTGCTGCCTGCGGGGATATAGCCGATGGGCGTCCGGAACCCGCTCTGTATCATGCCTGTGACGACCTCGTCCAACGTGCCGTCGCCGCCGCTGCAGACGACCAGGTCGTAGTCCGGCCGCCGCTCCGCTGCGGCCCGTCTGGCGTCGTCATGCGCGCTGGTTGGAAAGACGGTCAGCTCGTACCCCGCCGCCGAGAAAACGGTCAGGATATCCGAGAGCTTCGTCCGGATCTGGGCCTTCCCCGCCTTCGGATTATATATAAAGAGCAGTCTTTTTCCCATATCTACACTCCTTTGCGCGCTTTCTAAGAGGGTGCGTAAACTCCTCTTTATGCCTGCCAATCACTTGGCCTTTCGAGAACAAACTGGTCGGTCATTGGAGATTTAGCAAGTCCGGAAGAACGCCTGCACAAAGGGCAGAATCACCCTATGCGTCGATTCTGCCCCCACATCTGAAATTGTCTTCTTTATTCACGATAACAGGATTCTCACAAAGCATAAATTCTGTTGTTCAGGCTCCCTTTCCGCCCAGAAAATGCTCAATCCCCTCAACTGCAGAAATCTCGTCGGTTCCGTCGGCGGAAACCTCGAGCTCTTCTCCGTTGTCAAGTCCAAGGCTCATCATCCCCATGATGCTCTTGGCGTTTACTCTCTTCTCGCCCGACTGGATATAAATTCTGCTCTCATACTTACTTGCCTCCTGTACCAGCAGGGCTACCGGCCGCGCCTCCAGACCGCTCTCCAGGCTGATCTGAATGTTCCTTTTTGTCATAATAATCCTCCTCTTTTCAGAACGCTTCTTTTTCCCTTATTTCCTCCGCAAGCTGGCTCAGCCTGCGCAATCTATGATTGACCCCTGACTTTCCGATCGGGGGATTGAATAGTTCTCCCAGCTCCTTTAACGGCGCATCGGGATTCTCCAACCGGATCTCAGCCATTTCCCGTAAAGCCTCAGGAAGATTCTGAAATCCGCCGCGCGCCCTCAGCAGCTCGATATCCTCTACCTGCCGGGCAGCCGCGTTCACGGTTTTCGCAATATTGGCAGTCTCGCAGTTCACCCTTCTGTTTACAGAGTTTCTCATCTCCTTCAGGATCCGGAGGTTTTCCAGATTCATCAGGGATACCGGCGCTTCGAACACATTCAGGATATCCACAATCCCCGCGCCCTCCTTCAGATAAACCACATGATACTTTTTGCGAAGTATGATTTTTGACTCAATATCGAAAGCTTCCATAACCTCCCGCAGCTGCTCCGCCTTACGCCGGTCGGTACAGGCGAACTCCAGGTGATAGCCCTTGGCCGGATCGCTCATGGAGCCTACGCTCAGAAAAGCGCCCCGCAGGAAAGCTCTCTTACAGCAGGCGTTCTTAATCAGCAGCCTGCTCACGGGCTCTTCCAGGTTTCCCAGCTTCTGCAGAAGTCCGAAGATCTCCTCCTCGCTCAGAACCGAGCCCTTATCTATATTATATGTTTTTTTCAATAATGTAAAGCCTTTTCTGACAACAGTCTCATTTTCCGTCTGAAATCCGATGAGATATCCCCCGTTTTCGTCCCTTCCGTACTGTCCGCAGAAATTCATAATCGCCGCCAGCTCGGCGATCTGGCAATGTCTTGCCGGACTGATGCGCTTCGCCAGCTCGTCCTTTACTTCGCTTGAAAATGACATTTTTTATACCCTGATTAACAACGTTATGCTGCGACACAGACAATTATCCGTCACGCCGCAGCTATTTCCGATATAGCCTGCTTTCATCATCCCTGAGCTGGCATACATCATGTCTTTCCGCAGCCTGATTTTCAACCTAATACCCTCTGTTCTCCACATCCCTGTGATAGAGCTTTATCCCGTAATTCCCCTTGTCCTTCATCCTCCGGTACAGTTCGCCCGCCAGGGTAACGCTCCTGTGCTTGCCGCCGGTACAGCCAATGGCGATCACAAGGCGGTACTTACCCTCCTTGACGTAATTGGGAATCAAAAACCTTATCATATCGGTCAGCTTGTCCATAAAAATTCCGGACTCCTCGTGCTTCATGACAAAGTCCTGTACCTCCCTGTCCTTCCCCGTCTTCTCCTTCAGCTCGTCGATGTAAAAAGGATTCGGCAGGAATCTCACGTCGAAGACCAGATCCGCGTCGGAAGGAATCCCGTACTTAAAGCCGAAGGACATCACCGTAATCATAAGACTATTATATTCCTCATTCGCCACAAAAATACGATCCAACTCTTCCTTCAGCTCCCGCGTCAGAAGATTCGAGGTATCGATCACATAATCGGCGCTCCGGCGTATCTTTTCCAGAACTTCCCTCTCCTTCCGGACGCCGTCCTCTACCCGTCCCTCCAGAGCCAGAGGATGAACCCTTCTGGTCTCCTTATACCTCTTGATCAGAACCTCCTCGTTGGCGTCCATAAACAGAATTTCGAATTGAAAGCCCTTATTCTTCATCTGCTCCAGAACCCTTGTGGCGTCCTGAAAGGACTGATCCGACCGCACGTCCAGACCCAATACTACCTTGCTGACCTCGCTGTTTGGCAGGGAGATCAGCTCCACAAATTTTTCGATCAGGGAGACGGGAAGATTATCCACGCAGTAAAAGCCCGCGTCCTCCAGCATCTTCAGCGCCGTGCTCTTGCCGCCTCCGCTCATCCCCGTCACAATGACAAATCTCATCCCTATACCCCCAAAAATTGTATCTCCGGCTCCAGCTCTACATGAAACTTTTCTTTGACGCGATCCTGAACCTCGTGGATTACATCCGCAACATCCTGAGCAGTGGCGTTCCCCGTATTGACGACAAAACCGCAATGCTTATCGGAGACCCGCGCGCCTCCCGACTGATACCCCCGCAGGCCTGCGTCCATAATCAGCTTCCCGGCGAAATACCCTGTCGGCCGCTTAAAGGTGCTTCCTGCGCTGGGGAATTCCAGGGGCTGCTTTTCCCGCCTTCTGGCGGCAAGCTCCTCCATCTTCTCCCGGATCTGCTCCCGGCTCCCCGCCTTCAGCCGAAACACCGCCTCCGTCACCGTCAGTGCGTTGGCCCTGACTACGCTGGTACGATAGCCGAATTCCATCGTCTCATTGTCAAGCTCCATAACCTCATCATCCCGGTTGACCACGGTCACCCGCTCCGTCACATCGCTCAGCTCTCCGCCGTAGGCCCCGGCGTTCATCACAATTCCGCCTCCTACGGTCCCCGGAATACCGGAGGCGAATTCCAGCCCTGTCAGCCCCTGCTCCATAGCCGTTCTGGCTACCTGGGCCAGAGCAGCTCCCGCCTGCGCCCGGATTCGGCAGCCCTCCGTCTCGATCCCGCTCATCCGCTGTCCGATCTGAAGGATTACACCCGAATATCCCATATCGCCAACTAAAATATTACTGCCGTTTCCCAGGATATAAAAGGGAACCCCCACCAGTCTCAGATACTTTTGTACATGAATAAGCTGATCCGTATTTTCCAGCTGCAGGAAGCAGTCCGCCGGGCCGCCGACCCGAAAGGTCGTATGTGCCGCCATGGGCTCCCGCAGGGAAATGTTCTCTTCCGGTACAAATTTCTTTAGCGCCTGGAGTACAGCTTCACTGATCATAGATTATTTTTATACCATGCCTTTCTGCCGGTTTCCCCGCCGCCGGCACGGCCCTTATCGCAGTATCATCCCCGCGGCTCCGACGATCCCCGCGTCGTTCCCCAGCTTCGCCAGAACAAATTCCACATTGCTGCACATCGGGAAAACGTACTTCCGGAAGGGCTCTCTCACAAAATCCAGCAGAATTTCTCCCGCCTTGGAAACGCCTCCTCCGATTACAAATGCTTCCGGGTTCACCGTACAAGCCACCGCGGCCAGACCCTTGCCCAGATATTCGCCGAACTGCTCCGCGATCTCAATCGCCACCGGGTCGCCCGCCTTTACCGCGTCAAAAACGCTCTTTGCGGACAGCGGCTCCGTTCCTTCCCGCAGCACGCTGGGCGCTTCGTCCTTCGCCAGACGTCTTCTTGCCAGCCGCACAATCCCGGTCGCCGAGGTATACTGCTCCAGACAGCCCCTCTTTCCGCAGCCGCAGGCTTCTTCCTCTCCGTCCTGAATATGGATATGGCCGATCTCGCCGCCGGAACCGTTGGCTCCGGTAAGGATGCTGCCGTTTACGATAATTCCGCCGCCCACGCCGGTTCCCAGGGTAACCGCCACCACGTTTTCATGGCCTCTTCCGCCGCCCTTCCACATCTCTCCGAAGGCCGCCGCGTTAGCGTCGTTCGCCGCCTTCACCGGCACTTTAATATATGCCTGAATCACCTCCGGAATACTGACATTCTCCCAACCGCTGATATTGGCGGCGCCACCCGTCAGGGTTCCCTCGTCATCCACCGTTCCGGGCACATCCACCCCGATTCCGATCAGATCTTCTTCCCTGATCCCGCGCTCCTTCATTTTCTCCAGCAGGCTCTCCGCCGCATCCGGCAGGATCCTCTCGCCCTTATTTTCAATGCGGGTCGGAATCTCCCACTTCTCCAGCAGCTCTCCCTCCCGGTCGAAAAGCCCGATCTTTACCGTGGTTCCTCCTACGTCTACTCCAAATGCATACTGACTCATATCCTGTTTCCCCTTCTCTTTTTCAAATTGTTTCCGGCTTCCTTCCGCGCTGCCTCGCGTGTCCGTATCCTCCTGCGCTCACCCGCCTGTCCCGGTTACCGCTTTTTCGGCAGGCAGCGCTTTTTATCCCCTGCCGCATCCTCAGTCTTCGTCTTCGTCGCGCTTCCTTGTCAGGGAATTCTGCACCCGGGTGTAGAGCTCCTGGGCGGCGTTATAGCCCATTTTCTTCTGGCGATGGTTTACCGCGGCGGATTCGCAGATAATCGCAATATTCCGCCCCGGCCGAATCGGGATATTGTGGCACACGATCTTATTGCCGAGATATTCGGTATAGGTTTCCTCCAGTCCCAGCCTGTCATACTCCCTGTCCTTGTCCCACTCCTCCAGCCTGATCACCAGATCAATGGATTGGGTATCCTTTACGGAGGAGGCACCGAACAGCGCCTTGATATCCACAATTCCGATACCGCGCAGCTCGATCAGATGCTTTGTCACTTCAGGCGCGGAACCGATCAGGGTATCGTCGCTCACTTTCCGCAGCTCTACAACGTCGTCCGTCACCAGACGATGGCCTCTCTTGACAAGCTCCAACGCCGCCTCGGACTTTCCGATACCGCTCTCTCCGGTAATCAGGACGCCCTCGCCGTAAACGTCCACCAGCACGCCATGTACCGAGATACAGGGAGCCAGCTTGACGTTCAGCCAGCGAATCGCCTCCGCCATAAAGGACGAAGTCGTCTTCTTCGTCGAGAGGATCGGGATACGGTGCTCCAGCGCCGCCTCCAGAAAGATGGGATCCGGAACCAGCTCCCGACAGAACACAAAGGCCGGAACGTCATAGTTCATCAGCTCCTCGCAGACCTCCCGCTTCCTTTCCTCCGGAAGATCCTCAAAATAGCTGGATTCCACAAAGCCCACTACCTGAAGGCGGGTCGCCTCGAAATGCTTCAGATAGCCCGCCATCTGAAGCGCGGGACGATTGATATCAGGCTGCCTGATCTTGATTCCCTTCACCTCGATCTCCGGCGTCAGATTTGTCAGCTTCATCTTCTCGATCAGACGAGTCAGTGCAACATATTCCATACTCCCCTCATTTCCGCAGTCCTTCCTGCCTGTTTTCTTAGAACCGGTTTATGAATTATTTTACCATGTGCGCAGAAAATCAAGCGTCCCGAAGGGACATTTGATTTTCAAGCCATGGATTGCCAAGTACAATGCATCGCGTAGCGATGGCAAGTCAGCGCAGCTGGCTCGGATTCTGCGAATGCAAAATCATTGTACCACATCCTCGAAATTATGGGAAGTTTCCTGCTCCTTTTTTCGAAAAAACTCCCGGATCTCCTCCGCGGCCCGCCTGTTCAGCTCGGGGATCTCCGCCAACTCCTCCACGGACGCGCTCTTTATTTCCTCGATGGATTTAAAATGCCGCATCAGTGCCTTTCTCCGGGTCGGCCCCACGCCGGGAATGTCGTCCAATACAGACTTCACCTGCGCCTTACTCCGCAGGGAGCGATGGTACTCGATTGCGAAACGGTGCGCCTCGTCCTGTACCCTCGTAATCAGCTTAAAGCCCTCGGAATGCGTATTGATAGGCAGCTCCACATTATTGAAATACAGACCCCGGGTACGGTGATTGTCGTCCTTTACCATCCCGCAGACCGGAATATTGATTTTAAGCTCCGTCAGCACGGAAAGCGCGATATTGACCTGGCCCCTGCCGCCGTCCATCATCAGCAAGTCCGGGAAGCGGGTAAAGCTGCCGTACTCCCGATCCAGCTGTTTCTCCTCCATCTCCTCCCGCTCCTCTATCCCGTGGGTAAAGCGCCTGGTCAGCACCTCCCGCATACAGGCGTAATCATCCGGGCCGGATACCGTCCGGATCCGAAACTTCCGGTAATCGCTGGGTTTCGGCTTCCCCTTCTCAAACACGATCATGGAGCCTACGTTTTCAAACCCGTTGATGTTGGAGATATCGAAGGCCTCCATCCGCTCGATTCGTTCCAGCCCCAGAAGCCCGGCGATCTCCTTGACCGCACCGATCGTGCGGCCCTCCTCCCGCTTCAGACGCTCCCGATCCTGCTCCAGAATATGTCTCGCGTTCTGGGCCGCCAGCTCCACCAGCTTTTCCTTAGCCCCGATTTTAGGTACGCGGAGGTACACCCTTCCTCCTTTTCTCTCCGACAGCCATTTCTCAATCAGCTCCCGATCCCCGATCTCATACTGCAACATCAGCTCCCGGGGGATAAAGGGCGTGCCCGCGTAAAACTGCTTTACAAAATTCTCCAAAATACCGGCCTTGTCGTCTTCTGACACATGTGTCATGTAATAATGCTCCCTGCCGATCAGCTTGCCGTCCCGGACAAAGAAGACCTGAACCACCGCTTCCGTCTCATCCCGGTACAGTGCGATAACATCCTTGTCCTCCCCCGCACTGTCCGTAATCTTCTGCTTCTGCGCCACCTGCTTTACGCTGTTATACAAATCCCGGAAGCCCGCCGCCGTCTCAAAGTCCAGCTCCGCCGCAGCCGCCTTCATCTTTCCCTCCAGCTCCTTCAGGATTCCGTTGTAATTACCGTTCAGGAAATCCAGCGCCTGATCCACCCGCTGCCGATACTGCGTTTTGTCAATATAGCCCTGGCAGGGTGCCAGGCACTGCCTGATATGATAATTCAGGCAGGGCCGCTCCAGGCCGATATCCCGGGGCAGCGACCGGTTACAGGTCCGCAGGCAATACAGCTTATTCAGCAGCTCGATCGTATCCTTTACCGCCGCCGCGCTGGTATAAGGCCCGAAATACTTGGATTTATCCTTCTTCATGCTCCGGGAAAAGAGGATCCTTGGATAGTCTTCCCCCAGCGTTACTTTAATATAAGGGTAGGTCTTATCGTCCTTCAACAGCGTATTGTACTTCGGCGAATACTCCTTGATCAGGTTATTCTCCAGGACAAGGGCTTCCAGCTCGGAGTCCGTGACAATATATTCAAACCGGGCGATCAGTGTCACCATCTTGTCAATCGCCGGGCCTCTCCCGATGTTTTCCCGGAAATAAGAGCGCACCCGGTTATGCAGGTTCACCGCCTTGCCCACATATAAAATGACATCCTTGTCATCTCTCATGATATAGACTCCCGGCTCCTTCGGAAGCTTTTTTAATTCCTCTTCAAACTGAAACATGCTATATTTGTCTCCTGCCTGTTGGAATCCTGGGCGGACTTGTATCCCGGCTCCATCGCCCAGGGGAGTCTGCCGAAAATGGCACCTGACCTTACTCTGTCAGTTTACGCCCAAAAAAGAAGCTTTGTCAATAGCGGCGCGGGCGAAGAAATTGGTAAGCCTTGTGCTGAACGGCGTCGCCTGCGTTGAAAGCTTTACGGAATCCATGAAATACAATATGGAGCATTTTTCGGAAATCATGGAAAAGCAAATGTCCCAAATCCCGGAGGAGCTGAAACAGAAGGACTTGTTTCAAGAGCTGGCGTCGAAGAAAGACAAAGACGTCTCCGCGGATGAAGTACAAAATATTGTCAAAGAGATAATTCGCTTTGCTTATAAGAATGCTCCGTCTGAAATACCGGGAGATCAAGAGAACTATTGCAAAATCATCACGGAAACATACTCCAACGATTATCTGAAAACTTTGTTTGATACGAAAAACGGGGTCGGTTCCGCCGATTATGTTGTCCGGGCATTTCAATATGCACGGGGATAATTAACCGTTCCCTTTTATAAAAAATGGTGTATACTATATAAAAAGCAGACGAGGAAAATTATTAATATGATATAAAACTGCTTCAATCCCTGTATCATGCATCCGAATCGAATATAAAATGGGCAAAGCACTGTCTCGAGCGAATGCAGGAACGGGATATAAGCATAAACGATGTAGAATCCTGCCTGGAAACGGGAGAAGTCATAGAAGATTATCCCGATGATTTTCCTCATCCCAGCTGCCTTATTTTCGGATATACTAAAGAGAGTAAAATAATGCATATTGTTATCGGTTCAGATGGGAATACTATATTTTTTGTAACTGCTTATTATCCAAGCACAGATAAATTTGAAGCGGATTTAAAAACCAGGAAGGAGAAATAATTATGTGTATGTATTGTAAATGTGAAACCACAATGCCAGCTTTGACCACCCATGTAGTAAACTATAAAAACTGTATCATTATTATCAAAAACGTACCCTGCGAAGAATGTGAGCAGTGCGGTGAAAAATATTATTCCAATGGCGTCGCAAAGCAGCTTGAAGCTCTTGTGAATATGGCAAAACAGCTTATGCAGGAAATCTCGGTTATCGATTATTCCAAAGCTGCGTAAGCAGGACAGCAAAGGGGCTGAACTTACTTTTCAGCCCCTTCGCTTTTCATCAATAGCATAAACCCTATCGAACCCTGCCGTATTTATCTCTTACATCATGTTTTACGCCTTTTTCTTACGGTTTCTCTGCACTACCGCACTTCTGAACGCCTTCATCATCGCAGGAGACAATTCCTGACAGTCTTCATCAAAAACAATAGGGTATTTTTGGGCTTCTTCTATTTCCCTAAGCTGTTCCTCCGTAGGCTTCTGTCCGTTTTCAATATTGAATGTCCTGATCATAATAAAGCTCCTTTTCTGCATTCGTTGCAAGTCTGGCCGAAATCAATCTGACAGCTTCTTTTCTTTCTGTAAATACCACAAACAATACATCTCCGACTCTTCCTATCGCTATATATCTGTCTTCAACAGTACTGTGTTCAAAATCAAACATTTCAATATAATAAGGATCATCAAAGATATGAACCGCTGTCTCAAATGAAATCTTATGCTTCTCTTTATTTATGGAATTTTTATCCTCATCCCACTCAAATTTCATTCTTCCTGCTCCTGCCTTCTGCCAGTAGGCACATCACTTGCTTCAAATATTAAAATACGCACTCCTTCCAAATTTTATATCCTCCCGTTAGAAAACCGACCCCTTGGACGGTTATCCTCCTGGGCAGGCGCTTCCTGGGCATCCTGCGTCTGCTCTTCCGCCCGGGCCTTTTCCTCAGCTTCGCTATCCGTTCCGGCCTCTGTCAGCCTCGCGGGCTGCTGCTTTTCCGCTTCCGAATCTTCTTCCGCTTCCGCCTTTCGGCTCTCTGTCCCCGGGTTTTCTCCCGTTACAGAGCTCCGATTCTCCGTTCCGGCTTCCGCTTCCCGGCTTTCTGCTTCCGCGCTTCCCGCCGCTTCCGTCTCCCGGCCTTCCGCTTCCGAAGCTTCTGTCTTCTGCCCTTCCGCGTTTTCTGTCTTCTGCCCTTCCGTCTCTGAACCCTCCGTCTTCTTCTCCGGCTTCGGGATTCCCTTTACCTTGCGGTAGATTTCCATGAACTCCTTGCCGGTTATGGTCTCCTTCTCGATCAGGAATTCCGCCAGCTTATCCATCACGTCGTGGTTATCACGCAGCATGGAAAGAGCCTTCTCGTAGCTTTCCCGCAGGATTTCCACAACCTCCTCATCGATCCTGGCCGCCGTCTCGTCGCTGCAGTTCAGCGTCATCCTTCCCTCCAGATACTGGCTCTCCACTGTGGCAAATCCGGCGAGGCCAAACCTCTTGCTCATGCCGAAGCGCGTCACCATATTCCGGGCAATCGCCGTCGCCCGTTCGATATCGTTGGCTGCGCCGGTGGTAACGGTGTCAAAGACGATCTCCTCCGCCGCCCGGCCCCCTACCAGGCCGACCAGCATATCCCGCAGCTCCGCCTCGGTATTCAGGTATTTCTCCTCCTCCGGAACATGCATAACATAGCCCAGCGCTCCCATGGTTCGGGGGACGATAGTAATCTTCTGTACGGGCTCGGAGTTCTTCTGCATGGCGCTGATCAGCGCGTGTCCCACCTCATGGTAGGAGACGATCTTTCTCTCCTCCTTGCTCATGATGCGGTCTTTCTTTTCCTTACCGACCAGGACGACCTCCACCGCGTTAAACAGATCCTGCTGGCAGACATACTCCCTGCCTTCCTTGACAGCGCTGATCGCCGCCTCGTTGATCATATTAGCGAGATCGGAGCCCACCGCGCCGCTGGTTGCCAGGGCGATAGCGTCCAGATCTACCGTCTCGTCCATCCTGACGTCCTTTGCGTGAACCTTCAGGATCTCCACACGTCCCTTCAGATCCGGCTTATCTACGATAATCCGTCTGTCGAACCGGCCCGGGCGTAAAAGCGCCTTATCCAGGATCTCCGGACGGTTGGTCGCTCCCAGAATCAAAATTCCCTTCGAGGTATCAAAGCCGTCCATCTCCGACAGCAGCTGGTTCAGCGTCTGCTCCCTCTCCTCGCCTCCGCCGCCGTAAGTCGAATCGCGGCTGCGCCCGATCGCGTCGATCTCATCGATAAAAATAATACAGGGGGCGTTCTTATTGGCCTCCTTAAACAGATCCCGCACACGGCTGGCACCCACGCCGACATACAGCTCGATAAAGTCGGAGCCTGTCAGGGAGAAGAAGGGCACATGCGCTTCTCCTGCCACCGCCTTCGCCAGCAGCGTCTTTCCGGTTCCGGGAGGGCCCACCAGCAACGCGCCCTTCGGAAGCTTCGCGCCAATCTTGGAGTACTTCCCTGGATTATGCAGGAAGTCTACGACCTCGACCAGGGATTCCTTCGCCTCGTCCTCCCCGGCTACATCCTTAAAGGTTACTCCCGTCTCCTTCTGCACATAAACCTTGGCATTATTTTTCCCGGCACCCATAGGCCCGCCGTTGCTGCTCATCATGCGGAACATGATACTGAACAGGACGATCATAACCAGCACAGGCAGCAGACTTAAGAAGATTTCCAGCAGGCTCAAGCTGTTGGGAAGCGTGCGTTCCGCCTCGATGCCATGGGCCTCCAGACGGGCCGTCAGCGTGCCGGTGTCCTCCATGATAACCGAATAGTATTCCGTCTCCGGCTGCTGTATACTATAAAAGCCAAGCCCGGGGAGCATTACCGGTCTGCGGTTCTCCGCCTCCTCCTGGCTCTCCTCACTCTTCAGCGTAAACTTTACCGAAACATCCTGCAGCTCCCTGTTGGCCTGTACCTCAACCTTGTCGATCTTTCCTTCTTCAATATACTGAAGGAACTGCGTATAAGGGACTTCTACGCTCTGCTGGTTCAGGTTATCCAGATTGAAGAGGTAATACACCGCAAAGATGCAGGAAATAATCGAAATGATCGACAGGATCATCATAATAATATTCGGGCGGCGCGGGGGCTCGTTCCCTCCGCGCTTGTTGTTGTCTCCGCCGGGCACGTTACCCCGGTTTCCGCCTTGCCCGCCGTCGTTATATTGATCAGGACGATTGCTCATAATCTCTCCATTCTTTTCATCGTAGCCGCTATCGCATATGCTTTTTCTCTTTATCGAAAATCCCGGCGTTGCCGCAAAGTCCCGCTGACAATCCTTTTTCATTATAGAGATTGCCGGTTGATAAATCAATAGTTTAAATGTGAAAAAAACGTGTTCTCTCTTAAAGATTTCTAAACTTTCCGTATTCCAACATCCGCATATTTATGGTAGAATAACCTTATTCGAGGCAGAAAACGGCCGGAGGACCATCCATACCGTGATTGCAACGCAATCATGGTAAAATGACCTTATTCGAGGCAGGAAACGGCCGGATGGCCATTCATGCCGTGATTGCAACGCAATCATGGTAAAGCGAGCGGTGAACGACAGCCATGCATCGCAGGTTCCTGATGAAACAGAGTACGCAGGGGGATATGTATGAGAAACGGTTTTGACAATGAAAAGTATCTGAAAATGCAGTCTGAACATATTAAGGAGCGGATCGGCCAGTTTGGGGACAAGCTCTATCTGGAATTCGGCGGAAAGCTCTTCGACGATTATCACGCCTCCCGCGTCCTGCCCGGATTCGCGCCGGACTCCAAGCTCCGTATGCTGATGCAGCTTTCCGACTGCGCCGAGATCGTAATCGTAATCAGCGCCGCGGACATCGAGAAGAACAAGATCCGCAGCGACCTGGGGATCACCTACGACGTAGACGTGCTGCGTCTGCGGGAGGAATTCCAGCAGAAAGGCCTTTATGTCGGCAGCGTCGTTATCACCCATTACTCCGGACAGCACAGCGCCGACCAGTTCAAGGCAAAGCTGGAGAAGCAGAATATCCGGGTATATCTGCACTATACTATCGAGGGCTATCCCTCCAACGTACCGCTGATCGTCAGCGAGAACGGCTACGGCAAGAATGACTATATCGAAACCTCAAGGCCGCTTGTGGTCGTGACTGCGCCGGGCCCGGGCAGCGGCAAGATGGCTACCTGCCTTTCTCAGCTTTATCATGACAATCTAAGGGGAATCAAGGCCGGTTACGCGAAATTCGAGACCTTCCCGATCTGGAATATCCCCCTGAAGCACCCGATCAACCTCGCTTACGAGGCGGCGACCGCGGACTTAAACGACGTAAATATGATCGATCCCTTTCACTTGGAGGCCTACGGGAAAACCACAGTCAACTACAACCGGGATATCGAGATCTTCCCTGTGCTGAACGCGATTTTCGAGGGAATTTACGGAAGCAACCCCTATAAATCGCCGACTGACATGGGTGTCAATATGGCCGGAAACTGCATCATCGACGACGAGGCCTGCTGCGACGCCTCCCGCATGGAAATTATCCGCCGCTATTATTCCAGCTTAAACCGGGCTATCCGGGACGAGGCCTCCCAAAACGAGGTCTACAAGATCGAGCTGCTGATGAAGCAGGCCAAGATTACGACGGACGACAGAAAGGTCACCGTGGCCTGTAAGGAGCGGGCGGAGCGGCTGGGCGTTCCCACCGCCGCGATCGAGCTGCCGGACGGAGAGATTATTACCTCCAAAACCTCCGATTTCCTCGGCGCTTCCGCCGCCCTTCTGCTGAACGCCCTGAAGCGGCTGGCCGACATCGACCACGATACGCACCTGATCAAGCCCGCGGCCATCGAGCCCATCCAGGACTTAAAGGTTCGCTATCTCGGCGGGAAAAACCCCCGGCTGCACACGGACGAGGTTCTGATCGCCCTCTCCCTGTCCGCAGTGGCCGGCGAAAAGGCCCGGCGCGCCCTGGAGCAGCTGCCGAAGCTGAAGGGCTGCCAGGTACATACCTCCGTCATGCTCTCCGAGGTGGATATCAAGATCTACAAGCGCCTCGGCGTGGATTTGACCAGCGAACCGATCCAGACCGCGAAGAAGCGCTATTAGCCCAGCTTCTTTAAATAATTCCCGTCTACACTGACCCCCTCGTTTACGACAATAAAGGCGTGGGGGTCATATTTATGGATGATGGATTTCAAATGGTTCACCTCGTACTTGGAGAGCATAATATACAGCACATGGGAGCGGTCGTAGGTATAAGCTCCCAGGGCGGACCACTTTGTAATTCCCCTGCCCAGCTCCTGAAACACCTCTTTTTCCAGCGCCGTCGTATCCGCCTTGGTGATCACGTTGACCTCTACGTTGATGTTCTGCGTATGCATCCGATCCATAGCCACCGAGTAAACTGCGGCGTAAATAATGGAATAAACCACAACCTCCACGTCAAACAGGAAGAAACAGGCGGCGTACAACACCAGATTTACCAGAAGGCTCACCTTCCCCACGCTGAAATCGTTTCTCCATTTCGTCAGCAGTACGCCGACCACGTCCATCCCCCCGCCGGACGCCGCCATCCGAAGGATAATCCCCGTTCCCGCGCCGGAGATAATACCGCCTACAACGCAGGCCGCCATGGCGTCGTTCACAATCGGCGTCGTCGGGATCACCGACATAAAAACCGTCATCGCCGTTACCGCCAGCAGGGTTTTCCCGAAAAATTTCCGGCCCATTCTGGAAAACGCGACGATAAAGATCGGGATATTGACAATATAATAGATAATACCGGCGATGTCGAAGCTCTCAAAATGCAGATGCAACAGCTCCGCCAGAAGGGTACGGATCACCTGACAAATACCCATCAGGCCGCCGGTATACAGACCGGAAGGAACTACAAACAGGTTGATGCCCGCCGCGTACAGGCCGGCTCCCACCAGCGTCCCCAGGCTTCTTTTTCCCTCATAAACTAAAATTTCCTTTTTCATTTCACCTTATTTTTGCGCACCTCAGCGCACATACAATCAGAGGTTGACACAATACCCTTCTGTCTCAACAATTTACATTAAAACCTGCTCCAGCTTCTTTTTCAGTTCCGAGGCCGATACCGCACCCACAAAGGATTCCGCGACCTCTCCGTCCCGAAAGATCAGAAAGGCCGGGATACTCGTAATACGGTATCTCTGCGCCAGCTGCATATTGTCGTCCACATTACATTTCCCCACCTTAAGACGACCCTCGAACTCCTCCGCCAGCTTCGCCACCACCGGAGCCATCATCTTACAGGGGCCGCACCAGTCCGCGTAAAAATCCACCAGCACAGGAACGGACGCCTGCAGCACCTCCTCGTCAAAATTTTCGGTTTTCAGTTGGTATTCCATAGTCTACTCCTTTCTTTTTGCGGCCTATAACATACTTTCGGTTATAGGTCGCTGGGTTTTGCGGCCTATAACATACTTACAGATAGGATTCCCCATCGCGGAGAATTTCTCTTCATATTCCGTCATGACATTTTCTTCCATCAGCGCCGGATCCCCATGCAGATCATAGGTAATCAGCTCAGCCTTCCATCCGGCGGGTTCCAGCTCCCCCAGCGCAAAATCAAAAAGCTCCCGGTTGTCGGTCTTGAATTCCACCCGCCCTCCCGGCTTCAGGATTACGTCGTACCGCGCCAAAAACTCCCGGGACGGAAGCCTCCGCTTCGCGTGTCTGTCCTTCGGCCAGGGATCGGAGAAATTCAGATAGATCCGGTCAACCTCCCCCGGCGCGAACACGGACAATATATTTTCCGCGTCCATGCGCAGAAATTTCAGGTTCGGCAGCTCCTCCCGCTCCATCTTCTGAATCGCCCGCAGAAGAACGCTGGAATACTTTTCGATGCCGACATAATTGATCTCCGGATTCGCCTTCGCCATGGCGTGGATAAACTTTCCCTTACCCATCCCGATCTCGATCCGGATCGGATTCCGGTTTCCGAAGATCGTCTTCCAGGTTCCCGGGCATTCCGGCTGCAGCTCCTCCTGCACAACCCAGGCGCTCCCGGCGATCACCTCTCTGGATCCCGTAATATTCCGCAGTCTCATATTTCCCTCCTGCTTTTTTAAACACGTCCCATGGGGTTCGCTCCGCCATCCGGATCCAGCGGTTCTCCGGTTTCCTCTGCCGCCCTATGAGCTGGTTGTGATTGATCTGTCAGCTTGTCTATTTGGTCTCCTGGTCGGCCGCTTTCTAAAATCTGCAGGGAAATTCGAAAGCTGTTTGTATTTCCTTGCAGTTATTGTGCCAGAAAAGGCAAAAAGTCAGTATTTACCGGCAGGAAAAACGGAATCAGAAGACACTATCTAATGTACCGTATCCGGTAAAACTTGTCAATGCGTACATTTCCCTCTATGGTTTTTTCCGAAAATAGTGTATACTTAACTTCAGAAAGATTCTCCGCAAGAGGTTAGCCTATGTTAAAGCGTTTATCTCATAAATTGCATCGTCGATTTCCGGCAGGCGTCGCCCTGCTCTGTTCCGTTTGTCTGTTTTTCTGCGACAGCCTCTTCCTGTCCGCGGAGGAACTGTCCAACGAAGAGCGTCTGGAGCTGCAGCGGGAAATGCCGGTTCAGACGAACGAAATCGTAAACTGGCCCGTCGGGCCGATCGTCTCGGCGGACGCCGCGATCCTGATGGAGGCGGATACGGGAACGATTCTTTACGCCAAGAACATCCATAAAAAGGAGTACCCCGCCAGCACCACCAAGCTCCTGACGACGCTGATGGCGACCGAGCTCTGTTCTCTGGACGAGGTCGTGACCTTCTCCCATGACGCCGTATTCGACAATCCCCCGGGAAGCAGCGGCATCGCTATGGACGTCGGACAGACCCTGACCATGGAGCAATGTCTGAACGCCATTCTGATCCGCTCGGCCAACGAGGTTTCCTTCGCCGTGGCGGAGCATATTACCGGCACCACCGACTGGAGCGTTTTCGCGGATCTGATGAACGAGAGGGCGGAGGAGCTGGGATGCCTGAATTCGCACTTTGTCAATCCCAACGGACTTCCCGACGAGAATCATTATACCACGGCCTATGACCTCGCCATGATCGGGCGGGCGTTCTTCGCCAACGAAATGCTTTGCCGGATCAGCCTGACCCGTCGCCTGGAGATCCCCGCCTCCGACACGATTCCGGTAACTAAAATCGAAAACAGCAGTATGAAGATTATTCCCGGCGGAACCTACGCCTATCCCTATCTGGTCGGCTGTAAGACCGGCTACACAGAGGCCGCCAGAAGCTGCCTGGTCTCCTGCGCGGAGAGGGACGGCATGAAGCTGATCTGCGCCGTTATGCGGGACGAAGATCCCCTGCAGTACGAGGACACTATCTCTCTCTTCGACTACGGCTTCAGCAATTTTACGAAGGTTAATGTCGCCCAAACCGAGACAAAGTACACCATGAGTGATATTGATCTGTTTTACGGCGGCACGGACATCTTCGGCAGCACCCGCCAGCTGCTGACCCTGAGCAAAGACGACTATATTGTCCTTCCGCGGACGACTTCCTTTGAAGATGTGGATTCCGCTATCTCCTACGACACGGAAACCGAGGATTGGGTGGCTCTTATCCGTTATACCTACCATGGGGCGGATATCGGCTCGGTACGGGTAAGCTTTACCGCAGGCAGCGATTCTACGGTCTTCGGGGAAATGGAACCGATGCTGTCCGCCGAGGAGAAAGAAGATGACAGTCCTGTCATATATGTTAACCTGGTGCGGATTCTGACGGCAGCCGCCGGAATCCTGGGAGCGCTTCTCCTGTTCCTGCTGATACGCATCCCGCTTCGCAATTATTCCTTCTCCTTCGGCAGCCGACGCGCCTGGAAAAAGGATCGGAAACGCAGACGGCGGTGACGTTTTTCAGCGCGTCTCATGGCGCTTCCGGGCTTCCGCCGCCCGGGTTCTCCGCTCGGTAAGCTCCTGCGCTTCTTTCTCCGTAATCAGCTTCGTCGTCTTGACGACATAAAGCTTCCCCGCATCGGTTCGTCGAATCCGAATCTTTCCCTTTAAGTAGCCGTGCTTTTCACAGTGGGCGAGACAATAGTAATTCCGTCCGTTCGGCGTAAACCAGCGAAGCTTCTTCCTCAGATTCCGGCGACATACAAAGCACCTGCTGGAGCTTACCTCCCTATCCCCAAAGACCTCCGCCTTATTGTCAAAGAGCCTGGAAATATACTTCTCATAATTGTCGAACCGCACCCGAATCTCCTGTTCCCGGCTGACCGGCGGATGAAAAATATCATAAGAAATCTTCTTCATCACTTCCGGATGCTTCTCCAGGATTCCCTTCAGAATTTTGGCCGTATAATACGCGTCGCTGAACGCCCTGTGAAAAGGGATGTCCTTTTCAATCGCCAGCTCGTCTACAGCGTACTCCAACGCCCTGCGCAGCTTCCCGTCCTCGTAGGCGATACTGAACAGCTTCTGCACGTCCAGAAAAGGCAGCGGCCCTTCCGACAATGGTGTCATATTGTAATATTCCATGTTCCTCTGGAGCTCCGTCAGATCCAGATTCCCCCAGGTGCAAAAGAGATATTCCCCTGTTCCGCACCAGCTTAAGAATTCTTCCGCTACCTGAGGAAAGGGCTTCCCTCTCTCCAGCTCCTGCATCTGCAGATGAATCAGCCTGCTGGTGATCAGGTGCATCTCATGATAAACCTCCGGCTTGATCAGCCGACTGAATTCCCCAATCATGACGCCTCTGTCATCTACCTTTACCGCGCCGATCTCCACAATTTCAAAGAGAAGTCCGGCTTCCCTGCTCTGCTGTCTGGTATTACTCTGGTTCCACTCCAAATCCAATACGATGTAATTCATCCAATATCTCCTCGTGCCAACAGTGCCCGCCCTCCCGAACGTCATGGAAAAGATTTTCCGGCCTTCCCATCAGCCCATAAGCCCGGCCGACTGTCTCCAGCTGCTCCTGCACATTGACCAGTCCTCTCGGGCCGTTCAGATGATCCTGGCGACAGGACTGCACAGCCAGCGGCCTGGGGGCGATCAGCGCCGCAATGTCTCCCATATCGAAGTGTTCCCATAGATGAGGAACATAATTACAGCTGCAGTTTCCGTTTAGAATTAACAGCGAATCCTTGTAGCCATACAAATACCCGCTGACGATAGCCCGCTTCACCCGTACATCCAGCGCCGAAATCCAGAGGGTTTGCATCCCTCCTCCGGAAAAGCCCATCACTCCAAGGCTTTCCGTGTCCCACTCTCCCCTCTCATAAACGTAATCGATCAGGCGGGAAGCGTCCCAGGCGCACATCCCGGCCACGGTTTCCCCCAGCGCCTCCGCCATGTGGGAGAGATGGAAGCAGGTACTGGTCAGAAAAGCCTTCTCATCCTCCTGATTCCGCAGCGCCTCGTCCCGGCGCTCCCCGAAGCCCCTGCAGTCGGGACAGACGGCGACATAGCCTCTCCGGGCCATCTGCATCCCGTAATCATAGTGGAAGAAGTCGATCTTCTCCTTTACCGCCGGAATCTCATAACAGCCCGCCACACTATATTTTCCGCCGCCCTGATGACCGGGAAGACACAGAAAGCACTCTCTCTTTTCCCTGGACGCAGGATTTCCCGGCTTCTCAGGAGGAATCAGGATATACATCGGCATCCAGGTGTCAGGCTCTACCTGAATCACTACCTTTTCCCGTACAATACCGTCCTCCAGCGTCACCCTCTCTTCAACCCGGGGAAGCAGCTCGCAATCCTCCATCCGGTTCCATCCGATCAGCTCCTTCAGGGTTTCCCGGGATGTCTTCTGCCATTCCCGCAGCTCCCCCGCACTGTTGCCGCGAAAGCGATCCTGACGGCTATACCGATCAAATTTCTTCAGCATCCCCGGGAGGCTCCCGTAAAACCTCGGGATTTCGATGATTCTGCTCTTTCCGGCCTGCGGCCCGATTACCGCTTTGACCAGCTGCCAGGCGATGCTTCCCTCTCGCAGCAGGGACAGGGCTTTCTCATACTTTACCCACTCGGCCGAGTCTACTTCTCCCGACAGCCTGAAATCCCGCTTCTTTACCGTCGCCTTGTATCCCAGCATCAGCATCTCCTTTTTCTCATAAGGATAGCTGCCGATAAATTCCAGCTTGTCTACATCCTGCCCGATTTCTTCCTTTACCTCCCGGATTACGGTTTCTTCCGCCGATTCCCCGATTTTCATGATTCCCGCCACGCACACATAGTTTGTCGTCGAGACATAACCTTGCCGAATCAGGGCGACCTCCCCGCATTCATTCACGACGGCGGCAATGATACTTGTGGTAAACATATCCCACAGGGGGACATGACAGTTCTCGCAATAAGGAATTTTTCCCTCGTCGCCGATCTCTCTGCTGATCAGCTTTTCCCCGCAGTGGGGACAGTATGAAAAACGCATTTTTCTCCTTTCGCCGACGCCCGCAGCACCTGCTTCCCTTTTTGCCAGGCAGGCCGCTTTCCGCCTTTTTTCTCCCTCGCTGAACCGGCGACTCAAGGGCTTCCAATATTAGCTGTATACTTCATTTGTTCCATAACGGAAAACGGTAGGTACTCTCAATCCAGGTTCGCGCCAGGGAAATCCAGCTCGTGCACTCCGGCTGCAATGCGCCGCCCTCGCGCGTCGCGGTCAGATGATTCGCCAGACCAAGACCGTGGCCGCCCTTCGGATAAAGATGAAATTCCACGGGAACCCCGGCCCGCCGCAGGGCGCTCACAAACAGCAGCGAGTTCTCGGCGGGAACCGAACCGTCCTCAAAGGTATGCCAGAGAAAGGCAGGCGGCGTATCCCGGTCAACACGCTCCTCCAGCGAAAGCCTGCGCAGAAGACTCTCCTGCTCCGCCCAATGCTCCTCTTTTCCCGCCTCCTCTCCCAGCAGGTTTTCAAAGGAGCCCCTATGGGCAAAGGACCCGGAGGTAATGACAGGATAACAGAGAATCATACCGTCCGGGCGCAGAAGCCTCTGGTTTTCCCCCGCAGCGCCTACAGCCTGCCCTAAAAACGCCTCCTTCCAGAGCGTACCAAGGCTGGCCGCCAGATGCCCTCCCGCGGAGCATCCCAGCACGATCACCGCCTCCGGATCCACATGCCATTCCGCCGTATGCTCCCGGATCAGCAGCATGGCTGCCGCCAGCTCCGTCAACGCCGTCGGATACCGCGCCGGGGCGCAGGAATACTTCAGCACCGCCGCGTGGCATCCCATGGCAAGGAACTGCATCGCAAGCACCTCTCCCTCCCGGGCGGACGTATAAGCATACGCGCCTCCCGGACAGATCAGCGCCAGCGGCCTTTTATCGATACCAATCTCCTCAAAATGATCCTGAATATAAGTGATCAGCCTCGTCTCCGGCAGCGACCCCTCCATTTGGATCGGAAATACCTGATTTATCATCGCTTTTCGCCTCCCGATATTCTTTCACTCTTCGGACATGCCGCCAACAGCGGCATGAACCAATCCCACGGAACCATTCGGTTCACATTTAGTAGGCCCGTCCCCAATACACCATCTTCTTCGCGGGCCTTCCGCAGCAGACGCAGGTATCCGCGATATGCTCCTGTTCGAAAGGCATACAGCGGCTGGTCACCGCCAGCTTTTCCTTGATCTTGTCCTCGCATTCCTGCTCGCCGCACCACATCGCTTTTACGAAACCGAAATTACCCTCAAAAATCTTTTCCAGTTCTTCCATATTCGCGGCAATATAGGTATGAGAATCCCTGTGCGCTCTTGCCCTCTCCAGCATCTCCCTCTGGATCGTCTCCAGCAGCTCGCCCGCCTTTGCCTCCAGCTCCTCCAGACTTACCTCAATCTTTTCCCTGGTATCCCGGCGGCAGATTACGCACTTTCCGGCCTCGATATCCTTCGGCCCAATCTCCACGCGGATCGGATATCCCCGCATCTCCGCCTCAGCAAACTTAAATCCGGGCGACTTGTCCGTATCGTCCACTTTTACGCGGAAGCCTGACTGCAGCCTGTCCCGAAGCTCATAAGCCTTCCCGAGAACACCCTCCTTCTTCTGCTGGATCGGCACAATACAGATCTGAACCGGCGCAATCTTAGGAGGAAGAACCAACCCCTCGTCGTCCCCGTGTACCATAATGATACCGCCGATCAGACGTGTAGACAATCCCCAGGAGGTCTGATGCACATATTTCAGGGTATTGTCTTTGTCCGCGAACTGAATCCCGAAGGCCTTCGCAAATCCGTCCCCGAAATTGTGGCTGGTGCCGGATTGCAGCGCCTTTCCGTCGTGCATCAGGGCCTCGATGGTATAGGTGGAAACGGCTCCCGCGAACTTCTCCTTCTCCGTCTTCTGTCCCTTGATCACAGGAATTGCCAGCACCTCCTCGCAGAAGTCCGCGTAAAGATTTAACATCTGAATTGTTCTCTCCTCGGCCTCCTCCGCCGTAGCGTGGGCGGTGTGGCCCTCCTGCCAGAGGAACTCCCGGGAGCGCAGGAAAGGACGCGTCTCCTTCTCCCAGCGCACGACGGAGCACCACTGGTTGTATACCCTGGGAAGATCCCGGTAGGAATGAATGTCATTTTTATAAAAATCACAGAACAGCGTCTCCGAAGTAGGACGCACGCAAAGCCTCTCCTGCAGGGGTTGCAGGCCGCCGTGGGTCACCCAGGCCACCTCCGGCGCAAAGCCCTCCACATGATCCTTCTCCTTCTGCAGCAGCGACTCCGGAATAAACATAGGCAGATAGACGTTCTCCACCCCCGCCGCCTTGAATCTCTCGTCCAGCTGCTTTTGAATCAGCTCCCAGATCGCGTAACCCGCAGGCTTGATCACCATACAGCCCTTGACAGAGGTGTAATCGATCAATTCCGCCTTCTTTACCACGTCCGTGTACCATTGCGCGAAATCCTCGTTCATGGACGTGATTTCCTCCACCATCTTTTTTGACGTTTTCTGTGCATCCTTTTCCATTTCAAATCTCCCTGCCTTTCTTGTTATTTTCCCTTTTCGGGAAAGAGTTCCTTTAAAACAGAATCTATGGATTGTTTGTGCCGCCCCGGGCGGCATGGTAACAAGTATGAAAGTTCCTTTCGAACTCTTCATTGGTGCATATCGCAGATAAAGTCTGCGATATGCGGAGTGTAAAATCTGATCTTACTCCAACTCCATCGTGTAAAATTTTGCTCGGAATGTCTGCGTGCCGTCAAGCTTTGTAAATTCCCCATAATGATCAAATTTCAATCCGCACTTTTCCATAACTTTTCCGGAACGCGGATTATCGACCGCGTGGTCTGAACATATCTTTTTTACGCCGAGCTTTTTATACGCAAATTATAATAGCCTTCATCGCTTCCGTACAGTATCCCTTGTGCCAATAATCGTAGTGGAGGTTATATCCTATCCCCCAATAATCCCTCTTTTCTGCATTGGGTCCTATACTCCCTGTTCCAATTACTTTATTCTCTTCTTTCAGGACAAACGCCCAAGTCCACTCCTTTTCATCCGTAAGCGTAGACTTTATCCAATCTACCGTCTGACTGACATCAGAATAGGTGGAATAAGCCATATATTTTGTAACCCTTTCATCGCTGTTCCAGCCAAAAACAGCTTCCGCGTCATCCAGCGTCAGCGGGCGCAAAATCAACCTGTCTGTCTCAATCATCGGTTCCTTACTCATGATCATCCCTCCTGACTCTCTCTTCGCCCGTCCTCTGCTGATTCGCGCAAAACGCCGGGCTTCGCTCCCATAAGGGACCGAAAACCCGGCGATACCACCCTGATTGACGCCTTACACGCCCTCCTCATTACCCGTTAACGCCGGCTTACGCCGCGCTTCCTCCGACAGGCTGCTTTCGCCGTCAGTCTCGCGCGGGACTCCGAGGCAGGTTCCGAACTCTTTGCATAAGGATCTCTCAGCCGCGCCGCCTCTCTTTGCCCGATGCGACGCCCCATCCTCTCTCTGTGCTGTCTCCAAGCCCGTACTAACCCTCTTCACAGTCTTTACTATGTAGTGATTGTAGTGCAGACAATGCCGGTTTGTCAAGAGAAAAAACTTGTTTCTGACAAATGCAGCTGGTACAATGTCCGCAAAGGGCACTTACAATAACCATGATACAATAGGACTCAGATAACCGAGGACTTTCTTGAGGATTAATTTTTTCAAAACATGTGACGCATCACATCGTTTTCCGGTCTATATATGTGAAGAGTACTACCGCAAGGGAAGGGAGGTTCTATGGAGGATAATCAAATCATTGATCTGTACTGGGCGCGCTCTGAA
This sequence comes from Roseburia sp., assembly GCA_023662875.1. Lineage (GTDB taxonomy): Bacteria > Bacillota > Clostridia > Lachnospirales > Lachnospiraceae > Acetatifactor. The sequence continues at coordinate 19,635 of JAMPIG010000018.1, read as the reverse complement.
ACTGCCATATCCGAAACGGTAGACAAGTACGGGAGATACTGCCATTCCATCGCCTTTCATATCCTCCACAGCCATGAGGACAGCGAGGAATGTGTGAACGACACCATGTTCAATGCCTGGAAAGCTATGCCGCCCCAGCGCCCGAATAAGCTGTCTGTTTTTCTCGGAACGATTACCCGCAACCTGTCCTTGAAGAAATGGGAACAGTACAGCGCAGAAAAGCGCGGTTCAGGCCAGGTTCCTCTTGCGCTGGAAGAATTGCGGGACTGCATCCCTGCCTCGGAAAACGTGGGACAGGCTGCCGATGATCTCACGCTGGCGGAAATACTCAATCGCTTTCTAAGCACGCTTCCAAAAGACAGGCGAAAAATCTTCATGCGCAGATATTGGTATATGTGTTCCATCAAAGAGATTGCGGAGGACTTTTCCATCGGCGAGAGCAGGGTGAAGATGGCTTTGCTTCGCTCCCGGAACGATCTGAAGCAACTATTGGAGAAAGAAGGTTATGATTTATGAAAGAAAAACGTTTGTTGAAGGCGATGAGCCAGGTGGAGGAAAAATACGTTGAAGAAGCGGCCCCCGCCCAACATATTAAAAAAACCAGCTGGCTCAAATGGGGCGCTATGGCAGCCTGTCTTGCTCTGGTATGTGTCTTTGCCGTCCATTTTATCGCTGCGCATAACGACGGCGAAACGGCATCTCATGGCGTAGCAGATGCGGCCCCCATGGTTTATGTGAATGACACACTCTATAAACAATCCGTCAGCGGGCAGAGCTATCCGGAATGGAAGGACGAGTTTGTTTATCTTGGGCGGATTTTGAGTGATGTTACAAACAATCAAAGCAGCGACACGGATGGCATTCCAAAAGAAAATTTCCAGGCGAATCATCCGGTCGTCGGCTGCGAGGTATATCAATACGGAGAGAACATCGTTCTTCACATCAACGGTGCGTACTGGTTATACACAAGGTATGAATGGAACGCCAGCTGAAATGCTCTTGACAAAAGGTATTGACATATTTTAATTAATTTTATAAAATTAAATTGCTTCAAATTTGTAGTCGCGCCGCCTGCCGCAAACCCGTTACACACAAGACGGCGCAGAAATGGAGGAAAAAATGAATATTCAAATCAGGTACTATACTCGTTCCGGAAACACGAAGAAGCTGGCGGATGCCATCGGAAAAGCGCTGGACGTCGAGGTGAAGGATGTCTCTGTTCCGCTCGCCGATGAAGCCGATCTTCTCTTTTTAGGATGCTCCTACTACGCTTTCGACGTCTCCGACGAGATCAAATCATTCGTAGCAGCAAACAAGGATAAGATCGGAAAGATCGTATGCTTCGGCACATCCGCCATGATGAAATCCGTCTATAAGCCGATGAAGAAGGTTGTCGAAGCTGCGGGACTTGAGATGCATCCTGAAGATTTTCATTGCCGAGGCTCCTTCGGCCCTATGCATAAGGGACGCCCGAACAGCGAGGATCTGCAGAACGCCGCGGCGTTTGCCAAAGGGGTAGTCGGGAAATGAATCAACCGCCATTCGACGCCCTGAAACTGGAAAACCAGCTGTGTTTCCCTCTTTACGCCTGTTCCAGGGAGATCGTAAAATTATACAAGCCCTTTTTAGACCCGCTGGATCTGACCTATACGCAGTATATTGTCATGATGGTCTTATGGGAGCACCGGGAAATTACATCAAAAGAGCTGGGCCGTCTCCTCTATCTGGATTCCGGCACTCTTACGCCGCTTCTCAAGAAGCTGGAAGCAAAAGGTTTTATCTCCCGGGGACGCTCTGAGGAGGACGAACGGAATCTTATACTTCGCATTGCGGAGCAGGGAGAGCGGCTGAAGGAAGCGGCAGCCGCCGTTCCGATGCAGCTCGGAAAATGCATCAATCTCGAGCCGGAGGAGACAGCGGAGCTGTACCGGCTCCTGTATAAGATCCTCGGCAGAATCGGCAAAGGCTTTTCAGGCAGGGAGACAACATGCGACGCACATTGAATTACTCCATTCCAGAAGAAAACGATGGGTTTGCCATAAAACAATATCTGAAAACAAAGGGCTTCTCGTCCCAGAGCATGATCCGGCTGAAAAAAGAGGCGGACTTTGTTCTGGTAAATGAGAAGCCTGCCTTTCTGACCACCCGACTGAAGAAAGGCGATCTGCTAACGCTTCATATCATGGAAAGTGTCTCCTCTGAGAAAATACTGCCGGTAGAATTACCTCTAAGTATCCTTTACGAAGACGAGGATCTGATGGTAATCGACAAGCCCGCGGGAATGCCAATCCATCCTTCTATGAACAATTATGACAACTCTGTCGCAAATGCTCTGGCCTGGTATTTTCACCAACAGGGAAATCCCTTTGTCTTCCGCTGCATCAATCGGCTGGATCGCGATACCTCCGGTCTGACAATAATCGCCAAGCACTTTGTAAGTGCCGGAATCCTGTCAGGAATGACAGGGGCGGGCGAAAGCCGGTTCTGCTCCACTGCGGAGGAGAATAAGTCTGATGATGCCGGACTGAGAAACCAGTTCCGCACCGCCGCGCAAGAGGAATGGGCAGACTTGCCAAACCGCAAGCAGCTCCAACGCCAATATCTCGCCATCGCCCGAGGAACCGTCATTCCGCCCTCGGGAACGATCACTGCGCCGCTGGGGCGCAAGCCTGGCTCCGTGATCGAACGTGTCGTTGATTTCGAAAAGGGAGAGTCCGCCGTCACCCACTATCGGGTAATCACCGAAAAAAACGGGTACAGCCTGGTTTCTCTTTTCTTGGAAACCGGCCGCACCCATCAAATACGGATTTATATGAAATATCTTGGCTACCCCCTGATTGGCGACTACCTGTACAATCCGGATATGGAAGTAATCGGGAGACAAGCCTTACATTCCTATCGTCTCTCCTTCCCGCATCCTATTACCGGAGAGTCTATGATATTTACCTCTCCTTTACCTGAGGATATGCACAGAATCCTGCTCTGATAAGCCCGTTTAAACCTCTCTGTCTTTCTTGCCTGCCATGGATACAAGAGCCTTAACGATTCTCTCCCGGAAAGCCGCTATCTATGTAAGCCTCATCACTTCCCGTTGATCGACGCCAGTTTCTTAAGCGCCTTTTCCCCGATCAGACAAGTTCCCTGCTCCTTCAGCTGCATAACCCTGCTCTCCAACGCCGTATACAGCTCGCCGAACTCCATCGCCTGAATGCAGGCCCGGCTGTAACGCTCATAGGACGCATGGCCCCTTGTCAGGTAGAGATAGTACTGGCCATCCAGCTCATACAGCTCGCTGCCCACCCTGAGATTCGCCGGTAATACCGCCGCATACTCCATAACCTCGCGCAGTTCGGAGAACAAAAATACCGCAAACCCCGGTCTTTCCTCCGATCGCCTTTCAGGAGCGTCCGCCATAAAGCTTCCCGGCAGGGCCGGCGGACGTCCCACAGCCTCTCTCGCGCTATCGAGCATACGCCTCATTTCCCTAAGACATTCCATCAGCTGCTCGCCGTCCTTAATCTCCGGATCCTTCTCCGAAAAGGTCAGCACCATACCCTGATCCGGAACCAGCATAATCTGCAGGTCAAACGCGAATTTAGGCGGCCTGTAACCGACCTCCTCGATAGCCTGCTTCATAATTTCCTGTACGACTTCTCTTGCCCTTTCGCTGCGCATGATAAAATCCTTGTAGTCAATCTCGTACTCGTCCAACTCCTCATTCGTCAGGAAGCACTTTACAGTTTTTTCATCCACACGCTCAATTCTCATACCTTAAGCCCCTTTTCGGTACAAAATGCCGATTGAGAAATGGCCTGAAGGCCATTTCTCAATCTATACATTTCCTGTACACTTCGCCATACCTGCATGGCAGGCATAAACAATATTACAACTTGAAGAAGCTCATTTCTTTCTTTAACTGCTCCGAAATATCCTTCAGAGTTGTAGCTTCTTGCGCCAGCACATTGATATTTGCGTTCAACTCCTGCATTGATGCAGTAGTCTGCTCCGCAGCCGCCGCGTTCTCTTCGGAAATTGCCGACAGGTTTGTAATAACGTCGGTAACGGAAGCTCTTGCGCTGTCGCAGGAATCCACGCTGATACGAATCTGCTCCGTCTGCTCTCTGGATACTCCGATTCCCTCGCTGACTTCCTCGAACTTCTCCTTGGTATCTCCAAGCTTCTCCTGCTGTTCCTTCATCAGAACTTCCGCATCCTGCATCTCATTGATGGTCTTCTGGGACTCGGTCACCAGGTTGCCGATGATCTGCTGGATTTCAACCGCTGCGTCGTTAGACTGCACAGCCAGCTTCTGAATCTCGGACGCAACCACCGCAAAGCCTCTTCCGGCTTCTCCCGCTCTCGCGGACTCGATTGACGCGTTCAGAGACAACAGGTTCGTCTGGGAAGCGATGGAAGTAATCAGTTCCGTAGCGACGCTGATCTTCTTGATGGACTCGTTGGTCAGATGGATCTGCTCGCCGATATTTGTAATAGCCTGAGAGGTACGGTCGTTGGAGGTGCTCAGCTTCTGCATGGTATCCATAGACGCGTTCCCCGCGCTGTTCATAACCTCCGACGCCTCGGTCAGGTTCTTTACATTGTTTACGATCTCTTCGATAATCGTACCCATCGTCGCGATCTGTCCGGATGCGGACTCGATCTCCTCCGCCTGGGATACTGCGCCGTGGGAAATCTCTTCCACCGCACGGCTGATCTCGTCGGTAGCCGTGCTGGACTGCGCCGCCAGGGTATCCAGGGAGCTTCCCGCCTCAGTCAGCATATCGGAGGACTGCTTGAAGTTGCCCACAATCTCCTTGAGCTTCTCGGCCATCTTCGCGACCGCTCTGCCCATATCGCCGATCTCGTCGCCGCGCTTGACGACAATCGGATTGATCTCTACGTTCAGGTTTCCTTCTCCCAGCTGCAGAACCATATGCTCCGCCGCGTCGATCGCCTTTACCAGGCTGCTTACAATTACGATATTCAGGATGATTACAACAAGCAAAAGCACTACGTCAACCACCAGGAAGGTGATGATCTCGCTTGAAATGTAAGAATTGATCTCCTCTTCCGGCACGCCCGCAAACGCCATACCGATGATCTGGCCCTGGCTGTTCTCCAGCGGAAGGTAAGCCGCGTAATAATGCTCTCCCGAAATCTCCACATCCGCCGAGCGGTACTGCTGGCCCTGTCTGACCGCTTCCCATACCTCGTGGGGCGTTTCCTCTCCTACCGCGCGTTCACTCGAACCCGTCCTGCGGATCGTCGTCGCCCTTCTCGTATAACCGATCAGGATGGATACCTGCGCGTTCGTACCCGATACGTAGCTGTCCAGTCTCTGGGAATTCTCAGTGAGATCCAGCTCGCCCTTCCAGAGATGATTGTTCTCATCCAGCAAGTATTCTCCCGCTATGTTTTCTGTTCCGCCCTTTACCGCCTGCGCCAGTCTTACGAGACCGTCCAGAGCCTGATCCTCCATTCCCTCTCTGAGGCTCTTGTTCGCTAAAAGCAACAAAACCACCGAGATAATGATCGCCGGCAAAGCCCCAACCGCCAGCAATGTAACTTTAATTCCAAGTCTTTTTTTGCCACCATTCATGTCTATGCTCTCCTCCTTTATTTCCTCGTTGGTGCCTTATCCCTATTCTACCAAACCATCGACATATTTTCAAAGGTTTTTTTAGGAATCCGCTATATTTTTTATTTTTTTTGATCTTTTCCGGCAAAATAGGGATTTTTTTCCTGTTTACCCGACTCTGCCACCTCCTTATGCAAGAATATGTGCGCGCGCCCCCTGTTATGCCGCGCCTTCCTTTTTAAACCGCCAGGAACATTATACCATGATTGCTCCGCAATCACGGTATGGATGGCCATTCGGCCGTCTCCTGCCGAGAACAAGGTTATTATACCTTATAAATTCCTTCTTGTCTGCACCAAATTCAAAATTTTCAAAATTTTCCTGAAATCAGGTGAATTTTTTCCGTCTCAGGAAGGAAGAATGGTTTCTCTTTTTTCGACAATTATGTTATACTACCAGTAAAGCAAGGTTCGTGTCCGACGCAACGCCGAAAGGGAGGCCCCGCATTCTCTCCCGACAAGACGAATTTCACTGCAGACAGGCTATCGGCGCGTTTTTTCGGAAAATGCATATTTCAGCGGCTTATACGGCATAGTTGAACTATTATCAGAATTTCCCACATACACGGGAGGTATCGATTTATGAAAATGAAAATAAAAATGAAATGGAAAGAAACTGCGGAGGCCTTTCTGGCGGAAGACCGGGAGCTGCGGGAGTTTCATCCCTTTCCGGCCGCGGACGAGCGGAGCGCCTGGGAGGAGCTTCCCGCCGAGCTGAAAAAGAGACTGATCTCCCAGGGCGAAGCCTGTCTGGGCCGTCCCTGGCCGCCCATCCTGGCGACGGATTTTATGAGCTTTAAAAGGACCGGAAACCGGGTGGATTTTGAAAAAATATATTTTGAGAGAAGATATCGGCTGAATTCCCTGGTCATGGCCGAATGCGTAGAGAACAGCGGACGGTTTCTGGACGATATCGTCAACGGCGTCTTCGCCCTCTGCGAGGAGAGCGCCTGGCAGCTGCCGCCCCACAATTCCTACCGGCGCGGCGACCCCCAGGAGCTTCTTCCCGACGTCTCCCGGCCTGTGCTGGATCTCTTTGCCTGCGAGACCGGGGCGCAGCTGGCTTGCATCCGCTACCTTCTGGAGCGGAAACTGAACGAAGTCAGCCCCTTTATTGTACCCCGGATCGCCACAGAGCTGGAAAGACGCATCGCCGCGCCCTACCTGCACAGGCATTTCTGGTGGATGGGGAACGGCGACGAGCCCATGTGCAACTGGACCCCCTGGTGTACCCAGAATGTTCTCCTCGCTCTCTTTATGAACGGCTGCGACCAGACTCTCGGAAAGACCGTACTGCTGAAAGCCGCCGAAAGCTGCGATCTGTTTTTAAAGGATTACGGGGAGGACGGCTGCTGCGACGAGGGCGCGCAGTACTTCCGCCGGGCGGGGCTTTGCCTGGACACCGCCACGGATCTGATGAATCAGATTACGTCAGGCACCTTTACCCCTCTCTATCAGGAGGAAAAGCTGCGGAATATCGCCCTGTACATCGCGAACGTACATGTGGACGGCAGATACTATTTCAATTTCGCGGACTGCTCCCCCGCGGCGGGACGGGCGGGCGTCAGGGAATATCTTTTCGGAAAGCGCACGGGCCAGCCGGAGCTGATGAGCTTTGCGGCGGCGGATTACCGGGCCGCCCAGGACGAGATCTATCAGGAGGAAATGTACCAGCTGAGCCTGTATTACCGGCTGCAAAACGCCTTCTTCTATCAGGAGGTCATGGATTATGACGCTGCGCCTGCGGTTCCCGAGGATATTTTCTATTCCAGCATCGGCCTGTTTATCGCCAGAAGCAAAAGCTTCTGCCTGGCGGTAAAGGCCGGGGACAACGCGGACAACCATAACCATAATGATACCGGCAGTCTGACCCTCTATCGGGACGGCCTGCCCCTGCTGGCGGACATCGGCGTGGAAAGCTATACCGGGAAAACCTTTTCCTCTCAGCGCTACGAGATCTGGACCATGCAGTCCGGCTACCACAACCTCCCCACGATCGAGGGGCTGGATCAGCGGGACGGCTCCGAATACCGGGCCAAGAACGTCGCGGTCTCCCTCCGCGAAGACCGGGCCTCCATCTCCATGGATATTGCGGGAGCCTATCCTCTGCCGGAAAAAAATCATTTTTACCAGCGGCAGGTAGTCCTGGATAAAAAGCGGGACTGCGTCACGCTGACGGATACTACGGACTGCGGCAGCGTCATCCTGAACTTTATCACCTACGAAAAGCCCGAGATAACGGATTCCCTGATCCGACTGGGGGCCGCTGACTTACGCTTCCACGGTGCCTCGTTTTTGGCTCTGGAGACCCTGCCGATCACGGATCCCCGCCTTCAGACAGCCTGGGATCATGACCTGTACCGTATCCTGCTGATTTTAACCGAGTCGGTATTCCGGATGGAAATTTTATAATAGAATCCAAGAGATGATTCTATTATCCAAATTCTATGATCCAAATTCACTGAAGAAAGAAGGATTTTTATGCTATATTCTTTTGCCGATCTCTTCTGGCTGTTCCTGATCTATTCCTTTGCCGGATGGTGCATCGAGGTCTGCTACGCCGCCGTCCGCCGGAAACAGTTTGTAAACCGCGGGTTTATCAGCTCGCCGCTCTGCCCGATCTACGGGGTCGGCGCGGTTCTGTTCGCCCTGTTCCTCCCGGAGCTGAAGAATAACCTGTTCTTCCTTTTTCTGGGCGGGATGCTCTTGGCCAGCGTTTTGGAATATTCCGTCGGTATGCTGATGGAGAAAATCTTCGACAAAAAGCTCTGGGATTATTCGGACATCAAATACAATATCGGCGGCTACGTCTGCCTGCGGTATTCCCTGCTCTGGGGCGCGCTTGCCGTCGCGACGATTCTCTTCTCCAACGCGCCGCTCTGCCGACTGCTGTCCCTGATTCCCCGCCCTGCGGTCACTGTCGTCTTCTGGATTCTGGCCGCTGTCCTCCTGCTGGATTTTCTCTCCTCCGCCATGAGCGTTCTGGGAATGCAGATCCGCGTCCGGCGTCTGGCCAGTCTCTCCGACGAGCTGCAGCATACCTCAAAGCTTCTGGAGAACCGACTGACCAGAAGCGTCCAGAAGAGGATGACCAAATCCTTTCCCGCCATCACCCGGGAGAATCTGAAAAACGGCGCAGAAAAAAGAAAAACGCAGAAAAACAGCCCCGTCTTTGCGGAGGGCTGCAGCTTTTACAAGCTGGTCGCTCTGTTTTTTATCGGCGCTTTTCTCGGGGATATTACGGAGACCGTATTTTGTCTGATTACAACAGGCCGACTCATGAGCCGCAGCAGCGTGGTCTACGGCCCCTTCAGCATCGTCTGGGGGCTGGGCTGCTCCCTCCTGACCCTGTTCCTGTACCGTTACCGCGGTAAAAACGACCGTTACATCTTCCTGGCCGGTACACTGCTGGGCGGCGCATACGAATATATCTGCAGCGTTTTCACCGAGCTGGCCTTCGGCACAGTCTTCTGGGACTACAGCGGCTTTGCCTTTAACCTGGGCGGCCGTATCAACCTGCTCTACTGCTTCTTCTGGGGAATCGCTGCCGTCGTCTGGCTGAAGGGGATCTACCCCCTGCTGTCCCGCTGGATCGAGAGGATTCCCCGGCGAATCGGCACGATCCTCTGCAATGTCCTGATCGTGTTCATGCTCGTCAATATGGCCGTCTCCTCCCTTGCCCTGGCGCGCTACAACGAACGCCACGCCGAACCGGCCGGGGCAGAGGTCAGCGATCTGGATCGCTTTCTTGACAGCCGCTTCGACGACGAAAGAATGGAGCGGATTTATCCGAACGCGGTGATGGTAGAGTGAGGCGGTATCTACTCAATCATTTTCAGCGCTTTCGGAAATATTTTCCGGAGGACGCACAATAAAGAACAGCAAAACGGATGCTCGACTACCTCACCCGGACGTGCGCCGTTACATTGTTTTCCCCAGCCATTTTGACAAACCCGAGAGACTCATACAACGCAATCGCGGCGGCGTTGTCAATATCCGTCAAGACCGTCATGCCCCTCGACCCGTTCAGCTCGATCGCCTTTGACAGCATCGCTTTCCCATAACCCATTCTCCGGTATTCTTCCTTTACAAAAAGATCGTAAGGCTCATTTTCGTCATGACAATATGTAACGTCCAGATAACCGACCACCTCTCCGCCAGCAATCGCAAGAAAAACCCGAAACACCTCCGGCGCATCGATGACCTTCTCCGCCGTCCAGTAGCCTTCATCCTGATGGATGGAAAAGTACTGCTCCCTGTATTCGGGCTTATAAAGCGCGATTTGTCGCTTGCTTTGATATGGAATAATTTTCTTCAGAACCATTTTTTGCTGTTCCGTTTCAAATTCCGCGTTTTCATCTTGCAGCAGCTTATGCAGCGGATAGTTTCCAGGATTATAAACGAAATCAATCAGGCAGCCTCCGTATTTTCCTTTCAGAAAAGAAAGCATCTCCCCATATGCCTTGGGGACTCGTGACAAACCGGCGAGCATTTCCAGATAGGCTTCCTCCTCCAACACTAAAAAAGCGAACAACCCGGTTATCTCTTCCTTCTCAAAAACTCCCCAAACCTGATTCTCGGGCCTGTTTGGAGCCTCCAGCAAATTACAGCGCAACTGTTCCCGCGTCTGAAGCATGGGATCACTGAAATCGGGGTCGCCGCTTATTTCATTGATAAAATCCATATACTCGCTTACATCGGTTATTCTTTTCAGCATATGTCACGCTCCCCTTCCGTACTCCTGGCACATAACTTAACTCTTTTAGTATACTATATTATCTGAATCCAGGTCAAAGCTGAGGAAGGTATCTATACGCCTCATCCATATTTGACCGTTTCTAATATAAAGACTCCATAAACGATGTTAATGAATCACTTACTGTTTCATAACGATCCTCTTCATGATCATAATAAACAATTTCACCCGAATCGGCTTTATAACACAGATAATTGCCGAACGGGTCGATTCCAAAAGGAATCAGACTCTTATCTATTCCGGCATTCAATGCGGCATATACAGTATCCGCATCCGTATCGTTTTCATTGTATGACAATAGCGCTCCAAACACTTTTTCATCTGCTTTTACCATAAAATGCGTTTGAGACGGGGTTGCCGCATTTCCTTCCCGAATCAGTTTTTTTAAGTCCTCCGGGATCGCTTGACCTAATTTTTTTTCCGCTCTGGCAAGCGATTCTTCTTCCAGTTCGATTTTATACTTCCATTCCATCTTCATAAATCCTCCTTTATCTATAGTCGCCTCCGCCGCCCCAGATCGATCTTCCGCCTGTATGACGGGCTGCACTGTGCGCATTTGCATCTACCAACTGCATAATACCCGGCCGTTCATTATGATGCCATGTTAATCCGCTGATTCTTGCATTTCCATCTTTAATCTGTTCCAGTTGTCTTGCTGTAAAATTTCGTGCAAGATCCGGATTCCGCTCTATAGCCAATTTTAAACGCTGTGTACAATATTTCATCTGTTCATCGTCAGATGCCCTATATAAGCGTTGCGGCAGCATCATTTGATATTTCGCTTCAAACCGCGGAAATACTCCTTCGTATTTCTCCCCGTTAATTCTGATAATCTGTTTTCTGTACGGAACCCCCGCAACACTGCTGCCTTCCATATTTTCATTAATCGTTTTTATATGCTTTGGCTTCTCTGTTTCATTTGCGGTGTTTTTGAATGCATTAAGTTCTCTGGAAATTGTCTTTTGAGCTTCCTTTTCTATATTATCTACTAATTTACCCAAATCAAAGCTTCCCATCAGAACACCACCCCCCTTTTATATTGTTCCCACATATCCATATACCTTTGAGGGTCATCTGACATTTTGGTCTGTTCCCGCAAAATACACTCCACAACTTCCAATTGCTGCTTTTCCTCCAACTCGTTTAGCCCGAGCTTTTCGGAATAGAGCAAAATATCTTTCCATTCGTCAATTGATTCCGCCTCCCATGCCTGACCCAGAATTTCTTCATCATAAACCATATTATAGATCACTTCGCTTATCTCAGAAAGCTCGCCGGAACACCTTTTCTTCAGGGCGGATATCACTTCGATCTTTGCCTTTGTTGAGATATTCAAGCCCAATACCATTCTGGTCAGTTCAGAGAGATTATAATCCAATTTCTCACCTGCAGTTTTGTTTAGCAACGCTTTCAATATAATATTGTACTTTCCTGTATCTTCTGTATTCTTTTCCGGCTGTAAATAGCGTCCTTCCGTTTTTTTGTATTCGACTTGACACAAAATGGGTTCCAGCCAATTATTCTGATATACAGCCGCTACACCGGTAGGAAGTTTAGACAATTCCAGAATCTGCTCTTCCGACAAATTTGCCGCCTTTCCAACCAAAGAACGGTCTTCCGCATCCGGCAGACGCATAATGATCTTGGTATTTGTATTTCTAATCACACTCAGATCCAGAAGCCCCGGTGCCTGATCCGCGATAATAAATCCTTCCCCGTACGTCCGCACTTCCGCAATCGCATTTGAAAGCATTTCCACCGATTTTCCCAACAAATTTGCAGATTCCCCGCTCTGCTCCGTCGATGTTCTTTTTAAAAGATTATGCGCTTCTTCTAAAACAGTAACATGCTTTAAATCCGCATCCATCTCCCCGGACATCATCCTGTATTCCTGAAGCCGCATCACCAAAATTCCCATGATCATAGACTTTGTTTCAACAGATCCAACTCTGCTCAGATCTACTATTACGTCCTGATCAAACAAACTAATGTCTCCTGTTTCATCTCCGCTGAATATTCTCCCATATATTCCATTTGTCAGAGATTTTATTCTGGTGGACAGGGAACCAATATAGTTGTCTTTCACCTCCTGGGAAAATCCGGAATTTTCCACAACAATATCTAATTGCGTTAATACATCCACAAACGTCGGGTATATCGCTTCCCCATACCTGTTTTCAGACGTATTAAGATCCCATCCCGCACTGATATATGCTTTCTCCACCGAATCCTTCAGCACCGCAGGCATTGCCGCATACATAGGCCAGCAGACATTAAAAATCTCTATTAGCCGATCAATATGCTCCAGAACATGAATTCCGTCAGGAAATTTAAACGGGTTCACCTTGAGCAAGGCAGTATAATACGGATTGGTTCCATATACCTTGGCTCCCTCATTTCCAAATATATGCTTGTATTCGCCTTTTGCCGGCTCCACTACTAAATAGTGTATATTTTGTTTTTTTAATTCTCTTAGCAGTTGATACACAGTATTGGACTTTCCGGAGCCTGTCGAACCGGTGATAAAGGTATGCATTGCAAGGCTTTTCAGATCCAGATTTACCTCTGTGCTGCTTTTAACGCCCATGTGAAATATTTGCCCCAAATGAATATGAGCTCTTCCGTCATTTTTCTGATTCAGCTCAAAAACATTTCTTCCAAAAGACGCCATTTCATAAACCGGCAAACCGTTGATGGACTTTTTGGGCATACCCATGCTTACTGCCAATTCATATGAATTTACTATAGAGGCAGGACTTATCAGTATATTATCGCTTCTGCCGTCCCGAAATAAGGGATGACTGAACTTTTTCAGATATTTCATTACCTCCTGTCCATTCGGCTCCGAAGCATTCCAGCTATTAATATGAGATGCCTGCAGCGCAGAATTATCGCCTCTCATCAGCGCATTGTATCCATTGGCGACAATCGCGTTTGTTTCCGGATCCGAAGAGACAACATAGGCGGCGCAGTTGAATGCGCCATAAGCATCGCACTCCTGCAAGCGCTTAATATGCTGCTCTATCATGGAAAGGATATTCTTAACCGTCTGATTTTCGTTGGAAAATTGAATTGTTTTTCCCTGGGACTGCCCTTCCGTCTGTCCTACGGTTTCGCTGCTTTGATTTCCTTCAGATACACTTTTCGTGGCGGTCTTGCCGGAAGAATCCGTAATGCTTCCGGATTCCGTGACGCTTTGACCTTCGTTTTCCCCTTGCGAACCAATCAAACTGCCGCCCACCGTACCGCCAATATTGCTCCCGGCATACATCGCCGCCACTACAGCCGGTGCCGCCGCCCCGCCCGTCAACACCGTTGCCGCCACGCCAAGCCCGGCGCCAACCACACTGCCCACCAGCCTTCCGATATCTCTATTTTTGCTGGTTCCCTGGTTTGAGCTTTCGCTCCAGCCGCTGGTTTTGGAATAATTTTGAGTCAGGGCCGTACTTTCCGAAATCGTTTTCGAAATACCATCCGTGTGGGAGCGCGATACTCCTATATTCTCTGATTCACTAAAGGTCATGCCTGTCTTCAAAAACGGAGATAACTGGGTATACAGATTCTCGTATCCCATTCTGGTCTGTACAATATCCCCGCTTCGCACAGGATCAGCGATCAAAACCACATTATACACTCTGCCCTGAAAGGAATCCACCAAATGTTCTATCCCCTGTACGAATTTCTCATAATTATTCTCTTTTTTGTTCCTGACTGACGCAATTCCGGAAATCGCCGTTATGTATTCATATTGAAATGTATTCTCGATAAGCGCTTTCTTCTCGTCCCCTTTAATCGGCTCTATTTCAAGCCCGGGAAAATTCCCCGTCAAAACGCCTTTCAATGTCTCTCCCTGCGTTTCAATATTTTCCGACTGTTGACTGATATCTTTGCTGATCACTCCTAAATAATAATCCGTAAACTCTTTACGTCCGGAAATCAGCGTGATGACAGTGGCATTACTTGTGTATGCCGAATTCAGCACGGTAACCAGCTTATCAAGAGTGCTCTCCTTCTTATCCGACACCATTTTCCGAAATTTGTAAAATCTTGTATATTCCGCAATATCCAGTCCTTCCAGGTTCTCGCTCAGCTTTTCCGCTTCACATGAATCCAGTTGATACAAATAGCTTTTTGTGACAATATCTTTTGCCGTTTCCATAGAAAGCGCAAGCTTTTTATAATCCTGAATTTCCGCCAGATTTGTGTCCACTTCATCTACCTCCTCTGCCAAGCCGCTCTAATTCCTGTTTTTGGTTGCGCTCAAAGGCCTGTTTCCAAACATAATAATTTACCTTTTCCGCTCTGCTGCATTGTTTGTAATAATCACATTTATTCAGTTTGCAGATTCCTTTTACGTTCTCGCAATAATATCTTTTTTCAAGCGCCTTTCTACGGGCCTTCCTGAACTTTCGAAATTCTCCCGCGGCTTTTTCCTCGCATTGACTTATCTTACCGCACTTATAACAGGTTTTAGCACGATTGCAGCCGAACCGGTCATTCACTTCATTACGAGTATAAATAAGGCAATTATCACTATTGCAGCCGCCACGCCCACAATCAAAGTCATTTTGCCTGACTGGCGGCTGTCTGCGTTTGGGTCTGTACCGGTCTTTCCCGTTTCTCCCGTTCCGGAACTCCTCTCCGCATCCGGGACAACCGTAGAGGTAGAATACAGTTTTTTGCCAATCGTTTTTACATCCCGAATTCTCTCATCACAAAAATTTCTTTTTAATTCAAAGACTGCCCTTGCAAAATCTTCATCCGAAAAAACATCCTTTTGGGAGGATATGGTCGGATTCCCCGCTAACGCATCATCCTTCAGCTTTATTCCATGAGCTTCCACATATTTGATCGCCTCGTCAAACTCGCCGCTGGAAAAATTCCGGCTGGTATAGCAGATACTTCCTATTGCCTCTCGAAGGGCGCCTACATCTTTTCCGGCGATTCCCTGTTCAATCGCATCATATTTCTGCATAGTCTTTCCTCCACATTAAAACATTAATATTGTTCTGATTTTTTCTTCCTTTTCGCTAACCCATTTTGCCAGTTCCCGGTTCTTCTCAACCTTGTCCTGTAACAATGCCGATTCACTCGTATCACGATCTAACTGTTCAATGATTTTTCCGATTTCCGTATTCAGTTTTTCAATATTGTCCTTAAATGCCCCTTTATACTCCTGAATCTGAGCTTCTGACTGTTCAAACATATATGAAATATTTTCTTTTATACTTTTTGAAAAAATATTCATAATATCCACAATAACATTCTTTACATTGACATCAATGCCTTCTTTTACCTCTACGGTATAGGATATCTGCTTCGGTTTCCAGAATTTAAATTTTCCCCAAAAACCGGCCCGCTCCGGATTATCCTTCCATCTGGTTTCCTTTCTGACTCTGTCCTGTTCATTCCTTCTGGTAATATCATTAATATTTTTTATCTTTATTCTTTCAAACGAAGATATCTTCTCAAAATCATACCCTTCGATTTCCATGTCATTCAAAATACTTCTCACTACCGACGCATACTCATCCATCATTTCGGAGCATTTTTGGAAAATATGTAAATCTATTTCCCTGTTCAGGCGGCTTTCACATTCTTCCTGATACCGGCCCAGATTATCCTGAAATTCCTCGATCAGGGAATCTGCGACTAATTTATCAACTTTTTCTTTTCCGTCATATTCTTTCAGCATAAGGTTGAGCGTATTTTCAATGCGAAATTGTTCTTCGTCTTCAACAACGGAATCCAATCCGAAGGAATCAATCTTTGCTTTATAATCATCATATATCTGCTTGCTTTTCTCATGCCTCTCCCTGGCATCTGCGATCTGTTTCCGAACCATATTCAGCTTTTCGTCATCTTGGGCAATGACTTCGTCAAACCTGGCTTTCATATTGAGTTCACCAAGTATGGCGACAATATCTTTGATTGCATCCTTTATCTTCATCGGATACGCATATTTATCAATATATTCAATAATTGTTTCCTCTACCGCCGGTACGCCTGTATGTATCAAAGCTTCATAATCCCAGGTTTCCTCGTCCAAATGATATTTCTCCACCTGCAGGCGCAGCTTTTCCCGCACATTCGGCGTCAATGTGGCATAATCTTCAAAATGCAGCAGTTTATTCTTTACATAATCGTCCACCTGGCTCAGTGTGTTTTTCTCCTGCCTGGATAATCTGTCTCCTCTTCTATCCTTTCGTATCAAAAGAGCCAGTTGTGCGCTGGTCGGTATGATAGTTGGGTCATCGATTCCAAATTGCTTTAAATAATTCTTTACCTCTTCTAATAGCTTATCTAACGGCTCCTTTTCCTCATCCAATTGATCGCATTTATTTACAACAAAAATGAATCTGTCCCTCGATTGCTTTCCGGCACGCTTCATCTCGCTTGAAATATCCAACAACAGCTGTTTGTCATCCGTAATACCAAATTGTGTCGCATTCATGACATACAGCACTACAGCGTTTGTCCGCTTAATAATACTATTTGTCAGTTTCCCATGATTTTCATCCCTGGAATTATTGGGGCCCGGGGTATCCCGTAAACAAAGTCTGATCTTATCGCTTGAAATTGCCGGCACATTACCCTCAATATCAATATACATGATCTGCGGGTCTCCGTTATACTTTTTCAGCATTTCAGAATCCACCGCCGCCCTCGAATGAATAAGCGTTTTTTCATCTTTTGCGTAACATTCTGCCTCGTAATGATCCATATCGTCGTTATCCAGGATTCTGGCAACCGTCGCAGTACACGCCTTATTTTCCGACGGTAATAACTCCGTATGCAAAAGAGAATTAATCAGTGTTGATTTGCCGCTGCTCATAGTAGCAATAACACTTACTTCAAAAATACCGCTCTTTACCTCCTCATATGCGTCAAAAATATTTTTCCCGTCTTCATTTGTTATTTTAAACTCAGGAAGATCTTTCGCTTTAATTTCATAAAATAAGTTATCCAACTCCGTAATTACATCCGCATCATTTTTTGCCTCGTCAAAGTGCAATTCAAAATGCGCTTCACCGTTATAATGATCGATACAGTATTTTAAATCCTCGTAATCAATCACCCGTCCCTTAAACGTCAACTCAATCTCATCATCGTCGCAGGCAGATACGATCTCCTCCGCCAAGCCTTTCCAGTTCACTGCCTCCCCTAACAATACCTGCAGTCTGACGCCTGATTTTGCGCCTATTTTACTTTTTGAGTTTAACAATTTCCCATTTTTTATAAAGTTACACTCCACTGTATATGGATTATACTCGATCTGAAATTTCGTCATTCTCTGTTCCTCTACTTTCTTATCTGTACTCTGTTTGATAACTTTTCACCGCTTAAAATCTGAAACCGCTGGATATAACTTTCCAAATAGGTAATGCCTGTATTTTCGATTGCCCGCCTTATTTCCGATACCTTAAACGTCCCAACTTCACTCACCACATCGTCATACTGATCCGGCAAGTCTTCCGTAACCGCATATGATTTCAGCGAAAAATCTTGCGGGGCGAACAATTCATAACAATATCTAAACTCTTTCTTTTGGCTTCGTGTCAGCCTGTCACCGTTTAAAACCTTTTTAAACAACAGTGCCGCCAGCGCAGATACCGGAATAATATCAGGTGAAAGGAAACCGTTATGTTCAAGATATTCCTTTGCTGCCTTCAACAAATCTGCCAATGACTCTTTTTCCATATCTAACTGGTCAACTTTATTTACCACAAACACCGGCGTTATATTTTTATGTGCAACGGTAAATTCCTTCAGCATTTTCAGAAGCTCTCTGTCATCTGTTATGCCAAGCTGCGTGGCATTGATTACATAAATTATCAGACCGCCTTTTAGCATCTTAAGAATATTTTGGGCAATCGCTTCATGCGCTTTATCCCTGGAGTTGTTCGGCCCCGGAGTATCAATCACCAGCAATGCCTTATCTGTATTCAACACTCCCTTTACCTGCCCCTGAATAAATATACTCTCCACATCGTCATTTTCATTTGCCTTCTCCAGTGCCATGGCAAAATTGTCCTTAACGCAAGCTACCGCACCGTTTTTATCAGTAATATACATTCGCATTTTTTTGCATGTATCGTCATCTAAGATTGAATACACTTTTGCAGTACATGCTTCATTTCGGTTGGGCAGCAGCTCATTACCCATAATAGCGTTAATAAGCGTGCTTTTCCCGCTTGACATAGTAGCCATTACCAGCATCGGGTATACCTTCGCATGGTCTATAGCCAGTTTGTCTGGAAAAAAACTATCAGCTATCAAACTTTTCCGGCGTACAGCTTTTTGAGCCTGCCAGCCATCCGATTCCCTGCTTTCCGAGATTGACATATTTCACCTCCACATGTGTTCTCTATGAATTGCGTTCATTAAGCATCCTGTCAATCAATAATTTCCACATTATCGCCCTGGCTTCTCAGCCACATATCGATTCCTTTTCCAAAAACCTCCGCGCTGATCGTATACACGCCGTCCTCTTCCTCCAGGATCTTCGCCGTGGGCAGCCTGTCCAGAATGGCGTCCACATCAATCCCCGAATATCGGAATGTTACTCTTTGCAGCTTCCCTCCGTACATAAACTGGATCCGCTTACGAAACTCGCCTTCCTCAAAGCGGCTGCTGTACGGGAGGTGAAACCTCTCCTCCAGCACTGTAAGTTTCTTAATACGGTCAATCCGATAAATCGTCGGGAACGAATCATTCAGCACATTAAAATCCTTTTTTACCTCTTCGTCGTCGATAAATGCCGTAAAATAAAAGTAATATTCAGAGAACATAATTGCTGCCGGTTTTATTTTTCTATGAACGATCTCCTTGTCCTTCATCCGCAGATAATCTATCTCAATATATCTGGACTCCCGAACAGCCTGCGCGATATCCCACATTTTATCCATGAATTCGGACTTATGCCGCGGCTCTACATAGTGAAACTCTTCATTGCTGATCATATCTTTCACAAGCCTCTGATTGCTCTTCGGCACACAGCAGGCAATCAGCTTATCCAGCATCTCCTTCATCTCCGCTTTTGTAAATGCCCTGCTGTCCAACAATATCTTACACAGCGCCAGAATCTCGCAGTTTTTCAGCCGAAGCCTATACAGCGTCTCGAGCCGATAGCCTCTATCGATTCGGTCATAAACCACCGAATTGATGCTGCCCGTCCTTGCGGAATCAGCGTCAAGGAAATCCCGGATATCGTTGATATCCCTCTGGATACTTCGCTCATT
>JAMPIG010000017.1 GCA_023662875.1 Roseburia sp. | reverse complement strand
TCAAATTTATAATTAAGGGACTGACATGCTACCCACTATCATGCCAGAAGCCTCTATTTTAAGCGTTCTTTTTTGCGTTCTTTTTTGCCGGTAGTCTGCTGTTCGCTTTGGCGGATGCTTCAATCATTCAAACACCCAGGGTAAAAGCGAATGAGAAAGCCGAAACTTGCGCGGAAGAAAGGAGATTCCGGTCGCTTTCCGTCGCAGGATGAAAGAAAAAGACGATGAAAACTCCTGTGAAAACGTGAATTTTTATTTTATAATGGTAATATACAAAAGTCGAATCCGCCGAACCGCGGTTTCGGCTTTTTATACGAATTGGCAGAGGACGGATCACGGTGCGGAGGAAAGCGTGCCGGACGAGAGGTAGCAGTATGGATATTTTTATGGAACACAAAGCGGTGACGGTATGTATGTTTGCGAGCCTGGCCCTGAGTATTTTCTTGAAGGTGTTTCTGGGGATGCTCTACGGCCATTTGATAAAGGAAACCGATAATATGGCGACTACGGACAATAAGCTCTTAAAGCAGTGCAAGACAAAATTCTCCAACTGCTACGAGCTGAATAACGGGATTTCCAACATACCGGTTTTTGTGGACAAGTTTATCAATCGATTGTCTTTGGGCTTCCTGTCCTTTGAGATGCTGTATCATTTGTCGGGGCAGCTGATGCTGTTGTCCGTTGTGTTTTCGGGAGTCGGGATCTGCCGGAGTATTCTGGCGGGCAGCACGCTGGGAGAAATCCTGCCCTTCTATATCGTCAGCTTTATGGGACTGTATCTTTATTTCTCCGTCTCCACCGTAGTAGATATTAAGCGGAAAAAGAGGATTTTGAGAATCAATCTGGTGGATTATCTGGAAAATCATCTCTCGCCGAGGATCCATGTCACAAGACAGGATATGGAAAGACTTTACGGCAGCGAAGCCGTCGCGGGTAGAGGCAGGCAAGGGCGGGCTATAGACAGCGAAGGAAACGGGATACGTCAGAGCAGCCGGGATAAAGACAGTGAGAACGGAATACGCCGGGACAGCCGGAATAGGGACAGTGAGAATGGAGTCCGCCAAAGCAGCCGAAGCAAAGACGGCGTGAACGGAGTGCGTCAGGGCGATCGGGGTAATGGCGGCGGGGAGAAGCGCTCCGGCATAGGACTCCAGGACAAAACTCCTTCGGGCGGCCGGAACAGGGGCGGCGAGGGGAGGTTTCGCCGGAACAAACGGGACAGGGACAATCGGGAGGAGGAATACCGGGAAGCAGTCGATTCCGGTAAGAGAACGGTGGAGCTGATGCCGATCGGGAACCGCAGGCAGAGACCGGAAAACCCTGTGGCGGACTATAGAGAAGAGTCAGAAGCATTGCCGGAAGGAAGTCCGGAGGAAGAACGGGAGATGGCAGAGGCGATAGCGGACGGACGGAGCTTAGGGGAACACGGGGAAAAGACAGACGTAACGCCGGAGAGCTCCTCCGCTGTAACTGAGGAGGAGCTGGAGGCGCTGCTGAAGGAGTTCCTGATCGGCTGAAACCGAAACCTCGTTTTTGCAATCCTGTATAAAACGGAACACATGATACGCGTCGTCGGCGTGTTTGGCATCCTTCATGCCGAGGAAATACGCCGCAAATAAAATTTCAATACATTCCATCACGCAGGGAAGAGCGATCCTTTCCTTTTCAGAAGGAGGGGTAATCCTTTCGCAGCCTGCGACATCGCCTCGGACGTTTTCCAGCCATTCCTTTTTGGTAAAAGCGTCCTCTGTTTCTTCTGCCAGATTATCCCGAATCCAGCTCTTCATCTCATCCAGCAGACTATTATCCCAAAACTCGATTTCTTTTTCGCGCTCCAGAAACTTTAAGAAGAATCTAAATGACAACGCGGACATTTTGTAGTAGAATTTTTTTGAGGGAGCGTCATGGGCGGAGCGTCACAGAGACATATCCAGTCGCAGTGTTATCGGATTGTCAAAACACAATATGACGGGAATTGTGCAAATATTTCTGCAAGGATAGAAATGTCTGAAGCATAAAGCAATTTTTTAGTTACAACAGCAGGAGAAAGCGGATTTGGAAATTACAAATTAATTGTAACAGGAGTGATCCTATGAGAATTACAGATCTTCATATTCAGAATTTCAAGTCCATACATGACATGCATATCCCCGATATCGAGAACGCGCTGATTCTGGTGGGAAAGAACAATACCGGAAAAACGACGGTGCTGGACGCCGTCCGGGCGGTAGGCGGGGAATATCAGATCGGACCGGAGGATTTCGGGGAGGCGGGGGCGAAAATCAAAATCAGCGTTTCCCTTGCCTTTACGGAGGAGGATCTTGATCTGCTGCGCCGCCGGGGAGTTGTCAGCCAGTATCGAAAGAGGGAATCCTGGATGCAGGACTTTCGCCGGAAGCTTCCCTCCTTTGCCGCCGGGGTGCTTTCCTTTACCATGACGGCCAACCGGGACGGGCGGATCCGGTATATGGACGGGACGAATAAAAACAATCCGTATCTTCGGGAGGTATTTCCGAAAATTTATCATGTGGATACAGAGCGCAGCCTGGAGCAGCTGCAGGGCGATATGCTGCTTTTGCAGGAGGACGAGATCCTGAAGAGGATGCGCTCCGGCTGCTGTATGTTTGATCAGGCGAAGGACTGCAATCACTGCTTCCAATGCATCGGGTTGATCGAGCAGAAGAGCCCGGCGGAGCTGGACGCGCTGGAGGTTTCCAAGCTGTTGGATTATAAGCTGTATCAGCTGAATCTGGATACCTTCGCCCGGATGGTAAACGACTGCTTCCAGAAAAACGGCGGGCGGGAGAGCATTCTCTATTCCATGAATCGGGATGTGGAAAAAACGCTGGAGGTTACGACAGAGATCCGGCATCCTGCGCAGAATGTGCCGCGGCCGATTTCCAGGATGGGGAAGGGGATGCGGTCGATCTATCTGTTTTCGCTGCTGGAGGCCTACACGCAGATCGAGGAAAATCTGCCCAGCATTATGATGATCGAGGATCCGGAGATCTTCCTGCATCCCAGCCTGCAGAAGGTCTGCGGGACGATTCTCTACCGGCTGGCCGCCAAGAATCAGGTTATTTTTACGACGCATTCGCCGAATCTGCTGGCGAACTTTAACAGCAGGCAGATCCGCCAGGTAATCCAGCGGGAGGACGGTGCCAGCGATATCCGGGAGAAGACGGATATCAGCGCGCTCCTGGACGACCTGGGATATACGGCTGGCGACCTGATGAACGTGAATTTTGTATTTATCGTAGAAGGGAAGCAGGATAAATCGCGGCTGCCTCTTCTGCTGAAGAAATATTACGCGGAGACCACGGACAGGGAAGGGAACTTGTCCCGGATTGCGATCATCACGACGAACAGCTGTACCAATATCAAGACCTACGCCAACTTAAAATATATGAACCAGATTTACCTGCGGGATCAGTTCCTGATGGTACGGGACAGCGACGGGAAGGATCCGGAGACCCTCAGAAAACAGCTCTGCCGTTATTATGAGGAGCGCAATCGGGAGGATATGGATAAGCTGCCCAGGGTACGGCCCGAAAACGTGCTGATTCTGAAATATTACTCTTTTGAAAATTATTTTCTGAACCCGAAGGTTATGGCTCGGCTGGGAATCGTGGAGTCGGAGGAGGCGTTTTATGAGACACTGTTGGAGAAATGGAAGGAGTATCTCCATAAGCTGAAATCGGGCCGCCAGTTGACGGAGATTCTGGGCCATGACCTGGAGACGGTTGAGGATATTAAGGAGCACATGGAGGAAATCCGTATTTATCTGCGGGGGCATAATCTGTTTGATATCTTCTACGGGAGATATCGGGAACAGGAGAGGGAGCTGTTGGAGCGGTATATCGACCTGGCGCCCAGGGAAGATTTCGCGGACATCTTCGCGGCGCTGGAGAAGTTTCCGTATTTTGAGAGCAAAGTGTGCACGGAATAAAGGAGAAAGCAGAATGGAAATCGTAATTTTAGAGCGAAACAGCGTGGGAGAGGACGTATCGGTGGACTGCATCCGGGATTTCGGGGAGGTTACCGTTTACGGGAATACCGTGACGGCGGAGCAGGTAAGCGAGCGGGTTCGGAACGCGGATATCGTGATTGCGAACAAGTCTCCTTTGAATGAGGAAACACTGCGGGACGCGCCGAGGGTAAAGCTGATCTGTGAATTTGCCACGGGCTTCGACAACTGCGACCTGGCGTACTGCAGGGCGAGAGGCATCAAGGTAACGAATGTGGTGGACTACTGTACTTCCATGGTGGCCCAGCATACCTTTTGTCTGGCGCTGGCGCTGAGCGAAAAGCTGCCCCACTACGATCGGTATGTCAAGAGCGGGGCTTACAGCGCCCAGGATCGTTTTTCCAATTTCGACCTTCCCTTTTATGAGCTGGAGGGAAAGACCTGGGGGATTATCGGGATGGGACATATCGGGAGACGAGTGGCAAGAATCGCGGAGGCGTTCGGATGCCGGGTGATCTTTTATTCCGTTACCGGGCGGAGCGCCTGCACGGATTATCAGAGGGTAGATTTGGATTGCCTTCTGGCGGAGAGCGATTTCCTGTCCCTGCACTGCCCGCTGAGCGATCTGACCAGAAATCTGATCGACGAAGCGGCGCTGAAAAAGATGAAGCCCTCGGCGATCCTGCTGAACGTAGCCAGAGGAAAGGTCGTAGACAATACCGCGCTTTATCACGCGCTGGAGGAGGGAGAGATCGCTGGAGCCGGGCTGGACGTAGTGGAGAAGGAACCGTTGGAGGCCTCCAATCCCCTGAGCAGGCTGCAGGACAGCAGCCGACTGATTATCACGCCCCATCTCGCCTGGGCCAGCGTAGAGGCCAGAACCCGCTGTGTGCAGGAGGCATATGAGAACATAGCGGCTTTCCTGCGGGGAGAGGACAGGAATGTGGTGAACGGGTGATTTCACAGGAGCGGGATGATATTGTTCGGGATAGACGGAACGGACGTCGCAGTGTAGCGGAAACATTGCCGGGCATTGGATGAAAGAGATGACACGGCGGAAGGGAAAAGGATATGATCGATAAAATAAGGCAGCTTTGCAAAAAGTACGAGGAAATACTGATTTACCTGATTGTGGGAGTAATGACGACGGTCGTCTCCTGGGCTGCGGCCTATCTGGGGAAGCTGGTTCTGAATACGGATATTTCCTGGCAGAATATTCTGGATAACACTTTCAGCTGGGTCGTAGGCGTGCTTTTTGCCTATCCGCTGAATCGCAGGTGGGTATTCAAAAGTAAGAATAAGAAGATTTTGAAAGAGTTTTCCGGGTTTGCCGCGTCCAGGGTTTCCACCTGGGTCATGGATATCGTTATTATGTGGCTGACGGTTAATATGCTGCATATGAATTACTGGATCGCAAAGATTTTCATCTCCTCCGTCATTGTGACGATCGCCAATTATGTGTTCAGTAAGCTTCTGATTTTTAAGAAGAAGGAGTGAGGGGGTTGTAAGCTGATGCGTTTTATCATTCTGAATGGGCTGGCAGATGCGGTTCAAGGATGAAACGGGTCTATTGCAGGAGGGAAGCAAGCGAGGGTATTGCAGATTTTTATACTTAGAGAAGATTTTATAAATTTTGTAAATATAAGTGGTTATATGCAAGGATTTGTGATAATATAGTGGTGGAATGATGGCGTGAATGTGGAAGGATGTCGGGCGCTGAGCGGAAGGAATAAGGATATTAATGGCTGGATATGACTTGAAAGACGGGAGATATGAAGAACGTAATGCTTCGGACGACGAGCTTTGGTCGGCCTTTGCCCGCGTTTTTTCTTCTAAGTCAAGAAATGACTCCAGCTATAAATATGGATTCCTGAAAGCAATTATTGATAATCTGTATAATGTTGATAAGGATTTGAAGCTTACCTTTGATCAGCTTTTTAGCAAGTTTGGAGAAATATACTGGAATCTGATTTTAAAGCACGGATTACGACAAAAAGCCGTAGTGAATGATAACAGGGAGACTTATCTGGAACAGGTGCTGCATTCTGCTGTAAAGAAATATAACATACTGGAACCGATTCCTTATGAAAGCCTGACGATGGCAATGATGGCAGATATCTCTCATCAGGTAAAAGTAAAGTGCAAAAAATATGTAGTAGGGGCATTGTTCGAAGATACAAACAGACTTTTCTATTCTTTTTCCAAACAGGGAGAATGGATTCAGATCAATCCCGTAATGTATGAATTTGTCTGCAAGCACAAGGTTGTCATCGAGAAGTTGAATTATTATGAATGGGCTCGATTCCTGGAAAAAGTGAATGAAGATTCGATTGCGACAAGGCTGTTGGATAAGATTGATGAAAGTGCAAAAAGGAACAATCTTTCGGTTTACAGAAGGATTTTGTACGATGAATTTGAAAGTAAAAATTGTTTTTACTGTGGGAAGCCGCTTAAAGCGGACAGCATTGATGTAGATCATTTCATAC
This sequence comes from Roseburia sp., assembly GCA_023662875.1. Taxonomy (GTDB): domain Bacteria; phylum Bacillota; class Clostridia; order Lachnospirales; family Lachnospiraceae; genus Acetatifactor. The sequence continues at coordinate 42,491 of JAMPIG010000017.1, read as the reverse complement.
CATGGTCTTTTATTAAGGATGATAATCTATGGAATCTGGTTTTGGCGTGCCCGGCATGTAATCGTGGAAAGAATGATAGATTGCCTGACGGACGGTTCCTCGCCAATATAATTGATCGAAATCAGCATATTTTGATCAAATTTCAACGACCAGAGATGCAGAATTACCGGACGCGAATGATTAGTTATGTTTATAATTGGGCCAAAATAAACGGGTATGATAAAACCTGGAGTCCGAATAAAGGGGATTGTGACAGGCAGCTGGTTTGAAACGCATAATACCTGGGTGGATTAAAATAATTTTACCAAATGTATCAAGGGCGAATAAGCCAAACACTGTTTACCCAATTTGAAAAAGGCTGATTTTTGCGTCAAGTTAAAAAGTAAAAGAAAGAATGAAGGTCTGAAATGGAGAGCCTCTTAGACCATTGACTACAAATGGAGCATTGACGAGGCGATAGGCATAGACGCTGTTCCGAATATGGTCAGAGAAGCGGGATGTGAGTATAGAATAAATCCGGATATACATGGTAGCACAGAAATCGGGAGTAGTAGCATAGAAATTAGGGGTAGTAGCATAGAAAGTAAAAACAGTAGCACAGAAAGTAACACAGAAACCGTAAGCAGTAGCACAGAAAGTAACACAGAAAGCCGCCTGGTGGAGCTTCTTGTTCAGCATCCGGCAATAACTCAACAGGAGGCGGCGGATCAGTTGGGGTATTCAAAGGCCTGGATTCGTAAAATCATGAAAAAAATGCAACAGGAGGGAATTCTGCGCCGGGAGGGCTCTACAAAAAAAGGGACATGGAATATAGCGCGATAGCAAAGAACAGTTTGGGATAAGATGCGCGCCCTGCGATAGTCAGGGCGCGCATCTTATATAAAATCCAAAATTCTTTCATTCATGACAAATGAAGTAGCGTCATCCATACTATATATCCTTTTGCCGTCAGGAAAGCCTTCTGCTCCACAGTCAGATCCCCTGTTTTAGGCTCTCCGCGTTATCGGAATTAAAAGCTCCTGCAGAGCTCCCGCACCAGCGCCGCCGAGTGCTTTGCCGCGGCAGCCTCAAAGGTCGGGTAGTCCATTTCGGCGCTGTTGTCGGCTTTGTCTGAGATCGCGCGGATAATGACGAAGGGAATTCCGTTCAAATAAGCGCCATGGGCAATAGCTGCGCCCTCCATCTCCGTACAGTCTCCCTGGTATTCCTGAAGCAGCTTTTTCTTGACCTCATCGTTGGAGATAAACTGGTCGCCGCTGAGGACGCGGCCCAGAACCGCATGAATATCCGGGTTGACCTTTTCGCAGGCCGCCTTTGCCAGCTCCGCTAGACGCATATCCGCCGGAAACTCCCTTCTCCCCAGTTGGGGAACCTCCCCCGGCTGATAACCGAAGATTGTTGCATCCACATCATGATGGAGAGCGTCCGTCGAAATCAGAATGTCGCCGATATCCAGATTCGCGTTCAAGGATCCCGCGACGCCGGTGTTGATGATATGGGTCACAGAGAACCGATCCGCCAGAATCTGGGTACAGAGGGCGGCGTTCACCTTGCCCACGCCGCTGCGCACGATGACAACCTCGGTCTCGTTCAAGGTTCCCTCGTAGAATTCCATGCCCGCTCTTTTTTCAATGCGGCGAACCGTCATTTCCGCCTTTAAGGCTTCCACCTCTAATTCCATTGCGCCAATGATACCGATTTTAACCATAATATTGCCTCCGATCCTATTTTTATAGCTCCTTTTTCAGGCATTCGTTCAAGCCTTATAGCGACTGTGTTTCTGCCGTCTTCGGCAGCTGTTTGTTCCGAAGTTTATGCCTCGCCTGTTTTGCGATCACTTATTTGGATTTAGACTTCGCCTGCTTTTGCAAACAGACGTTTACAACTGGGTTTTCTCAGGCAGTTGTCTGCAGGGATATACTTTTGCTGTTTACTCGGGATATACTAACCGGCTGTCGTCGATATTATAAAGTACATTTTCCAGATATCGCTTTGCGAGCCAGTTTGCCATACTCAGGTTCATATCGAGGTAATTTCCGCAATCCTTCGGGGACGCGCCGGGAACCTCGCCCTTGAAATCCCGGATAAACTCATACATCTCGATCATCAGGGGAACAATGTCGGCGGAACTGAAATCTCCTGCCAGAAGCAGGTAAAAGCCCGTTCGACAGCCCATGGGGCCGAAGTATATTGTCTTGCTTCCGTAGGCGGGGTGATTCCGCAGAAAAGTCGCGCCAAGGTGCTCGATGGTATGTACCTCGGCTGTATTCATGACGGGTTCTTCGTTGGGGCTGGTCATACGGAGATCGAAGGTTGTAATGACCTCCTCGCCAACAGGATCCTTTCGGGACACATATACGCCGGGCTGCAGCTTGAGGTGGTCTATGGTAAAGCTCGCTATTTTTTCCATATTTCTTGATTCCTTTCTGTGATCTGTGATCTAAAATCCATCATAGAATCGAAGTGCAGATTCTATGATCTAAGTTCTATCATAGAATCGAGGGACAGATTTTATGATCTAAAATACATTATAGGGAATTGGAGGAGAGATTGTCAAGGAAAGTTCGAGGCGGGGCGTTTGAAAACATTCGCTTTGAAAACATTCACGAAATGGTTCTCGCTTTTCGCGTTTTCCTATGGTAAAATGATTCTGTATTCGCAGAATTTAAGTCAGCTGTGTCGTTTTGGGCCGCAGTATACTTAAGGGCCGTGGCTTGAAAACTAAATGTCTGTTTTGCGACCGCCTGGTTTTCGGCGTGCATGTATGCGATTGCAAATATTGAAGCAGGGAGGTTTATCCATGGAAAAAACGGCGACAAACTATTTTGTTCTTCCGGAGCAAGGATATGAGGAGGCGATGCAATCAACTGTGGAGCCGTACCTTGCGGCGAGAAGAACCGACGGCTTTTGTCAGCGGGAGGAAGGGAAGCGGATCTTTTACGCGCGATGTCTTGCGGACAGTCCGAGGGGCGTTGTGGTGATTTCCCACGGGTACACGGAGACCATTGAAAAATATCTGGAAAATATCTTCTATTTTCTTCGCCAGGGCTACCATGTTTTCATGCCGGAGCATTGCGGGCATGGGCGCAGCTACCGGGTGTACGCGGGCAAAGAGGATCTGTGCCTTGTCTATGTGGATGATTATCAGAGGTATGTGGAGGATCTGTTGCTGATCTGTCGTATGGCGGCGCGGGAATTTCCGGAGCTTCCGCTTTTTCTCTACGGACATTCCATGGGCGGCGGGGTCGCGGCTGCAGCGGCGGCTCAAGCGCCGGAGCTGCTTTCCGGACTGATCTTATCGTCTCCCATGATTCGTCCTAACAGCGGTTCCGTACCCTGGGTGCTGGCGCGTCTGATGGCAGGGGTCTTCTGCCTGGCGGGAAAGAAGGGGCAGTATCTCATGGGGCATCATCCTTACGATGGAAAGGAGCAGTTTGCGGAGAGTGCCGGCGGGTCGGAGGCCAGGTTCCGTTATTACAAGGAGAAGCGGGATCGGGAGCCTTTATTCCAGATGAGCGGAGCGTCCTACGGATGGACCTGGCAGACGGCGCGGCTGAATCGTTACCTGCAAAAGGAGGCGGCGAAACGCATTATCTGCCCGGTGATCGTCCTTCAGGCGGAGCTGGATACCTATGTCTCCAATGCTGAGCAGGAGAAATTTATAGAAAAGCTGAACAAGTCGGGCGGCGGGAACGCGACGCTGGTCAGGATAGAGGGCGTAAAGCACGAGATCTTTAACGCGGAGACGACCAGGGCGGAGCAATATTGGGAGGAGGTATTTTCTTTCCTCGGCAAGTGCGTAGAGAAAGGCTAAAGAAGTATATTGATGAGAGCCATTATGAAAACGAAAAATATCGACGATCTGCCCACGCCATGCTACATAGTGGATGAGGCCCTGTTGGAGAAAAACCTGATAACGCTGCAGGGCGTCAGGGAGCGGACGGGGGCGAAAATCCTGCTGGCCCAGAAGGCTTTTTCCATGTATGCTCTGTACCCGCTGATCGGGGAGTACTTGGACGGAGCGACAGCCAGTGGCCTGTATGAGGCGAGGCTGGGGGCGGAGGAGATGGCGGTGCCGTTAAAGGCCAGAGGAATTTCCTGCGAGAATCATATTTTTTCCCCGGCTTACCGGGAGGAGGAATTTGAAGAGATTCTGAGGCGATGCGACCACATCGTGTTTAATTCCTGGGCTCAGGTCAGGAAGTTCGGGGAGCGGGCGAAGAGGGCGGGAAAAAGTATCGGGCTGCGAATCAACCCGGAATGCTCCACGCAGGCGGGACATGCAATCTATGACCCCTGTGCCCCGGGATCACGGCTGGGGGTAACCGCCGGGAGCTTTGGAGGGGAGCCGGAGCTGCTTTCCATGCTGGATGGTCTGCATTTCCATACTCTCTGTGAGCAGAACTCCGACGATCTGGAGAAAACGCTGGATGCTGTGGAGGAGAAGTTCGGCTGTTATCTGGAAGGGATGAAGTGGATTAATTTCGGGGGCGGGCATCATATTACCCGGGTGAATTACGATATCCCGCGGCTGGAGAGATGTATCGGGAGGATGCAGGAGAAGTATGGTCTTACCGTGTATCTGGAGCCGGGAGAGGCGGTAGCGCTGAACGCGGGCTTCCTGGTGACAAAGGTGCTGGAAACCTGGAGGACGGAGATTCCTGTGGAGGCGCGGGACGACGGGACGGAAGGAGGCGCGGGACTTCCGGGAGGGAAAGAAGCGGAGGCAGGAGGCGCGGGATTTCCGGGAGGGAAAGAAACGGAGACAGGGGATGTGGGACTTCCGGGAGCAAAAGAAGCGGAGACAGGAGGCGCGGGATTTCCGGGAGGGAATGAAGCGGAGACAGGAGGCGCGGGACTTCCGGGAGGAAAAGAAGCGGTGCAGGTGACGGGAAAAGCCGGGGAACCGCTGCGGCTTGCGATTCTGGATGCCTCCGCCGCATGTCATATGCCGGATGTTTTGGAGATGCCCTACCGGCCGCCGCTGCTGAAGAGCGGGCTGCCCGGGGAGAAGAAATTTACTTACCGGTTGGGCGGGCCAACCTGCCTGGCTGGAGATATAATCGGGGACTATTCCTTCGACCGACCGCTGGCGGAGGGAGACAGGCTTGTGTTTGAGGATATGGCGATTTACTCTATGGTAAAAAACAATACCTTTAACGGGATGCCGTTGCCGGCGATCGTCCTGCGGGAAAAGAGCGGCGAATATCGTATGGTAAAGCGTTTCGGATACGAGGATTTCCGGAATCGGCTAAGCTGAGGAGAAATTTGGATCCTGAGGAGATAAAGAGGGCGGAAGGCGGCCGGAGAGAAGCCGAAGGGAAAGCGGCCGGAGAGAAATCGAGGGAGAAGCGGAGCGGAAAGCGGCCGGAGAGAAATCGAGGGAGAAGCGGAGCGGAAGGCGGCTGGAGAGAGATCGCGGGAGAAGCGGAAGGGAAGGCGGCTGGAAAGAAACCGCAGCAAGAAGGCCGGGAAGAAGAACCACGCACAGAGCTCCCCGGCCTGTACCGGGGAGCTCTGCCTATGTATATGAGTAAAAAGGAGAAAATATATGAGAACCTGCGAAGCAGGATTGCTTTTTGTCGAAGCTGACAGAACCCCAACCCAATGTTAAAATTCAACAGCTTCATTTAAGTTTATATATTCATCATACAGGGAAAATGTGTCAAAAGTTTGACCGTATCCGAAAGAAATTATAAAATTTCTTAATAAATCATAATAATCACGGAATTGAAGCGGATTTCTGACAAAATTACAGGAGGGTGCCGGATTAAATGAAAATTATAAAAAACGCCACCCCCGCGGCGGACGGGTTCCGTATGCCTGCGGAATATGAGCCTCACGAGGGCTGTATCATGATCTTTCCGGAGCGGGCGGATTCCTGGCAGTATGGAGGATATGCGGCTCGGCGGGCCTTTGTACAGGTCGCGGAGGCGATCGCGGAATCGGAGAGGGTGACCGTCTGCGCCGGGGAGTCGCAGTATGATAATGCGAGGGCGATGCTGTCCGAAAGGATCCGGGTCGTTGAGATGAGCAGCAACGACGCCTGGGCCAGGGATTACGCGCCTACCTTTGTGAAAAATCAGGCGGGGGAGGTCAGGGGGATCGACTGGGGCTTTAACGCCTGGGGCGGTCTGCATGACGGGCTGTATTTTCCCTGGGACAAGGATAACCGTATGGCCCGGAAGCTCTGCGATCTTCTGGAGAAGTCGGTTTACGACAAGCGGGATTTTATCCTGGAGGGCGGCTCGATTCATGTGGACGGGGAAGGAACCGGTATGGCGACGGAAAGCTGCCTGCTGAGCAGGGGGCGCAATCCGCAGCTTGACAAAAGTCAGATCGAGGAGATTTTGAAGGAATACCTGAATTTATCCAAAGTGCTGTGGTTGCCCTGTGGAATTTACGGGGATGAAACCAACGAGCATGTGGATAATATCTGCGCCTTTACCGCGCCGGGAGAGGTGGCGCTGGCCTGGACGGAGAACCGGGACGACCCGCAGTATGCCATGTCGAAGGCCTGCCTGGATTACCTGGAGGGCAGCCTGGACGCACGCGGCAGAAGGTTAAAGGTGCATAAGCTGCCCCTGCCGGAGCCTGTAACGATAACGGCGGAGGAATGCGGCGGGCTGGATACCTGCTGGGATGAACCGACGCGCACGCCGGGAGAGCGGCTGGCGGCATCCTATGTCAATTTTTATATTTCCAACAGGAATATTATCATGCCGGGATTTGACGATCCGGCGGATCTGCGGGCCAGAGAGATCCTGCAGGGGTTGTTTCCGGATCGAAAGGTGATTCAGATTTATGCCAGGGATATCCTGATCGGCGGCGGAAATATCCATTGTATCACACAGCAGATTCCGGCTCCGCTGCCAGAGTGATTCGGCGACAGCGGGGTGGACGAACCGCTCCGGCTGCTGCGCGGTTTTGGCTGCTGTATAGCTCTAGAGCTGGTATGGTTCGGTGACTGTGTGGATACTACATTTGCACGGTTATGGAATCAGGAGGGAGGCATCCGAAATTTAGGAGGGACTACAGCCTTCAGGATAAGGAAAGCAGAGGATGAAAAAAGGGATGGATAGAAGCAAGGACGGAAAATTTGTAACGGCAGCGGCGGTGCAGATGTACTGTAACCGCTTGCGTGAGGAAAATATCGAGGCGGCGGAGAAGGCTGTGCGGGAGGCGGCGTCCCGGGGGGCGCAGATCGTCCTCCTGCCGGAGCTTTTTGAGACGCCCTATTTTTGCCAGGAGAGGAATTATGATTTTTACCGCCTGGCTGCGAGTCCGGGGGAGAATCCGGCGATAGGGCGGCTGCGGAAGACGGCGGCTGAACTGCGGGTGGTGCTTCCGGTCAGTTTTTTTGAGCGGGACGAAAATGTGACCTATAATTCCGTGGCGGTGATCGACGCGGACGGCAGCGTCCTGGGCATATACCGGAAAACCCATATCCCGGATGATCATTTTTATCAGGAGAAATTTTATTTTACGCCGGGCAACACGGGTTTTCGGGTCTGGGACACGGTCTACGGTCGGATTGGCATTGGAATCTGCTGGGATCAATGGTTTCCGGAGGCTGCGAGGTGTATGGCGCTGATGGGAGCCCAGCTGCTGCTTTACCCTACGGCCATCGGCTCCGAACCGATTATTGGATGCGACAGTATGCCGCATTGGCGGCGTTGTATGCAGGGGCATGCGGCGGCGAATGTGATTCCTGTTATCGTGGCGAACCGGGTCGGCGAGGAGAGGGTGACGCCGGGGAAGGATAACAATAACCAGTCCTCCTCCCTTACCTTTTACGGCTCCTCCTTTATCACGGACGAGACCGGGGAGATATTGGAGGAGGCGGGCAGGACGGAGGAGAAAATCCTTCTCCACACCTTTGACCTGGAGGCGGCGGAGGAGCTGCGCTTCAGCTGGGGGCTTTTCCGGGACAGACGCCCGGAAATGTACGGAAGGATTACGCAGTAGGCGGGGACGCGTCCGGTTTTTCGAAACCACAGCCGGTCGAGGTATTGAAAACATGCGCTTTTTGTGCTATCCTCTCTTTATGCAGAAAACGAATTTGGAAGGAAAAACTCCTCTCAGACATAAAGACCCTCCTCTCTAATTTGGCTATGCGGGTATTGCAGGCGGCGCGGTTTTGTAGATGGAAAGCGCAAAGCGGGAGGAGCGCCGACGTAAAGGAGGGCGTTATGAATCGTCGTTCACGTGTCTTGTATCTGGATTTGCTTCGCATCGCGGCCTGTTTTCTTGTGGTGATGATCCATGTGTCAGCCCAGCTGCTGGAGACCATGCCCTCAAACAGGACTGTAAACTTTTATAACAGTATCGCTCTTACGGGGATGGCGCTTTTCGTTATGATGAGCGGCGCGCTTGCGTTGCGGGACGGCAGGGAGGACGGCATCGGGGAAATTTTGCTGCATAAAACCGTGCGCTTTTATTTTTTATATTATGCCTGGAAAGTATTTTATCAGGTGGTCGACATGATCGAGATTCAGGAACCCTTTACTTTGATCAACATAAAAAATGAGGTTGTACTGGCGGCTATCATGAAGCGCGGAGTAGCCTATCACCTTTGGTTCCTGCCGATGATCGCCGTGATTTATATGTTTGTCCCGCTGATTCGCAAGAGCGTTGCGGACAGGAAGGTATGCCTTTATTTCCTGAGCGTGTTTTTTATCGTGCATGTCTTCTGGGCTACGATGTCGAACTATGAGTTCCGGTTTGACTATGTGTTTCAGGGCTTTTTTGAATACAATCCTTTTGAGCTGTTCGGCGGTTATCTGGGGTATTTTATCCTGGGGCATTTCCTTTTTGAATGGGGAAGCTCGATCCCAAAGGTCGGCAGAATTCTGATTTATATTCTTGGCGGCGGCAGCCTGATTCTCTCTTATTTCGAGGGAAGCACCTTAAAAACGCCTTTTTCCCTCACGGCTTTTTTCATGGCTACAGCGCTTTTCCTGCTGGGTCAGAGAGGGGAGGAAAGGCTGAGAAGCCGCGGCGAGCGGGCGGGAAGCGCGCTTTTTTGGGGAGCGAGCTGTACTCTTGGGATTTATTTGCTGCATCCGTTTGCGCTTTCTTATTTTCCTGTGCAGGCGGTAAGCGAAGGCCTGCGGTATCCGGCCCTGTCGATCCCGGTGATGACGCTTTGTATTTTCCTTCTATGCGGGGTATTTTCCGCCCTGCTGCTGAAAGTTCCGGTCTTGAGGAAGCTGGTTCAGTAGTATACAAGGCGCTTTTTCTGTGTTAAACTGTAAAGTAATAAATTTATTGCAAAGGATGATTTTATGGAAGAACTGATCGGCGCGAAAAAACATTTTTCAAAAATTGGGTGGTATTATGTGATTGCCACGGCATTGTGCCTGGCGGTGCAGGTTGCGATTTCCCTGCTGTTTGGCCTGTTCTGGCCGCAGCTGCTGGAGAATATAAACATTTCGATACTATTATCCATGATACCGTTGTATCTTTTTGCTTTCCCGGCGGTGATTCTGCTGATGGTAAAGACGGTGCCGGCGGTAAAGATCGAGAGGCGGAGGATGACGGCGGGGCAGTATGCGCTGGCGGCGATCATCTGTCTGGGCCTGGCTTACGCCGCCAATATCGTCGGCAATATTCTGACAACCGTGATCGGTATCCTGAAGGGCGGGGCTGTGGAAAATGAGATTGCTTCCCTGACAAACTCTCTCAGCCCGGCGATGATTTTCTTTTACATGGTGCTGTGCGCGCCGTTTATGGAGGAATTTGTTTTCCGAAAGCTGATCGTTGACCGGGTGGCGCGGTACGGGCAGGGAGCGGCGGTCATGGTGTCGGGGCTTATGTTCGGGCTGTTTCACGGGAATCTGAACCAGTTTATTTATGCGACGGTGATCGGTATGTTTCTGGCCTTCCTTTACGTAAAGACGGGGAACCTGAAGATTACGATTTCGCTGCATATGCTGTTTAATTTCGTGGGCGGGTTTGTCAGTACGCTGCTGCTCAGGCTTCTCGATCTGGAGGGTTATATGGAGGCGGCGGAGAGCGGGGACTTCCAGAGCCTGGTGAACCACATGGGGGAGAATCTGGCGGGCTGGATTTTGTATGGCTTGTTTGGCCTGTTTGTGATAGGGGTGATGATTACAGGTATTGTGCTTTTTATCGTCTTTGCGGCAAAGAGGCGATTTGCCTGTGAAAAGGGCGAGGTTTATATTCCCCGGGAGCTGAAATACAATATCGCGTTCGGGAATGCGGGGATGCTGGTGTTTGGCCTGTTCTGGATAGTGCAGATTGTGCTGCAGCTTTTCCAATGACGAGGCGGGAGGACGGAGAGAACTATGTATAGCTTTGACAGTAGAATCAGATACAGCGAGGTAGACAGCGAGGGGCGGCTTACCATGGCGTCCCTGATCAATTATTTTCAGGACTGCTCGACTTTTCAGTCGGAGGATCTGGGAATCGGGATCCGGAATCTTCAGGGGAGGCATCTTGTCTGGGTGCTTTGCTTCTGGCAGATTGTTGTGGAGAGGTATCCGGAGCTGGGGGAGAGGGTCGTCACGGGAACCCTGCCTTATGAGCTGAAGGGCTTTTTGGGGCATCGCAATTTTGCCATGTTGTCGGAGGACGGGGGATATCTGGCGAAGGCTAATTCCCTCTGGAGCCTGCTGAATACGGATACGGGAAAGCCTGTGCCGATTCCGGAGGATATGAAGGAAAAGTACGTTCTGACGCCGAAGCTGGAGATGGATTATGCTTCCCGTAAAATAGCGGTTCCGGAGGGCGGGATTGAGAGAGAGCCCGTCATCGTGCGGAAGCATCATCTGGATACGAACCATCATGTGAATAACCAGCAGTTTATCGGGATTGCCATGGATTACCTGCCGGAGGATTTCCAGATCAGGCAGGTGCGGGCGGAGTACAGGAAGCAGGCTTTTCTGGACGATGTGCTTCTGCCGAGGGTGGTTTCCGAGGGAGAGAGGGTCTTTGTATCTCTGACGGACGAGAACGGCGCGGCTTATGTGACGGCGGAGTTCCTGAGATAGCCGGGAGTGCCGAGCGAGCAGAGCAGGGCTTGAAGAGAGCAGCGGTTTTCGGGAAGAGCACCCGAGGGAGTCGGGAAACCAATGTTTTCCGGAGAAATCCTCGGAAAATGATTTATACTTGTTAACGTTTTCACTTGCCGCAACCAACAATAAAATTCACGCTTTGCGAGAATTCTATTGTCATGAATAACGAGATAACGCCAACCAGTTGCGTGGGCACTTTGCAAAAGGGTAAATTCTGGCGTTATCGAGTATAACAGGAAGGAGACAGTATGATTCGCCTGGGCGAAAAGCAGGAGCTGGTCATTGTAAAAAAGGTGGATTTCGGCGTTTTTCTGGCCGTGAGCTTTGAGGAGGCGGCGGAGCATGTGCTTCTGCCGATCCGGCAGATACCGGAGGGCTGCGGCGTGGGAGACCGGCTGGAGGTCTTTATTTACCGGGACTCGAAGGATCGGATGATCGCTACGGTTCACGAGCCGGCGCTTTTGATGGGGCAGGTAGCGGAGCTGACGGTGGCGCAGGTCGGAAAGTACGGAGCTTTTCTGGACTGGGGTCTGGAAAAGGATCTGCTTCTGCCGTTCCGGGAGCAGCGGGGCCGGGTAGATCAGGGGAAGAAGGTGCTCGTCTCCCTGTACATCGATAAGAGCAACCGTCTCTGCGCTACGATGAATGTTTATCCGAATCTGCGGGCGGACAGCCCTTATCAGGCGCAGGATCGGGTAAGGGGACGGGTTTACGAGCTCAGCGACCGCTTCGGCGCTTTTGTGGCGGTGGATAATCTGTATTCCGGCCTGATCGCGAAGAAAGAGCTTTACGGCGATATCGAGCCGGGGACGGATGTCGAGGCTCGGGTAATCCGGGTTCGGGAGGACGGCAGACTGGATCTGAGCCTGCGGGAGAAGGCGTACCTGCAGATGGACGTCGACGCGGAAAAGATTCTGGAGCTGCTGGACAGCTATGAGGGAGCTCTGCCTTTTAGTGACAAGGCGTCCCCGGAGGTGATCGCCCATGAGACCGGGATGAGTAAAAACGAATTTAAGCGGGCGGTGGGCAGGCTGCTGAAGCAGGGGAAGATTCAGATCGGAGAAAAGACCATTCGGAGAATTAATTCTTAAGAATTCGGAAAAAGAAATATTATACATGGTAAAACGGAGAGAGATGTGTTAAGATAGTAATCAGAAAAAAGGAAAGGAGCAAAAAAGATGGATATTGCAGGTGTTTCAATGGCGCTTTCCACAATTTCTACGCAGTCTCAGATCGGAACTGCGGTGCTCGGCAAGGCGATGGATACCAACAGGGAGCTTGGCGAGGGACTCATTCAGATGATTGACGCTGCGGCTATGGAACGGAGCGTAAATCCCGAGGTGGGCGCGAATTTTGACATGCGGATTTAACTCCCGGCAAAGCGGTAAACTGTCTGACCTTCCATCGTCAGACAGTTTTTTTGTGAAATTTGATAAAACCTATTGCTTTTTTTCTGGTACTTTTGTAAAATTTTTGGTATGATAATTTAAAAATGGGGTTACAAGAGAAAGGGAAATGGGGGTTATATGATATCAAATCAAATTTTGCAGAGTACGATCGACGGCTTAAAGAGTATTGCGCGGGTGGAATTATGTGTTATGGATGTGGACGGCAAGGAGGTCGCCTCTACGGCGGATCTGGGGAGTAATTCCCGAGCGGCGGCTGAGTTTGCGGCGTCCCCGGCGGATTCCCAGGAGATTCAGGGCTATCAGTATTTTAAGGTGTTCGACGAGCAGCAGCTGGAGTATGTGCTGGTGGTCGGCGGTGCAGGCGAGGACGTCTACATGATCGGTAAGATGGCGGCGTTTCAGGTGCAGAGTCTTCTTGTGGCGTACAAGGAGCGGTTCGATAAGGATAACTTCATGAAGAATCTGCTGCTGGATAATCTGCTGCTGGTAGATATTTACAGCCGGTCGAAAAAGCTTCACATCCAGACGGACGTTCCAAGGATCGTTATGATTGTGGAGTCGGCGAACGGGCGGGAAAATAACGCCCTGGAGCTCTCCAGGACATATTTGGGCGGCAGCGGTACGGACTTTGTGACCGCTGTGGACGAAAATAATGTGATTGTGGTCAGGGAGCTGCCGGAGGGGGACGGTCTCAAGGAGGTCGACAAGGCGGCGCACTCGCTGGCCGGTTATCTGCAGAAAGAGGGAATTCGGGATATCTGTATCGCCTACGGGACTATTGTACAGGAGATCAAGGAGGTCAGCCGTTCCTACAAGGAGGCCAAGATGGCTCTGGACGTAGGAAAGATTTTCTTTGACGAAAGAGATGTCGTGGCTTACAGCGAGCTGGGAATCGGGCGTCTGATCTATCAGCTGCCGATTCCGCTCTGCAGGATGTTTATCCGGGAGATCTTTGACGGCAGGAGCCCGGATGAATTTGACGAGGAGACGCTGGCTACGATCTATAAATTTTTTGAGAACAGTCTGAATGTGTCGGAGACCTCGAGGCAGCTGTTCATCCACAGGAATACGCTGGTTTATCGGCTGGATAAGCTGCAGAAGAGTACCGGCCTGGATCTGCGTGTGTTCGAGGACGCGATCACCTTTAAAATTGCGCTGATGGTCGTGAAATATATGAAATACATGGAGAATACGGACTTTTAGAGGAGAGGTTTATGGCGAGAAAGGAACTGCTGAGAAGAAGACGGGAACAGATGATAGAGGAAAAGGGCATTATCTATCTGGATAATGTCAGGAAGGTTTATTCTACAGGTTCCCCCGCGCTGAACGGGATTACGCTGAGCATAGGCAGGGGGGAGTTTGTCTTTATCGTTGGGGACAGCGGTTCCGGGAAATCCACATTGATCAGGCTGTTGCTCAGGGAACTGACGGCGACGGGCGGCAGCGTATATGTCATGGGAACGGATCTGGCAAAGCTGAGGCACCGTCAGGTGCCGAAGTTTCGGCGGAATCTGGGAGTGGTTTTTCAGGATTTCCGCCTGTTGAACGACAGGAATGTCTACGAAAATGTGGCTTTTGCCCAGAGAATCGTAGAGACCCCCGCTATCGAGATCCGCCGAAATGTGCCGGCGATTCTGGCTACCGTAGGGCTGGCCGGAAAGTATAAGGCGAAGACGAACCAGCTGTCCGGCGGAGAGCAGCAGCGGGTCGCCCTGGCCCGGGCCCTGATCAACCGTCCCTCGATCCTGCTGGCGGACGAGCCCACCGGCAACCTTGACCCGAAAAATTCATGGGAAATCATGCAGCTTTTGGAGGAAATCAACGAGAGCGGGACTACGGTCGTAGTAGTGACGCATAACCGGGAGATCGTCAACGCCATGCGCAAGCGGGTGGTCACCATGAAGAAGGGAATTATCGTCAGCGACGAGGAGGGGGGCGAATACATCGATGAAGATTAGCACGCTGTTCTATACGTTCCGGCAGGGATTCGCCAATATCTTCCGAAACAAGTGGTATTCGCTGGCCTCTGTGGCGACGATTTCCGCCTGCCTGTTTCTGTTCGGGCTTTTTTACGCCGTCGTGACGAATTTCCGGAGTATTGTCATGAAGGCGGAGGAGGGGGTATCGGTCACGGTTTTTTTCCACCATGACTACGACGACTGTGAATCCCACACGGAGAACCAGATTCCGGACGACGCGCGGATGGAGGAGATCGGCCAGATGATCGGGGCGAGAGTCGAGGTGTCGGAGGTGATATATACCTCTGACGACGAGGTCTGGGCGGATTTTGCGTCGCATTATTACGGGGAGAATTACGCGGAAGGGTTTCCGGAGAATCCGCTGACCGGGGAGGATAATTATGAGGCATACCTCAGCGATGTAGCGCTGCAGGACGCATTGGTAAACTGGCTTTTTTCCATGCCGGAGGTTCGCAAGGTCAACTATTCGGAGCTGACGGCGGCGACCTTAAGCGGTGTAAACCTGCTGATCGCCTATGTATCGATCGGGATTATTGTGATTCTGCTGGCCGTCAGTATCTTTCTGATCAGCAATACGGTGGCTATTGGAATTTCGGTTCGATCCGCCGAAATTAATATCATGAAATATATTGGCGCGACGGACTTTTTTGTGCGGGCTCCCTTTGTGCTGGAGGGAATTCTGATCGGTCTTCTGGGAGCGGCGATTCCCCTGGGGCTGATCTATAGTCTTTATAATTACGCGCTGACGTATATTGTAGAAAGGTTTGCGATTTTGAGCAGCTTCCTGGATTTCCTGACGGTGGAGGAGATTTTTAATGTTCTGACGCCTGTGTCGCTTTTGCTGGGGATGGGAATCGGCTTCCTTGGAAGCTTTACAACGGTCAGGAAGCATCTACATGTCTAGTGTGGGAAGAGCGCTGGGCGAATTTATTCGTCTTGAGAACCTGTTCGCTTTGATAAAGCGCTCTTTCGGATTGCGGCGAGAGGTATGGCGATGAGAAAGAAAAAGATCATAATTTGCTGTGCGGCGGCGGTAATGCTTTGCGCTGTGGCCTTCTCGGGTACGCTGAAGCGGACGGCATCGGCGATCACGCTCTCGTCCATCACTTCGGACAGTATCCGGGAGAAGGAGGAGCAGATTGCCCAGGCCCAGCGGGATAAGGAAAATCTGAAAAACGGCCTGAGTAATCTTCAGAATATCAAGAGGGAGCTGGAAACGCAGCGAACAAACCTGAAAAATTATGTGAAGGAGCTGGATAAGAATCTGGAGGAGATTGAAAGGAATATCGCGGATTTAAAGGCGCAGATTGCGGAGAAGGAAGCGGAGATCGCCGTGACGGAGCAGGAGCTGGCGGATGCGCTGGATCGGGAGGAGAGCCAGAGAGAGGCTATGATAACCCGTATCCGGATGGTGTATGAATCCGGGGATCCGCAGATGCTGGATATGCTGTTAAAGTCGGAGAGCTTCGGGGATTTCCTGAACAAGGCGGATTATGTGGAGCGCGTCATCAGCTACGACCAGCAGATGTGGCAGGATTTCAAGGCGATTCGGCAGTATGTGGAGCTCTGTAAGCAGGAGCTTGAGCTGGAGAAGGAGATCCTGGACGAGGCCAGGGACGGCGTGGAGGAAGAACAGAGGACGCTGGAGGCCCTGATCGAGCAGAAAACCCAGGATATTATCAACTACGAGACGGACATCGATAACAAGGAGAAGGCGATCCGGGAATTCGAGGAGGAGATTCAGGCTCAGGAGGAGGAGATTACCGCTCTCGAGACGATGATCGCCGAGGAGAAGAAAAAGATTCTGGCGAACAGCGGCGTTGTGCTGACGTATGACGGAGGCGCTTTCAAGTTTCCGGTGGCCTCTTATACGAGGGTGACGGACGATTACGGCCCCAGAATTCATCCCACTCTGAAGGTGCCCCAGTTCCATAACGGCGTGGATCTGGCCTCTCCGAAGGGGACGGCGATCTACGCGGCCTACGACGGGGTTGTGGTGGCCGCCACCTACAGCGGCACCATGGGGAACTACGTCATGATCGATCACGGGGACGGTCTGTATACGATATATATGCACGCCTCGGCGCTTTATGTGAAGAAGGACGATATCGTAGTCCGGGGCGAGACCATCGCCGCGGTGGGAAGCACGGGAAGAGCGACCGGGAACCATCTGCATTTCAGCGTGCGGCTGAACGGAGAGTATACCTCTCCCTGGAATTATATCAGCAAGTAAGAGCCGGTGCACGGTCTGTCACGGGTTCGTTATACACGAAGAACAGCGAGGAAATGAGGTATCAGATATGGAAGACAATCAAAACTATTTTGACAGGGTAGGCACCGCGCCGACGGGGGGGGCGTCAAAGGGAGAAAAGGGCAGCGATAAGGGGATCTTTCTGGTAGGTCTGATTGTCGGTATTGCGTCCTCTCTGCTGATTGTTGCGATCGCGTTTCTTGCCGTCCGAACCCAGAAGGCGGTAGACGACAGGAAGGAGGAGTCGCTGCAGGCGGAGCTGACGGAGAACTCGGCGATCACAGCGAACGTGATCCGGAAGCTCCAGGCGCTGGAGGAGGTCATCGACAGGTATTACTTCCTGGGAGAGGTAACGGACGAGGAGCTGCAGAACGGGATGTATAAGGGGCTGCTGAACGCTCTGGGAGACCCTTATTCCGAGTATTATACCGCGGAAGAGCTGAGCGCGATGATGGAGCAGTCGGAGGGAATCTATTACGGGATTGGCGCTTATGTGGAGCTGGATAAAACCACCGGACTTCCCAAGATCAACGGTACGATCGGGAATTCTCCCGCGGAGGAGGCAGGGCTTCGGGCCGACGATATTATCTACGAGGTGGACGGGGAATCTACCTACGGCTTAAGCCTGACGGAGGCGGTCGCCCTGATCAAGGGGCCGGAGGGGACGGAGGTTACGCTTACTCTTGTCCGGCAGGGCGAAAGCGACTATCTTTATGTGACGATGACAAGAAGACGGGTGGAGTCCCCTACGGTTGAATTTTCCATGGTGGAGGACGATATGGCTTATATCCAGGTCACTGAGTTTGACGATGTGACGGTGGATCAGTTCGCGGAGGCGCTGGCTACGGCAAGAGGCTCCGGCGCAAAGGGAATCATTCTGGATCTGCGGGGCAATCCGGGCGGAAACCTGGACGCCGTCGTCGATATGTGTGAAATGATTCTGCCGAAGGGGCTGATCGTCTATACGGAGGATAAGTACGGGCAGCGCTCGGAGTATAAGTGCGACGGGGAAAGGGAAATGAAGGAGCCTATGGTTGTCCTGGTGGATCGCAATTCCGCCAGCGCCGCGGAGATTATGGCCGGCGCGATTAAGGATTACGGGATCGGAACCCTGGTGGGAACCACTACCTTCGGAAAGGGGATCGTACAGTCGGTGATGCCCTTGCGGGACGGCTCGGCGATCAAGGTTACTATCAGCGCCTATTATACGCCCAACGGAAATAATATCCACGGCATCGGAATCGAACCGGACGTCGTCTGTGAGTTTGACGGAGAGACCTATTACGGCAGCGACGGCCAGATCGACAACCAACTGAATAGGGCAAAGGAAGTGCTGCGGGGGATGATAAAGTAGCAAGGTTTGCCGACGGACAGTTCGCTGCTTTTCATAACGGTTGGATCAGGAGCGGATATGCGATGAAAAAATACACATTCCAAATCACCGAGGAAGAGGCGAAGGAACTAACCTATAGGGTTATCTGGGAGCAGCTGCGCCTAAGGCATTTTTACTGGTGGCTGCTGTTGGTATTGATATTTATTTGGGTACAGCAGGCGTTTTGGCATTGGACGGCTTTCCTGGAATTCGGGCTTATTTTGTTTGGCCTGGCTGCGCTCTATGTAACGTGGAGGCGCTCCGCGCTGAGAAAGCAGCTTTGCGGAAAGACGATAACGGTGACGGCGGAAAATGGAGCGCTGCGGCTGAATATAGAAGGGGAATTGTCCAGCGAGGTTCCCTGCGGCGATATCGCGGTCGTGCGGGTGACGCGCCATTTGTTGATGCTGGGATTTCGACAGACCCCAAAGGCACTGTCCTGGGATCCCATTCCGTTGCGTGTGTTTGCGGACGAGAAGGAGAAGGATGCTTTTATAGCGGCCTTGCAGAACTCGGAAAACCAGATTGAGATGCCGACGGAGGAAGCCGGCGAAGCGCCGAATTCGGAGAAAGCAGGGGAAGGCGGCCTTCGATTCTCCGTTCGGTTGGATGAGGAGGCCGGAATAAAACTGATGTCGGAGGCCCGGGAAATCAATCAGATGTGGCTCCCGGGAGGGAAACAGATTTTTGCGAAGCTGCTGGGACTTGCGGCAGGTATGTCAGGGCTCGCCTTTTTTTTCGTTATCTGTGCGTTTTTGCAGCGTGCTACGGGGGAAAGCATCGGCAACATTCTGCCTTTTATGGGGATGATACTTTCTCTGTCGATCCTGCAGTATAAATTGGGAGATACGGAGGAAATGGTTCGACAGCAGCTCAGAAAGGGATTGCTCAAAAATCCTGCCGGGGAGGCATGGGAGATATGGCTTGCGGAATGGGGAATCGGCTGGGCCAGCCCTGAAAAAAAGAGTCTTATAGTGCCTTGGGAGAAACTGTATTGCACGGTTGAGACGGAGTCGAACCTGTTCTTTTATTTAAAGGATGGCAGTCATCTGGCGCTCCCCAAGAAGACGATGGGAAGCGGAGAGCTGGAGAGGGTAAAAGAACTGTGCGAGGAAAAGAGTATAAAAAAACTTGCGAAGAGGCGAAAGAAATATGTGCCGAGGTGGGTGTTTACGCTACTGATATTCCTGCTGATTATGGGGCATGTCGCTGTGATCGTGTGGCAGACCATGCAAAATTATCAGGCGTATGGGCGCTGATTCATGACCCAAAATTCCCGCAAGGCGTGAAATCGATTGTTGCTTCATCTTATTTTCTGCCGCGTATCTGGCCGTTGCCCCAGCTTGTCACTGCTCAACCAGCCAGTCACCCAGCGCCATATAGGAAATCATGGTAATCAGGCCCAAGGCGGTCAGGAGACAGGCGGCCAGAAAAGAAGCCAGCCCTATATTTTTCCAACGCTCCTTTGGCTTTAAAAACAGGATCAGCGATGCCGATCATGTAAACAGCCATGTCATATAGGGCAGCAGCATCACGGTAGATTCCCTGCTCTTGATTAAAAATATTACCAGATATATCGTATAGGCGAATATGACAGAGCCAAAGAAAAAGGCTTTTGGCCTTTTGCTCTCTATCGATTTTAACACCGCCGGGATCAAAAAGGCATGTCCCAGCATCATATAGTTACAGATTCTGGAGGTCTCAGGAATATAATATCCAAACGCATAAATTATCAGGGCGAAGAGATTCAGGTTAAAAAACATTTCCGCTTTGGAGTTCCCCTTAACTCCTTTTTTGTAATATATCAGGGAAAAAATCAGTACCGCCAGGCACCTTGCAATATTGGCGTAGGAGATTGCCTCTATATCCAGAATCGCATCCCCCTCGTAATATGGGTAAAACGCAAACATTAGCTTTCGGACGATCGGCTTTCCCAGGCAGAGAGCCAGAGCGGCCGCGGGAATCAGCCATACGGTTTTTCGGCTCCATTTCAGATAAGCGGCAGCTAAATATACCGGTATGACTAAAAGGACGGATTTGTGGAACAGGGCGGCAAACAGAATCCAAAAAACAAAATGGCCGTATTTTTTCTGAAATACAAATTTTATGGCGTAAGCGCAGACGGCCATGGCGAAATAATACCGCACATTGCTGAAGCTCATAAAATAGAAACCGCTCGCCATAAAGAGAAAAAAGGTCATCCCGAACCAGTCCGCGTTTTCAAACAACCCCTTTAAGAAGAACAGGCAGGTCAGGAATGCAAGGGCGGCGAATACAATCCGGTAATTATCATATCCGAACAGGCCCTGCAGTACCTTTACCAGCGCCTTAAAGCCGATCTCATAGGAAACCTCCGTGTCTCCGCTGATAATATGCAGAAATTGATACCGATAGGTCCAGTAATCGTTTCCGATACCGATCCGAAGGGCGGAAAGCGCAAATAAAACCGCGAAAATCCCTGCCAGAAGCACTCGGTTCAGCGCCTCCTGACGGTTTCTCGCGACCTGCCCGCCTGCTGTATACGGTTGTCCTGCGTAGGCGCTGTTGATAAAATGAGCCATAAGGACGGTCAGCGCCGTTACCAGCAAATATAAAATCATTTTCTGCTCCTGTTTCTGTAATAGCCTTTAGATTACAGAAAGCTATCTTTGCTTTCTGTAATAGCCCTTAGATTACAGAAAGCGTCTTACGCTTTCTGTAATAGCCCGAAAGCAACCTCTCGTCGGCCTCGGCCAGGATGACGGCCAAAACACGTATATCCTGGCGGCCAAGCTGTTCCAGTACGCGCTCGAAAGCCTTATTGTTCCGGCGTCCGGCCTTTAGTACCAGGAGCACCGCCTCGCATCCTTTTATCCGCTCCAGCTCCTGGGGGTGTTCCGCGGGATTTTTGCAGCTTATTATCTCCCGCTTTTTATCCCCGGGGATAATATACTCCTCGTCCCGGATATCCTCATCCACAAAAACACGCGCAACACTGGCGGCATCCTTCAGGACATGCTTCCAGTTCGGAGCAAATTCCGGCATAAACGGCGCTCCAAGGCAGATGATATGGTATCTCCTCTCCAGTGTGGACGGGAGGTAAACAGCCGGATCCGTTATCAGGAAGACAAGAATACAAAACAGCGATATCCCAAGGCCGAGCCCCGCTCCCAGCAGACATGCGTTACCCATCCGAAGCTTTGAGCTGTCCCTGGCGCTGTCCCCGCGTTTTGCGACCTCGATGGAGCGCACTTCCTTTCGGGTATCGGCGAATTTCGGAACAATCTCCTCCATAACGGAGGCGAGCTCTACGGAGAGCTCCGGCGAATGCGTCTCGCAGCGCACATAAAGATAGCGCACATCCGAATCGATCGAGGCGGTGATATAAGAGGCGATCTCGTCTTCGGAAAGCCTTCCATTCATTTTTTCGTAGACATAATCCATAAAAAAATCAGTATGGATCACCTCTCCCCAGGTAAAATAATTATAATAATCATATTGTTTCCCCTGAGCGTCCTCCGCGAAATCAATGTAAAAAATCGATTCCGTCTGATAGGTTCTCCCGCCTCTGGCTCCGGTTCTGGCGTAAAAATGACAGGCTGCCGCCAGAAGAATCCCCGCCAGCACCGCGAGGGGAAGAATCCATATTTTTTTTAAGAATCGTAAGCCCAGCAGCCTGTAGTCCACAGGCTCCCTGCTATATTCACACTCCCACATGATCAGTAGCCTTTCTGTTTTCGACCAGCTCCCGGAACAATTCCATCGCCCTCTCCACTGTGCGGTCGGAGTTATAATGCTCGTGCTCTCCCCACCGTCCCAGCCCATACACGCCGCGCCGCCTCATGTATTCAAGGAGCCCGGCCATAATTGCTGGCTTGTCGATGGTATTTAACGGATAGGTGTATTCGTTGACAAAGACATACTCGCCGCCCGTGTCCACAGTCCGGTTGAGATTTGTCTCTTCCCAGTATCCTCTGCTGCCGACGCAGAAATTATGCCTCACAAGAATTCTGTGGCAGGGGATCTTGGGATCGGGGATATAGATCCAGTGCGCTTCCGTATCCAGATTTTCCGGTACATACTTTATTTCCGTCCCCGTGGATTTCAGCTTCCCGATATGATCGACGATATCCTGTCGGCAATCCTCATATTCCGGTACGGATTTCCAGGGAATCGTGGTAATCACATGACTTGCGCTGAAAACGGATCCGTCCGCGCAGGTTACGGTTCTTTTCTCAGGATTGATCTTCCGAACTGTCTTGCGATATAAAATCCGATCTCCCAAAGCCCGCCCCATTCTCTCCCAGAGTTCGCCGTAGCCATACTTCTTCGGGTAATAGAACTGCGCGTGTCCCGGCTGCGTGCCGTAAGGCTTTCGGTTCAGGCAGCTCAGAAGCGTCTCCTCGAAGGAGACGTTCGGCAGCTTGTCCAGCCAGTAGGTTCCCAGAGCGTCCAGCTCCCCGCCGAACATCTTGCCGTTATAGGGAAGCATATAAGCCTCCGCAACCTTGTCTCCCAGCTTCCAGGCCACCCAATCCACAAATTTCTCCGGCATCGGCAGCCCCAGATTACATCCGGCTACCGCGATGGATTTCAAAAAACGAACCTGTTCCTCCTGGGGCATCTGCCAGATATTCGCTTCGAAGGGATGTCCGATTTCGTAGGTTCCCATATCAATCCGTGAGTCCCTCTCAAAAAGATTCCACTCCTCCTGCGGCATGAAATCAAAAAGAAAGCGGTTGACCTCCGGTCTCCTCACGTCCAGGAAATGGCCGCCCGCGATATCCAGGGCCGCTCCGTCCACATCCTTCGAACGGCACAGTCCGCCTGCGGTGTCCTCCTTTTCCAGAACCAGGAACGTCAGCTCCGGCGTTTTTTTTCGGAGCAGGTTCGCGAAGGTCAGCCCTGCCGGACCCGCGCCGAGAATTAAATAATCAAGGTTTTCCATTCAGATCATTCTCCTGTATTTTTCGGCTTTTTAAACAGTTTGCATAGATCAGGCAGAGGATGAGGGAACAGTAATAATACGGATGAAGGTACACTATCATCGTAGCCGGCATCACCAGCACGATCGCCGCCGCCTGCCCCAGCAACAGGAACGCTATCCCCGCCAGACCAAATAAATTCTTCTTTTTTTTCAGGAACCGGATTCCCTCTCTGAAAAAAAGAAATATTTCAAACAATGGAATCAGAATCAAAACAGCGCTGTAGAAATGGATTTCCCGCAGTATGTCTTCAAAGCTGCCGATTGCCTCCCAGGCGGAGGTCGAAAAGCGCTGGCGACTTTCCCAATTTGCCAGCGGTGTCAGGAAAGACAATGTGCCAAAGTAGTCCTGCTCGCCGATGCTCCAGGCTTTCAAGGTCCAGGACGGCAGATCGTTAACGGGCGGCTCTACGCAGGGTAAATTATATCGATTCGGGATTATCGAAATTGCAGTGAGCAGCATACTGACCTGGGTTTTCGCGTAAATCGGCAGATTATGGATTAAGAGCCGATAATAGGCCTTCATGTAGGCCGAAGCGGTTTTGTCGTCCACGAGGCTCTGGTTGATATCGTCCCTTCCGTTTGCGTAATTATATCTTCTGTATCCGTCCATGCCGTAATAACGAATGAGCTCTACCGGCGTCACCGCCTCCAATGCCATCAGGTCGTCCTCCACTCCCACATAGTAGATATTTGCGTCGGGGGAACAGAGGATATTTTTCAAAGTGTTAAAGGAGTTGATAAAGGAATAGTCTTTTCCGTAATACTTTATATCGCCCAGCTTCTGCGGTGTGAAGAACATACCGAACGAGAGCAGCAGGCACAGGAACGAAACAAGGATCTTGCGGGGCTTATATTTGTACACAAACAAGAGCTGTACAAGGAACAGAAGAAACCCGAGAATAATTCCTTCCGTTCTCCATACGCTGAGAAATCCGCACAACAGGATATTGCAGACTAAGCTGAAATTCCCCCTTTTTCTCTGGTCTACAACGTCCATGGCAGTCATGGAAACAGCGAACATGCACAACAGGGCGTACGGCTCTGTGCGATAAGGGTCGGTAAAAAGGGCATAAGTTCTTGGTATTAAAAAAATAAGAAATACACAGTACTTTCCCTTCCCCCGTAAAACGGGACTATCCACGATTCGGTTATACAGATAGCCCAGGACAAAAAAGCCAAAGACCAGCTGGAATACAGCGATGAATACAGGGTTTGGAAATACCATGAGCAGAGCCGCATACAGGAATCCCGTATAAGCGCTGTGCCAGTATTCCGGCCAGAATCTTCTGGCAAAGGAGTAAGTGATATAGTTATCGGTGCTCGCATAAAACGTAAGCGGCCAAATAAGCGTCACTATCATCAGACATATCGCAAAAAGTACCAGGAAAAATCGGATATTTCTTCGTTTTTTCCAATTTTCAATGATCCAGAAAAGCAGGGACCAGAGGAAAAAGATGATGACGGCCGCAAACAGTTTTGAGATCACATAGGCCAGGACTCTCTCCGCCGTATCGCTGATAATGTAGTTCCTGGGAACCGGAAGCGCAATATCCCGCCCCGGGCCGAACACGAAAATAAATCTCTCGTACAGAAAGGAAAGCAGAAAGTGTATAATCGGGAACAAGTATCTTTTTTTGTCGCTAAGAAAATATTTCATACCAGCTTTGCATGACGCGGGATAAAGGCGTCATATCTCCTCTTTTTAATGACAAAGAATTTTCGCGGAGCGTAAGTTCTATTGTTCATGACAATAGAATTCTCGGGAAGCGTGAATTCTATTGTTTTGCAGTCTCAGCCTGGCTGTCAGTTCCTCGACACCAATACCGCCCCGATCAGCACCAGTAAAACTCCCGCAGCCTTTCTGGTGGTAAGCTTTTCCCCGAATTTAAGCCGGGCCAGCAGCATCGTCCATACATAGGTAAAGCCCGAAAGCGGCAAAACAGTGGAATAATCCATGACCCGCAGCACGTAAATATTTAACACGGAAGCGGTAAGATACAACAGTCCTCCAACATATAAACTGGGCGTTTTCAGCATATTCAGGACGACTGCGGCCAGGTTCTCTCCCTTGAGAGAGCCGGACGCCTGCTTTAAAAACAGACTGGCGACGGAACCCATTAGCGTCATCAGAAAAACAGAGCTAACAATCAGCATGTTCCACCTCGTCTCCCCCGGCAATTAAAAGAACTCCGGCCATAACGCTCAGCACCCCGATGCACTTAATCAGGGAAATCGTTTCCTTTAATACGACTGCCGCCAGAATCATACTCAGGATATAATTCAGACTTAAGATTGGCTGCAATACGGATACCTTGCCGAACTTATAGGCGATAATCATGGCTAACGCGCCTATCCCATACAGAAGAAATCCGGCAATCAAAAAAAGAAAGCCGCCATCTACTGACAGCTTCCACAGCAGCTGCCCCAGACATACGCAGACGCTGGAGCATATCATTAACAGGATCCCCTTTTTATTGCGCTTTAATGACTCAATCATTTCCCTGTTCCTTTCGGAAGATCTCCCAGGCAAGATATTTCAGCAGCTTTTTCCCGGTGGCAAAGGCCTTAAAGTGGGTGCTTCCGGCGATTCTGGGAGATTCTACAGTAGGAAATTCGACTCTCCGGATACCAAGCTTATAGCTTCTGCAGACCATCTCGATATCGACGGAAGGACTTCTGTCCGAGATATTACATCTCTGAAACGCCTCCACCGTCATCCCCCGGAATCCATGCAAGGCGTCCCACACCGTATTCCCTTCTTTTTTGAAAAGAAGCTTTGCCGCCAGTCCCAGACCCAAAACAAACCACTTGCGCGGCTTGAGGAGCTTTCCGTCCTCCTCGTTTCTGCTTTCCTTCATCATCCGGCTGGCTACGACAAGCTCATAGCCCTGCTCGTAATAGCTTCTGAACTTATAGGCGTCCTCCACCGGAACGGAGCCTTTTGGGTGAAAGAAAACAAAGGCGTCGCACTTGCAGTGATTCGCACCGTCCTTGCAGGCCTGATTCAGCCCCTTCGCGGTCTGCGGATAAACCTCAATCCCCTGTTCCGTCAGATACTCTACCGTACCATCGCTGCTTCCGCCGTCTATACAATAAATCTGCTCAAACTGACTTCTGTCTATCAGGGGTACGTCGTGCTTACATCCTTCTATCTCATTCCAGGTGAGCAGACAAAGGCCCACTGTCATTCCCCGCTACCTCCTTCGCCAAACTATATAGTTACTCTATCACAGGATATCCCTGGCGGTCAAGCTTTTTCGGGTTCGGAACCGCAGATCTCGCAAGAGACATTTTTACCAGTCAGCAAATACGGGCGCTGCGGAGACTGACCTTATCTCGGGAGTTGGCTCGATTGAAAGGATGGGGGAAAGCGTCTGCCGGATGCGCGATTATTCCGGCAGCACATTCCGCTTCATGCTGAGATAGGCGATCACGGTATAAATCAGGTATACCAGAAAAAACAGTCCCAGAGAAATCGCCAGAATTACGGTCGGGCTGTTGGCGCCTGTCATGGTGCCCGGCTCCACCCCGCGGCACAGATCCAAGGTAAAGGGAATGGCAATCACGACCGGGGGAACTGCCGGCAGTAAAAAGTAAATCGCAAGCTGCCGGGACAACGCTCGCCGCATTTCACGGTAATCCTGTCCCAGCTTGCGGAGCAGCTCAAACTGGCGGCGGTAACGTTCCGCCTCGCTAAGCTGTTGGACGGTCAGAACGGTGGCGGCGGTCATGGCGAGGGTCAGAGCCAGGTAGAAAAGGGGGAACACCGACATCGCGGACCACACGGCAGTGTCGGCCATATTTACGGATTTGGAATAGAGAAGATCCCAATCACTGCAGAGGACGTGAACGCCGTCCGTCGCCCGCTCCGCGAGAGACAGCTGAAGCTCCACCATCTGCTGCGCTGTGAAGTTGTACTCCGTCATGGCGGCCAGGGCATACCGGATCACCGGGCGGGTCTCGCAGACCTCATCCGGAACGACCAGCAGAAGTTGGTGGCCGTTGCCGTTCCAAAGATGTTGGGCAAGCTGCTCCGTATAAATCCGGCCCGGAGACAGGGTCTTACCATCCAATGAAAGAGGCTGATTCCAGCGGCTGAGCGCATCCTTCAGATAAGGCATACAGTGGACGATATAACGGTCAGGCTCTGCTTCCGCCGCGGGAAGCTGAAGCATATCCCGCAGGGCGGCGTAATCGCTGTACGCCATGAGTACGGCTCCGTTATAATCGTGGTCATAGCTGTACAGGAGGTAGCCTGCGTTTTCCTCCAGATATTTTACCAGGGAATCGCTGTTACCCCGGTAGAGCCTGTACTGCCATAACGCGGTCAGAGGAAGCTGCTCCGTCATGTATTCCCGGCACTGCTCCGTATGGCTTTCCTGATCGGATACGAACAGTAGATCAAAAGAGTCCCTCTCCA
The DNA here is from genome assembly GCA_023662875.1 of Roseburia sp. GTDB lineage: Bacteria > Bacillota > Clostridia > Lachnospirales > Lachnospiraceae > Acetatifactor. The sequence goes on along the minus strand of JAMPIG010000017.1, from coordinate 15,055 downwards.
GCCGCCCCTGGAAAATACCGTTGAACACCAGACCGGCTCCTTCCGTCAGCAGGGTGGCGGTAAAGAGCAGCGAGACCGTCGCCATGACGATCCCCATCGCCGCCAGCTTTGCGGTCAGGGAGCGGAAGAGGATCAGATTCTGTCCCCGGTATTTCCGCTCCGGCTTTCGGTTAAAGTAGTTCGGGACGCCGGAGGAAAAGCTGGTAAAGAAACCGTACAGGAACGCGATGACACATCCCGCGCCAAGGACGCCGATCAGCAGCTTCTTCGCCGTCATCAGCAGAACCGTTCCCACAAGCCCCAGGATGATGGAGGCCGTAAATAAGGTTTTGCGCGTTTTGCTCTTTTTCAAAAGCTCCGCCTCATTCTGCCGCTCAAAATAAATGAGATCATATATTTTCATGCGGCGAATCCGTTTCCGGCTTCGGAACAGCGCAAAGAAAAAGATTGCGGCAAAATAGAGAAAGGTGAGTCCGATGGCTTTCAGGGAAAAACGGTACTGAAAATGATAGGGCGTACCGAACATGGTCAGCAGGATAGCGCGGAGTGCCTGATAGACCAGATTGCCGAGCGGGACGCCGAACAATAGCGCGACGCCGCCCACCCACAGGTTTTCCAGAAAGAACAGGCGGGCCACCTGTCTGTTCTCCAGTCCGATGAGCAGATAGGTTCCCAGCTCCCGGCTGCGGCGGGACAGCATAAAGCCTGTTGTGTAGGACACAAGCCATCCGATGATAAAAACGACTACGATACTGGCAAGCACAATCGTCACGGTCATATTATCCAGCAGGCCGGACAGGCTGTGGATTTCCTCGGAAAAGACAAGACAGTTGAAGGCGTAAAGCATGGCACATACCATGACGATTGTGACAAAATAAATCAGGTAATCGGCGGCCTGCCGTTTGGCGCCGCGGAGGGACAGTTTAGATAACGTCACTGATATCACCTCCCAACAAAGCCAGCACGTCTAATATCTCGTGGTAGAATACGCTGCGGCTGCGCTCTCCCCGGAGCAGCTCGTTAAAAAGACGCCCGTCCTTCAAGAACAGAACGCGCCCCGCGTAGCTTGCGCTGTATGCGTCATGGGTCACCATAAGGATGGTGGCGTCCATATCCTGATTCATCCGGGTCATAATCTCCAGCAGATTTTTCGATGCGCCGGAGTCCAGGGCCCCGGTGGGTTCGTCCGCCAGCAGAAGAGACTGTCCCGCGACCATCGCCCTGGCGCAGGCGGCCCGCTGCTTCTGTCCGCCCGACACCTGATAGGGGAACTTGCCCAATACGTCCCCGATGCCCAATTTTGCGGCTGTGTTCTGTACCCGGCTTTGCACCGCTTTCGGGTCGGAGTGGTTGAGAGTCAGCGCCAGCCCGATATTTTCCTCCAGCGTCAGCGTGTCGAGCAGATTGAAATCCTGGAAGACAAAGCCCAGCTTTTCCCGGCGAAACCTCGCCAGCTCGCCGGAGGGCAGCTCTGCGATGCTCTCCCCATCCAACAGAATGTCCCCCGCGCTGACGGTATCGATAGTGGAGATACAGTTGAGCAGGGTGGTCTTGCCGCTGCCGGACGCGCCCATGATAGCGATAAATTCGCCGTCCGCCACGGTAAAGCTCACCCGGTCCAGCGCCTTGGTGACATTGTTTCCGGTTCCGTAATATTTTTCGATATTTTGTACTTGCAGCATACGGATTCCTCCTTTGTCGTGGGAAGTGTGCAAAGATTTTCTAAGCCCGCAAGAGGGTGCGTAGCACACCTCTTTAGTACGCGGACTAAGAAAATCTAAGTTGCGCAAACTATTTTGAGGCACATCCTTAGGATAGCACAAAAGAGGAATCGGTTGTATCGAATTGATATGGATTTTCCTTACGTTTTTGTAAGATTGGCGCAGAACGGGCAGCTCCGCCCGCGAGATGCTTCCCGTGAACATTCTGTCTGGTTGCTGTTTTTAGATTGCATCACAGTTACGTTCACTCGTTACAGAGGAAGCTCCTTTTTACAGAAAAATATAGTGTAAACGACGGGATTTTTTGTTATAATAGAATTTGGATAATAAAAATGAAGATCGATCAGGAGGTGGTTATATGGCACCAGCAGCATGGCAGGTAAACGATATGTTGAATACACTGGAAAAAGAAGATTATGAGATGGTAGTAAATTATATTCAGTTTCTTTCTGAAAAGCGAAAAAAGGAACATAAAATCAGTATAGAAAAGAACTCCGCAAGCAATTCAGAAAAGGGAGGAATTAAGTTGGGATTGTTTAATGGAATGAAGTATATTGCCGACGGACATGACATTGATGAATGTAATGATGAAATTGCTGAAATGTTTGGCGTGAATGACTGATGAATATTTTGGTTGATACCCATATTGCTATGTGGTCAGTGTTTGATGCAGATAAGTTATCGAAAAAAGCGCGGGATATTCTTAGCGACAGCGAAAATGAATTTTTCTACAGTGCGGTTTCGGTTTGGGAAATTGCTATTAAGGGTATTGCCAGACCAGACTTAAGCATTGCCGAGGGGGGAGATATTTGCCAAGTGTTGTGAAATGGCAGGTTTTCGTGAGCTTTCGCTTAATAAGAGCCATGTGTTTGCTTTGAAAACGCTTAAACGATCTGAAGCTGCTCCAAAGCACAAAGCTCCATTCGATCGTATTCTTATATGTCAGGCAAAAATAGAGAATATGAAATTTCTTACGCATGATTCATTGATTCCATATTATGAGGAGTCTTTTATCATTTCTGTGTAGAATATATTGGATTGATTTGACGAAATGAGATCTTATCTTGCCGCTTCAGATTATGCAGCGGGGGATTGATTTACAAATCAGGAGTTACAGGGGATAAAATGGAGCTTGATTCAAATCAGATTGATGAAGCGATTAAGATTATGAGGGAAGTTGCTGCGTGGGGGCGAAATAAGGGCTTTCGCATATGGCGGGATGAATGGCTGACAAAAGAAGAACTGATTACGATAGATGCGCAGCCAGAGAATTTTTATATTGGTAAAATAGATGGCGTTGCAGTTTGCGCATTTATTTTACAACGGAGAGATTCCGAGTACTGGGCTGATACGGAAAATGAAGCTGTATATTTGCACAAGCTTTGTGTAAAACGGGAATTTGCCGGTAGAAGCATGACAGATTTCATTATTGAGGCGATCAAACAGCTTTGCAAAGAGAAGGGGATAAAGTATATACGATTGGATACAGCGCTTGATGAAGAAGTTGTAAAGAAGATATATTTAAAATTGGGATTTAAAATTGTGAATATTATAGATTATCCCAATGGGCGATCTGTTGCATTATAGCCCTTGGATAATAAAGTCAGTTCTTTTGACTTTATTATATGAGTTAGAGGTATAAATTCGGGCTTACAGAGTAGTCGGAAGAGATGCTTCTCGTGAGCATTCTGTCTGGTTGCTGTTTTTGATTGCATCACAGTCACACTCACTTGCTGCGGAATCCCGGCAAGTGCTTCAGGCGTGAGCATAAATTATGATTTTGAGTCATTTTGAGGATGTTCCATTTCCGCCGGAAAGGTCAGCGTCACACAGGTTCCGGCTCCCTCTATCGACTGAATCTGCAGGCCGATTTCCAAAGCGTCCGCCAGCCGCTTGCAGAGATACAGTCCCATACCGGTGGAGCCGCCCCGGCTTCTGCCGTTTCTTCCGGTAAAGCCTCTGTCAAAGACGCGGGGCAGCTCATGGGCAGGGATACCAGGCCCGTTGTCCTGAACGGCAAGCTGCATTTGCCGCCCCAGCCTCCTGCCGGACAATGTGATAACAGGGCTTTCCCCGCGATACCGGGCGGCGTTTTGCAAAAGCTGTCCCAGCATGAACGCCGCCCACTTCCTGTCTGTATAAACGCGCCCGTCCAGATTTTCCGTCTCCACCCGGACGCCGTTTTCGATCAGCAGGGCTCTGTGCGTCTGAACGGCTTCCTCGCAGATCGCGGGAAGCTCCGTTCTGCTGACGAGAAAATCCTTTTCCGGGCTCTCGCTTCTTGCATAGTACAGGGTCCGCTCCACATGGGCGTCGATCTGCGCCAGCTCCCTCGAAAGCTTACGTCCCGTATCGCTGTCCATATTCCGACAGATCAGCTTTGCCGCCGTGATGGGCGTCTTGATTTCATGCACCCACTGCTCAATATATTCCCGATACTCCCTTCCCGCGGCCTGCGCGTCCGACACGGTCTCGATCATGGACTTGCCGGACAGGCGAAACAGGTCAAACAGCCTGCGTTCGTAGAGGCTGCGGGGTTTGGACGCACACTCGGCAAAAAGATACCGTTGATCCAATTCGCTCATAATCGCCTGTAGCTCGCTCAATCGCTTTTTCATCCTCCGAAAACAGAAAAACTGCTCCAGCAAAAAAATCAGCAGGCACACGATCAGCAGAAGGACGACAACGCCCGGCTGCGTGCCTGTTGCAAGCAAAAAGGCAGCAGCCGCAAAGAGAAACGAGACGCTGAGGAGCATCCGTCCCAGTCTGTCTGTAATAAATTCTCCCGCCGTCATAGTTGATACCCCATTCCCCGGCGCGTCTTGATTGCGTCCGGCATCCCTAAGCCCTCCAGCTTGCCCCGCAGGCGGGTCACGTTGACGCTGAGGGTATTGTCGTCGATATAAATCTGACTGTCCCATAACGCCTCGATCAGTTCGGCCCGGGAGACGATTTCCCCGGCGCGGGTCATCAGGTAGGCCAAAATTTTCAGCTCGTTTCGGGTCAGCTCCGCCGTCCGCCCGTCGGCGGTCACGGTTCCCTTTGTCAGACTTAAGAAAAGCCCCGCCGCCTTTAAGCCCTCCGGCTCTGCCCTTTCTCCGCCGTTTCGCCGCAGGACTGCCTTGATCCGGGCCAGCAGGACGGGGATATTGTAGGGCTTGGTCACATAGTCGTCGCTGCCCAGGTTCAACGCCCGAAGCTCGTCCAAAGCGGAGGTTCGGCTGGTGACTACGATAATGGGCGCGATTTTCCGTATCGCGGCGCACAGGGAAAGCCCGTCCCGTCCGGGCAGACCCAAATCCAGAAGAACCAGATCCGGACAGGCGGCGCGCGTCTGTTCCGGGAGAGCTTCAAAGTCCGTTACAGACAAGACTCGATACCCTTCATTTTCCAGCAGAAAGGCCAGCTCCTCGCGGATATCGGGGTCGTCCTCAACAATCATAATGGTTTGCATCATACACCTCCGGTGCGGCTTCTCCCTCAGATTCACTCGCAAGCTCGCGCTTCGCGCTCTCTGCCCTGCTTCGCAGCCGCTTGCTTTTCCTTTGCGGACATTATATCATGTTTGCTGCAAGTCTCGGGCAGAGACCCGAAAAATCAGGGATTTTTCGGGTTCGCTTCGCTCGTCAAATGACCGAAGAAACATCTGCTCGTGCGAGCACGGCAGCTGCTTCTTCGATCATTTGACTCTGCCCTTTGCGGACATTATACCATGATTGCTCCGCGATTGCTCCGCAATCACGGCATGGATGGCCATTCGGCCGTTCCCTGCCCTGAATAAGGTTATTATACCATAAGGGCGGGGAATAATCTATCGCGATTATTGTGTAAGCTTCAATCTGTGCATAATTTTCTGCACTTGTGTTCTTCCGGGCTTGCGCCCGCTCATTGATTGTTTGTGCTGCTGTTGGCGGCATGATGTTTCTATCGTCAAAGCACTACTGATCGTCAGGTGCTAAGACGCGCAAGGGATGTAAGAATCTTAGTGTAATTTGAAGAAATACTTGTTATAATAGGCGTAAAGGAAAATCAAGCGGCTGCGAAGCAGACATTTGATTTTCCCGCGCCGTTAACGAGCAAACGTCCTGCGAAGCAGGACAAAGAGCGCGAAGCGCGTGTTTGCGAGTGTGGAAAAAAGGATTGCAAGGTTAGGGGCTGCACCGTCGGGAGCTGAACCGTCGGGAGTGGAACCGGAAAAAATGTGCCCAAGAGCAGGCGTATCAGGGGAAGAGTGTAGAAGTGGCGTATAAAATATTGATGATCGATGACGACAAGGATCTTCTTAAAATGCTGAGAAGGTACTTTGAAATGAAAAAGTACGAAATCGTTACGGCGGAAAACGGCGCAGAGGGGTTGGATAAGATAAAGGTACAGCCGGATCTCATATTGCTGGATGTAAATATGCCGGGAGCGGACGGAATAGAGGTATGCCGCAGGATACGGGATAAAGTGGCCTGTCCCATTTTATTTCTGACGGCAAGGGTAGAAGAGCAGGATGTTGTGAACGGGCTGTTGTCGGGCGGCGACGATTATATTTTAAAGCCGTTCAGCCTGAAGGAGCTTGACGCGAGGATTACGGCGCACCTGAAACGGGAGGGTCGGCGCAAAACTGCGGCGGAATGCTGTTTCCGGGGTGAATTGACGATCGATTACAGGGCCAGGACCGTACAGATTCAGGAGGATTATCTGGAGATGACGAAGCTGGAATACGCAATCCTCGAATTTCTGTCTATGAATCCGGGAATGGTCTTTGACAGGGAAAGGATTTATGAGAAGGTCTGCGGATTTGACGCGGAGGGGGACAGCAGGGTAATTACGGAGCTGATCCGCAGAATCCGGAACAAGCTTCGGGAATATACAGAAACGGAATATATTGAAACGGTATGGGGGATGGGATACCGATGGATAAAATAGGAAATCTTTCTCTGAGAAAAACGATTCTTTTCTATGTGTCGGCAGCCTTGCTTTGTAGCTTTCTGCTCTCGGCAGCGATAGCCCGGATTGCCTCGCGGGCGCAGCAGCGTGTCTGGTGGAATTATGTGGATGAAGAAGCGTATTTTAAAGCGGTCGAAAAAGAAGAACCTTATTCTGTGCCGGATGTTCCAAGACCTGGCGCTGATCAGATGACGCCGTCGGACGTTTTTCTGTCGGAGCTTTGCGACTTTTTACAGACTTATACGGTATTGGTTCTGTCTATGGCGGGAAGCTGCGCGGCAGTTTTTCTTTTTTACCGGAATAAGCTGAAAAAGCCGATTGAGGAGCTGGCGTCAGCCTCGAAAAGGATTGCCGAAAATCGCCTGGATTTTTGCATCGCCTATGAAAACAGGGATGAAATGGGTGTGCTCTGCAGGGAATTTGAGAGAATGAGGGAGCAGCTTGCCGAGAATAATCGGATATTGTGGAAAAAGATGGAGGAGGAAAAGCTTCTCCGTGCGGCGATTGCCCACGATATCCGCGCGCCGCTGTCCGTTTTGAAGGGGTATCAGGAAATGCTGGCGGAGTATCTGGCGGACGCAGACATAGACAGGAGGCAGGCGCTGGAAATGCTGTCGGAAAGCGGGCGGCAGATTGAACGCATGGATGAGTTCGTGGAAACCATGCGAAAAATGAGCAGTCTGGAGAGCCGGAAGCTGGCGGCCCGGGAGATTTCCGCAGGGCAGCTGGAGGCGGAGATCCGGGCGGAGCTGAACGTTTTGGAAAAAGAGTACGGAAAGCAGGCCGTCTTACGGGTGCAGGCGTCAAGTGAAATGTTTTGCGGAGACAGGGAAGTGATTTTAGAGGTGACGGAAAATCTGCTGTCAAATGCTTTCCGTTATGCGAAAAGCCAGGTTGAAATCAGGATACGGGCGGGATATTCGGAATTAAATATTTCTGTCAGGGACGACGGAGAGGGATTTGGGGAAGAGGAGGAAAAAGTTACGGAAGCCTTCTACCGGCAAAATATAAAAGACAGTCTGAAGCATGCGGGAATCGGGATGTATATCAGCAGGCTGTACTGCGAAAAGCATGGAGGGAAATTAGCGATTGGAAATGAGGAACAGGGAGGGGCTGTGGCGACAGCGATATTCCGTCGGATTGCGTAAGCGATCCGACGTTTTTTCTTTCCGTTGTCTTTTTGTTGTGATTCTTCTTTTAGGATGGAACCATAAGGCATCCGCTGTAAGCGTCCGAAGGGATTTATGGGCGCAGACTTTAGATCGGAACCTCGTTTCACATGTCTGGGTACTGAAGGGAGATGCGAAGCAGATTCCCGCAAGCGGCACAGGTTCCCGCAAGCGGCACAGGTTCCCGCAAGCGGCACAGGTTCCCGCAAGCGGCACAGGTTCCCGCAAGCGGGACAGATTCCCGTAAACGGGAATCGAAAAGGAGGCGTAAGGATGTGCCCCATTTTAACAAGAGAGGTAAGGAATTATATAAAAAAGCCTCTGTTCTGGATTGGTATCGCGGCCGTTGCTTTTATGGTATTTCAAAGTGTCGGTCCCTACCTGAGGATTCGGTATCTCGCCGAAGGGGAGGAGATTGTGAATGATTATCCGGAAACCTTCCGCGAGGGGGATGTTTTTGAGGGATATGTGCCGACGGATGAGGCGGCAAGGCGTGAAGCCTGGGAAGCGTATGTGCAGGAAACCCTGGTTTCCGAATTGCGGATGAAGCGGGAGGAAGCGCAGGCTGTTATCCGTGAAACGGAAGGAATGGATATCATGGAAGCCTGCAGACATCTGGAAGAATACCGGTATTACGGCGCTTATATTGCTTATGTGGATACAGCCTATCATAAGGGAACACGGGAGGAAATCAACGCTTATATTGCGGAAAAACTGGAAAACAGAACCTTTTCGTATTATTTTTCCAGAAAATTCGCGGATTTTGCCGGGCTGTTTATGGGGTTTCTGGCAACGGTTTTATTTGCCGCTTTGTTCGCGCAGGATACAAGGAAGAGTAACTATGAGCTCCTTCATACAAAGCCTGTCGGCGCGGGGAATTATTTATTGGGGAAAGCAGGGGGAGGCTTTGCGGTCTGCCTGGTGGCGCTTGCCGTCTTAAACCTGGTATTTTTCGGGTTATGCTCGGTATTTACCAAAAGCAGCGGATTTGAAGTAAAGCTGTCGGATTTCCTGCTGGCGACCTGTCTTTATATTCTGCCGAATATGCTGATGATTGTAAGCGTCTACAGCTTGGTTTCGCTGCTATTTAAAAGTCCGCTGCCCGCAGTTCCGCTTTTGCTCCTGTATATCGTATATTCGAATATGGGAAGCAGGGACGCCAACGGCGTGTACGGATATTATGGCAGACCGTTAGCGATTATAGTGCGGTTTCCGGGAGCGTTTTTCGATACTTCTCCACCGCCGATGGTATTGCTGAACCAGAGCTTTTTAATTCTGGCCTCCGCGGGCATTCTTTTTCTCTCGATGCAGATATGGAAAAGGAGGCGGGTATATTGAGGCAGGAAGCAAAAATCTCACTTCCGGTCTACAAGGTTTCCTGTGCAGTTTTTTTCATTGTGATGTTAAGTCTTGTCAGGGGAGTAACCTATTCTTTTGAAGTGGGGATTGCGTTGGAGACGCCGATGGCGTTGCTTGCAGCCTGCGTCCTCGCAGATACCTATACAAAGGAAATTACCGGCAAAAGGTTGGAAATCTGGCGGCTATACCCTATGAAAAAGAAAATGCAAGCTATTTACAGGAGAATTGTGATACAGGAAGTATTTCTGCTGGCGGCTGCAGTCGTCGGATACGGATTGTTTTTTCTGTTTCAAAATCCGAGAACGGTTGACAGGATGCGGTCGGGTTCGGGAAATGAAACGGGGCAGTTCCTTATATACCTTGCCTCCATTGCTGTCACGCTTTTGTTTTGGGGGCTGTTGTCGAATCTGCTTTCCTGTCTGCTCCGAAATATGTGGTTCGGGATTGGAGGCTGCCTGATCTTGTGGGTGATCACAAATTCCAGTATCGGCGACAGATATTTAGGAGCGTGGAACTTATTCTCTTATACCTTCAGGGATATCGAAAGCAGCGGCGATTTCAGCTGGATACGCGGGAAAATAGTCTGTATCTGTATCAGTGCGATCATGCTGGCAATATTGCCTGAAGCAATCAGGAAGAGGGGCTGAAATAATCAGGAAGAGGAGTTGAAACGATCTGGAAGGAAAGCTGAAACAGTCAGGAAGAGAGGCTGAAACAATGGGAATCAGAATAGAGGATTTAACGGTAACATTTCAAAATAAAGTGACGGCAATCAATCATGCGAGTTTGGAGATTCCAAAGGGAGTCTTTGGGCTGTTAGGGGAAAACGGGGCGGGAAAAACGACGCTGATGAGGGTGCTGACGACTCTTGTTTCACCTGTCAGCGGAACCGTAACTCTTGACGGGATACGCTACTGCAAGGAAAACCATGAAAAAATACAGCGAAAAATAGGGTATTTGCCACAGGAAATTGATTTGTACCCAAGCCTGACCGTACAGGAATGTCTGGAATATCTGGGGGATTTATCGGGGACACCTAAGCGGATCTACAAGGAACGCATTCCCTACTATCTGGAAAAGACAAATCTGTCAGAGCATCGCAGAAAGAAGATAAAGCATTTGTCCGGCGGCATGAAACGAAGGGTCGGACTCATCCAGGCGCTGCTGAATGAGCCGGAGGTTTTAATAGTCGATGAGCCCACAACCGGATTAGACCCGGAAGAGCGTATCCGCATCCGAAATCTGTTGGTTGATTTTTCAGAGGGCCGCACCGTGCTGTTTTCAACTCATGTGGTAGAGGATCTGGCGGCAGCCTGTAATCAGCTCGCGGTTATGAAGAAAGGGGAATTTCTTTATACGGGAAGCGTGAAGGGGTTATTGGAGCAGGTGAGAGGCCATGTCTGGGTCTGCAGTGTGCGGGAGGAAGAAGCGGCAAGGGAGTTGGAAAAGAATTATCGCGTTTTATCAAAGCAGTATGCTGGGGAAGAATTGCAGATGAAATTGATCGGCGAGACGCCGCCCGGGGTAGAGTGCAGTCCCTGCGAGGCGACGCTGGAGGATGCATATATTTATATTTGCGAGCGTATTGATTCTTGACAATAGCCTTTTGATCATAGAATCTCTGATTCTATTGTATACCGATTTCCATGCCGGATTGCCCATGCGTTCCGCGTTTACAATGTAAGCGGAAATCAATTGCGTTAATGAGTTTATATTGTAGACCGCTGGAGGTTGCGGTAGGGCAGCCGGTCGAAGTATCAGGGTCATTGCAAATTTGCAAATTGATTGAAAGGAAAGAAAACCGCTGCTTTGTAACCGTCTTGCTGCCGCAGCAGAATAAGGCGGATGATGACATGAACGGGCGATGGAACCTGTGCAGGAGGCTCTCTTATTGCTTCGTATGCTTTCGGTACAGCAATCCCCTGAATGCGTTGTAAAGGCCAGACCAGACCGGGCTTTCCGCCATCTTCGTCCGAAGCGGCTGTAGCGTCAGCAGCATAATCATGCGATACCGCAGCAGCTGCCCACGGGTCAGATACCGCGCGGTGATCTCCCGGTGTTCCTGTGCGGAGCATTTGCGGTTCTCCGGCGTTTCCGAAAAACCGCCTCCCTCGTAGGAGGCCAGCGTTACCGGAATATACTGCGGCCTCACGTTTTCAGAAAAATAGCACCACAGAAAATGCTCATAATCCGCCCTCACCCGGTACTTTGGCTCATACCCCCGTTTGGAAAACAGGCTGTAATGGTAAATACAGGCCTGATGACAGGGAACGTTCCGATAGCAGGCAAAGGCGTCTATATGAGGATTGGAGGACACAGTCTGCCGCCGCAGTGCGTCAAAAATGTTCCCGTAAAAAATGTTCCTCGCGGAAGCGCCCGCTTCCAAATGCCTGTCGATCTCTCCGGCCGCCTGCTCCAGCGCCGTCCCGGAAGCAAACGTATCTCCGCAGTTTAAAAAATACAGATATTCGCCCAAAGCCGCCTGAGCCGCCTGGTTCATCCCATCGTATATACTTTCGTCCGCCTGCTCCAAAATGCGCACTGCAGGAAACCTTTCCGGTGCCGAGTCATCTTTTCCTTCAGCGGAAGCCGCTCCCCGCACCGGGCTGCCCTGTCCGGACAAATATTTCCGAAGCGCCTCCAAAGAGCCGTCTTTGGAGCCCCCGTCCTTCACGATCACTTCATAATCCGTATAGCTTTGTTCCGCGATGCTTTTCACAGTATCCACCAGCTTGTGGCCCGGATTCAGGGAAACCACGATAATGCTGAACATAGGAGTCCTCATATTTGCCATCCTCTTTTTTCACAGTGAGTATAAAGCCATGCTCCACGGCCTGACAAATGCCGCAAGGGCTGATTCCCGTCGGTGGTCGCGAAAAGCCTGATTTTGTCATGCCGCCGGTTTGATTCCGCGCTTCATGATCCGGTAGGCCTTTTTCCATGGGATCTCACAACAGATTGTTTTCCTGTGCGCCAGCAAAAAACGCAGGGCCATCAGACGCGCCATGCCGCCGTACAGGTATCGGTATAAGACTCCCCTGTCATAAAAAAATTTTTCATGGTAGCCGGTAAACCATGTGGATTCCCGCACCTTTTCATGTCCGATGCATACGGGTATCTTATAAACACGCAGCCCGGCCTTCAGGCAGTCCCGCAGGAACAGGCTGTCCTCCCCGTTGCTGTATTTTGCGCCGCCGCCAAACAGCAGCGAAAAGGTAATATTTTCTTCATGAAGCCGCGTAAGGCGCGCGGCAAAGCTGTATGTCGGATAACGTCCGCAATTATACCACCGCACCCGGCCGAAGCTGTCGTTATGGTAGGTTTCCCGCCCCGGCATAGCCTGCACGTTGAAAAGCAGCATATCCGCCTCGGGATGCGCTGCAAAGGCATTCAGGACGGTCTTTGCATAATCCGGCTCATAGATAATATCCTCATCGGCAAATAAAACCACATCCGCGTCGGCGCGCTGCAGACTGAAATTGCGGCTCAAACCGACTCCCCGCTCCGCCATAGAGAAAAAACGGAGCCGATGTCCCCGCCATGCCAGCTCCTCGTATCCGTAGTGAGCCCCCTGACTGACAATGACGGCGTCGCTGTCAATCCGCATCTCCTCCGCAAGCTCTTCGGGCTCCCTGTTTACGGCAGCCACCAATAGTTGTAATGTCATTTCGTCCTCCCTGCCGTCTCCTGTGATGTAAGTGATAATTTGTAACAAGCCGATGACATATTCAATTTATCTTATCATAAAAGATTTGTCCTTTCAACGGAATTTCTGTTCCTGTTTGATCAACTGCTGCAATCTGGCGGAAAGAAAAACAAACTCAGCAGTAAAATATAGTGTAAATGGCTGGATTTTTTGCTATAATGATAGTGTGATCCAGTGTGGCGTTACAGTTTGAAAAGGCGGTGAAATTTAATGGAAAGCATGAAATTGAGTGCGGAACAAGCGATGGTAGCCTTGAAAATATCTGATAATGACAGGGAAATATTACAAAAAAGACTGTGAGTAATTATGTTATCATGGCAACAAATTTTTGGAAATGTCCTGGAAATGTAATGAAATTAGAAACGGATTCAATTATTAAAGTTCTATAATGGCTTAGAAATTTAACAGGAGAACTGTATTTTGGGGGGAAGCAGTTGCGAGGCGGAAATGAAGGGGTTCAGCTTGAAATCAAACAAAATCAAGTTATGGTCTATGTTAATGATATGGTTATCGGATCCATGGAATTATATTGCAATCCCTATCATATGCAGAATCAATTTACTTTGAGGCGGACGACTGCGATCAGACAGCCATGCAGCTGAAGGCTTTGTTTACAAATCAGAGTGAATCCAGCTTTGATACTTACGTCTATGATGGAGTGATATCTTGAAGAGACAGGTATGAGTATTTTCAGAGTGCTTTGATGGCGGATTCAGAGTTAGCGGAGGGAGCCATAAGATGTCAGAAGCATACTATAAACCATGCAGGGAATTAGACGCCTGCAACGAGCTGATTGAAAAATATTTTAACACGCAGCAGTATGAGAAATGTTTTGAAGGACATCTGGCGCTGGCGGAGCAGGGCTATCCTCTGGCAGAATGTCAGGTGGGATATTTCTACTACGAAGGGCTGGGCGTTAAGAAGGATTTAGAACAGGCTCTCTATTGGACGAAAAAGGCTGCGGAGCATGGGGACAGAGACGGGCAGTGCAATCTGGCCTGGTTTTATGAGGATGCCATAGGGGTATCCCAAGATATGGAGAAAGCAAGGTATTGGTATAGACAGGCTGCTTTGCAGGGGCATGATCTGGCCCTTGAGAAGTGCAGGGAGTTAAATGTTGCCGTTGAAGAGCAGAGCGTTAAAGTTGATACAAAATTATTGGTGTAACTTTAGAAAATATTTGTTATAATTATCATGTGAAGACGGAAGCAAGCAGGAGGTAAATCTTTTGAAGGTGTATCTGGATAATTGTTGCTATAATCGTTTGTTTGACGATAGATCAAATATCAAAAATCCGATTGAATTTGTAATGGAGGTATTTGGTTATGATGAGTCAGACAATGAAAATAGTTAAGGCCAGTGAGGTGCGGCGATCAGGGACAGAAGCATTGGTAAAGGCTCTGGGGCCCGTTGGAATGGCCAGATATCTTGAGGAATATGATAATGGCGGGCAGGGAGATTACGCAAAAGAAAAATATGAGCAGCCTGATTACTCTATTGAAGATATTTTAGAGTTGGCAAATGAAAATTAAATACAAACCTTTGTTCCAGTTCCGAGCCAGGGAGCGGATGGAAAAGGAGTTGGAGAAAAGTGTATTATAAACCATGCAGAGAATTGGATGTCTGCGGAAAGAAAATAGTGTATTTCATTTGGTTTTCTGCTATAATATTTGTGTAAGCACTAAGCAAGGATTATCTTGAAAGGTGGTATGGAAGATGTCTGCATGGGAAACGCAGGTGCTTCAATCTGTGTCTGGGATAGGCGAAGCATATAGAGAACCGCTATTGGAGATTATCAGGGCGTATGTTCGGTCTGTAAAGATAGGAAATCCTGATGTCGGCAGAATGGATCTGCAAGAGCCATTATCAGACAAGAAGAAAGCGCTTATGAGAATGGAAGAATTGAGGGCGGAATTTACCTTTCCAGCGGATTTCGACCCTGACAGAGAGCTGGCAGAAGCGCGAGAGGCAAAATATGGTAGTATTGGTTGATACAAATGTAATTATTGATTATTATTGTGAAAGAGAAGAATTTTATAAAGCTTCTAAGGCTGTGATGACATGGTGTGGTGAGGACAGTGTAAACGGATATGTGGCATTCCATTCGCTTCCGAATATCTGGTTTATATTGAGGAAATCGCCTGAAAAAGTCCGTAGGGAGATTT
>JAMPIG010000016.1 GCA_023662875.1 Roseburia sp. | reverse complement strand
AGTGCTTAAAGTAATTATTCAATTTGTTTTCCCACCCCGTGAAAAGTAACGATTTTTAGAAACACATAGATAAAAATGGGATTTCCTTTGAATTAATCTCCTGACAGATCACTGAAATTCTGTTAAGCCCTTAGAAATTTAGGAAAATCAGTATGCTTACACTAACATACGCCAAAGAATTTTGCAAGATATTTTTCGCCTTTTTAAGCTTTTCCGGCATAGCGAGAGTCATTTTCGCTGCACTCCCGCCATGCCATTTATTCTCCCGAAGCCTTTTATTCTCCCGGTGCCTTTTATTCTCCCGGAGCCTTTTATTCTCCCAGAGCCTTTTATTCTCCCAGAGCCTTTTATTCTCCCAGAGCCTTTTATTCTCCCAGAGCCTTTTATTCTCCCGGATTCTTTCTACGCCTCCGGCGCGTCCTGCCAGGAGGGGTCGGTCGTATCGTCGTCACTGACAGATTCCAGCGCATCAGAAACAAGCTTCAGCATCTCCAGCGCCGAGCGGAAATATACTGTCTTCTTCTGGTCTACCCAGGTAATGCGTCCCTGCCAGCTGCTGTTCTGGCGGTGCTGTACGTGTACGAGAAAGGTTCCGAGATCTCCATGCTGATTTAATAATTCTTCGTCCTTCATAATCGCTATCCTCTCCTGTCTTGTGATTTCCTGCTTTGTTCCCTCGCAAAACAACCTGTTGCTGGTTGTCGGATGGGGAAAGTTTAAATAATCGAAAAAACGCTCCAGTTGGAAGATTACATCCTCCATGCCGGAGAAGGGTATCGCCTCCCGGCTGTACGAGTGATAAATTCTTCCGGCTATGCCGCAGCTTTCCCGACGATCTACACACAGCACCACGCCATTCGGTTTTCCAATGTATAATTCTGCTTTATCCATTTTCCCGCTTCTTTTCCGCTTCCAGCCGCTTTCCTTCTGTCTCCGGCTGTTTCCTTCCTCCAGCCGACCTCTATCCGTTCTTCTTCTTTTTCTCCGCCTCAAATACATCTTCCGCCGAGCGCGGGGTGGAGAATACACTGTTTACATAATATTGAACGCCGGTGCGCTGTCTGCCCACCATAAAACGCCAGTTGATACGTTTCTTTACGATATCGCAGTTTTCCCGGGTCGTGTTCAGCAGGATGACGAGATACTGGCCTTTGCCATGCTTTGTGATCACGTCGCTGCGGCGGGTGGACTGTTTGATCGCTTCGCCCAGCCGCTCTGTGAGCTCGTCCAGGCTATTTCCCTCTTTCATGGGGTTACCCTTGCTGTCTACGATTCTGCAGAGCATCAGGAAAACGGACTGTCCGCCGCGATCCATCATATGCATCATCATATGGTAGATCCCTACGAATACCGGATAGGGGCACACATATCCGCCCTGGCCGTCTCCCATCCCCTGCTCCAGGTTCTCCTGGATATTATCAAGGGTATCGTACCGCTGGTTCATCTGTGAGCCGAGTTCATTGAAAAATTTTGTCATCTTGCCTGACGGCCGGAGTCCCTGCTCCCGAAAGTAGAGCTCAACCGTATCGCTATAGAGCTTCTGGGCCTCCTCGTACTGTCCCATGGCAATCAGGGCTTCCATGGTAACGGTTTCCCAATCGGACAGCGGATTAATTTTGGACGCTCGAATCCCCAGCTCTTTCATCTGGCGGAACTCTTCGTTCTCACGCAGGAGAACGGCTGCCCTTTCGACGCAGGCGGAAAAAATCTTTCTGTAACGGTTTGCCTCCTGCGCTACCCAGAGAACGGCTGCCTGGTTCGCCAGAAAATCACCGGTATAGCTATAGCAGGCTTTCAAATACAGCCTCAGCTTTTCATCATTGTCATCGCTGGTCTCCGCGGCTTTATAAGCCTCCTCAAATTCCTCCGCGTCCTCCCTTACCGGCACCGGGGCACCCCAATAGTAAACACCCTTCTTCTGAACAACATACTCTCCCTCCGGCAGCCCAGCCTGCAGCAATCTCTTCCTCGCGTTGTAAATCACGCTTCGCAGGGCATGTCGCGTATCCGCAATGTCCCTATCCTGGAACAGTACCTGCTCCAATTCCTCTCTGCGCACGCCGTCGCGTCTGTTATGGAGAAGGAGCTGCATCAGGTACATGAACTGCGACTCACTGGATTTCGCGCTTCCTGTAACCAGCTCTCCGTTCCAAAACATAGCAAAGCCATTAAACATCTGAACGTATAGCGTTCCGTCTTCCTGGATCATCAAGCATCCCGTCCTCAATCTCTGTCTGTGGATCTCTGACTTCTATTTATCTGATTCCGGCTCTCGCCGGTTTGTTTTCCTGTTTCTCCTATCGCGGCTTCCCGCCTGCGCTCTCGACCGGCTCCATAATTCCGTGGACTACAAATCTGGCATCCTCAAAATCGTAGGCGCATGTCGAAAGGACTACATATTTTCCTCTCCCGTCCAGCTCCTTCCCGTCGATCTCCGACTGGAATACCGATTGGGAAAGGCAGTTCAACAAATATTCCTTCAGGTCGTCCCCGGGGCCCATGTAGATCGTATAGGTATCTGAGTAGCCAGAGGTCGTATAGGCGCTGAAAATCCGGATTCGATAGTCCTGCTCCGGAGTCAGCAGCCACATTACAGGATGCTCCTCATAGAAATCCTGCTCCTGGTACTCGTCCAGGCAGGCGAACATAGAGCCGTTCCGCATGTGGTGACCGTAAATAATAATATTAGAATCCTCAAGATTTTCGCGGTTTTTTTCTTCTACAAAAATCGAACCGGCGGAAACACGCTCTCCCGCGTAGTTATGGCGGAGGTACTGGTCGTTATTGTCGCCCTTTAAAACCGGGTAATCGATCACAGTCCCTTCGCAGTGCAGCCACCCGATAATATCCTCGTTCAGACCCTTAAGCGCCTCAAAATCGACGGAAATCGGGGGCAGGCCCGACGGCTGTGCTTCTCCGTCATCCGCCGTCTGTCCGCCTTCGCCTCCCTGCTCCGGGAGCGGGCTGCTGACGGGCAGGGTAAACTGCTTCGCCATTTCCTCATACAGTCTGTCGTTGGCGCGATACTGATAGTAGATGACGGCTATGTATGCGATTGAGAAGAGGAAGACTGCCAGCAATATGAGCAGCAGTATCCTGCGGATCCATTTCGCCATATTCTCACCTTTCTCCGTATCCTGAATTTCTAACTTCCCGAGTCAACCCCGGACTTCCCGGCGTTTGCGCTTCTCGGCGTTTTCCGGCTTCTGTACTTCCCGGTTCCCCCGGTCTTTCCCGGCTTCTGCGCCCCGGTTGCCCGGTCTTTCCTGGCTTCTGTGCCCCGGTTTCCCCAGTCTTTCCCGACTTCTGCGCTTCCCGGTTTCCCCGGTCTTTCCCGTCTTCTGCGCTTCCCGGTTCCCCGGTCTTTCCTGGCTTCTGTACTTCCCGGCGTTTTCCGGTCTTTCCCGTCTTCTGCGCTTCCCGGTTTCCCCGGTCTTTCCCGGCCTCTGTACTTCCCGGCAGACGTCCGGCTTCAACGTCTCAGCCGCCCGGCCAGCAGGTTCAGCAGCGCGCCGCAGGCTGCCAGGCAGAGGGCGTATATGCGCCCCTTCGCGTCCGTATACAAGGTGACGAGCGCGCCCGCGAACGGGATATGATATGCTATGCGGCCGATTAATTCGGCATAGCTTGTCTTGCGGATATCTTCCGCGGTATTTGCGTCGCCCTTCGTCGAAAACTCGCTCGTCTCCGCGAGGTTTTCGGTCACTCGGTGGACGATAACGGAGCCTCCGCTCCAGAAAGCGATAACGTCTCCCGCCTGAATATCCCGGGGCGGAACCGGCTCCGCGAAGACGAGGCTTCCGATCGGGATTTGAGGTTCCATGCTTCCGCTGACGACATGGTAGACCTGCCAGCCGCGGATCCGGGCCACGGCGACGGGGAGGCAGGCCAGAACGACAGCGAATATCATTACTGTTCCCGCTATACGGCAGATATGAGAAGCGATCTTTCTGCCGCTCTGTTTTGTATCTTTTTCCTGTGTCTCTTCGTCCTTATCCTTCGCAATATCCCCGGATTCCTTCCGGGATAATTCCCCGTTTCCCATCTCGACCTTCTCCGAAGTTATTTCCTAATCTTCTTCCCGAGACGCTTTCTCCCGGTTACTTCTCAGTCTTTATTTCAAGGTGCCTGAGCATTTTTCCCGAAATGCTTTCTCCGGTTACTTTCTTCTTTATTTCAAAACGTCTGAAATTTCTTCCCGGACGCTTTCTTCCCATCTTTTATTTCAAGGCATCCGGGGATTCCTCCCCAGATGCCTTTTATTTCTCTCGTTTCTCAATCTTCTTTTCTTACCGGTTATTTCCCGGCCTTAAACCTCTCCGCCGCTTCAGCCCTATCGGTTTCCCCGGAATAAAGCTTCTTTACGTCTCGTCCAGTCCGGTCGCTCCAGCGCTTCAAGGCTTCCTTACTTCGCCTCTTCCTTCCCGCTCTCTTTCTTCCTGCGGGTTACCAGGAACCAGATCAGAGCGCCTGCGCCAAGGACAACCGCGGCTCCGATTCCGGCCTTCGCGCCGATCGGCAGAGCCGCCAGCGGGGTCGCAAGATCCATGATGGATAAGCCTGCGCCGTCTTCTTCATCCTCGTCGCCATCCAGCCCTGGACTTAACGGGGTAGGATCCGCGTCAAGGTCAACAAAGTCTTCCGGCTGATCCTCAAGAGGCGGGGTCTCCGGCTCGATCTCGATCTCAGGCGCGGGTTCCGGCTCCGGCTCTTCTTCCGGGCCAGGTGCCGGAGGCACTACGTTCACCGGCTCTTCCGGAGCGGGCGCTTCGACCTCTTCCCCGGGAACCGTTACAGTTACTGTCTCGGTAACGGTCTGGGTTGTTACGTTCGTAACGGTCGGAAGCATGGTATACTCAAAGTTAAATACATTCTCCGCCTCGTTCTCGGAGAGGGTCTTTCCAAGGTTGTAAGCGTAGGGCTGGTAATTCTCGATGTAACGGTAACCTACGACCGCATAGTCGCCAATCTTTCCGGAATACCGCTGCGAGGGCATCAGGGTATTGCCCTGCCGGTCTACAAAGTTTACTGTGTAGTAGGTCATATTGCCCTGAACGCCATAAGCTACGACAAAATCCATATCCCCGGTCACCTTACTTGTACCGGCGTTTCTCTCGCTTCCGCTCTCCCGGACGCCCTGTACATAGTACTTGGAAATCCCGGTATTCGGATCCGCTACCAGATCGATCGTAGCGTTCTCGCCTTCCGCGACGTTCGCGCTGAATACGAGCTCATCGTTGTATTTCAGTCCGCTGATCTGCAGGCAGGTTCCATCCTCAAGGACTTTTACCTGTTCCGCCGCAACCGACCCGCCGTTGGAATATCTTACAAGGTTATCAACGTTCCCCTCGACGATCTTACCCTGCGCGCCCGTAAAAAGGCGTACCGTATAGGTATAAGCCGCCGCCTGCGTCTGTACGGGCGCAAGGCTCGCCAGGACTACCGCCAGGCAAAGACCCATAACCGCGCCGCTCTTACGCTGCTTTTTTCTCTCTTTTACTCCGAAAATCCCCAGGAACAGGAGCAGCAATCCGCTGATACCCGCCGCGATAATAAAGGGGAGAAGGTTCGCTTCGTCGCTTGTTCTTACGAGGTTCGTTCTCTGTCCGCCGTCTCCGTTTCCGTCGCCGACGACCTCGACGGTCTCGGTTCTGGTTACAACGTTGGTTACGTTCTGCTCGATTACCGTACTGGTATCTACCGCAAAGTTAAACTGCAGGCGGGCCGCCGTATTCTGGTAATCGTTGCCCTGGGTTACGCCGTCGAGAAGGACGGTCAATTTAAGCTGTCCGCTCTTTCCGGGGGCGAGCGTCTCCAGGGAGATATACTCCTCCAAACCGCTGGTCGCGCCCTTCAGGCCGACCCGTCCGTCTACGGTCGTCCCCTCGCCGCCGAGGGAGGTACTGCGGAAAAGCTCGGTCTCCGTCCCGTCGGAAGCCTGATAAATCAGGGTGTACTCATAAGAACCGCCGCTTGCGTTCGCGCTCTGGGTTTCCTCCAGAGACTGCAGAACCTGGTTCGTCATATAATAGTTTGCCGTCAGGCTGCTCTCGTTCTTTACGTCGATCGTGATAACAAGGTCGTCGCCCGGCTGCATCGAACCGATCGTAGAAGCGAGGTCGGTCGTGTTATTGCTGTCGAGCCGGTTTTCACCGGTAAAGGTAACGCTGCCGTTCGCGCTCAAGGTCTCCGCGTTTACCCGGATTGGCAGAGAGACGATCAACAGCATGGCAAGAGCAAATGTCAAAATCTTTTTTCCCATAGTCTCTCCCTCCCTAGTTCAGGCTTAAGGTTCCGTTACCGTCTATCGTAACCTTGCGTCCCCAAGCGCTTAAAATCGCGTCTTCCGCGTTATGATCCTGTACGGCGTCCACCTTGACCTCCAGGCAGAAGTTACAGCCGTTGTATGCGTAGGTCGTCTTAATAACTGTCAGTCCAGCATCGTTCTTTGATGTCGATTCGGTAACCTTCTGCGCTACCTGACCGCTGATTGTAATCTCATCCGCGAAGAGAGAACTCTCCTCGCCGTTTCCTTCCTCGCCGGAAACAAGGGGTCTCGCATAATAGAGCACGGTACGCTCCTCGGTCGAGGCGCTCGCGTCAAACAGCCAGCCGTTCTCCTCCAGCATCTTCCTGCCCTGGTCGGATGTAATATCCGCGCCCTTGAGCAACAGTCCAATCAAGTCAGGGCTTAGCTCCTGTGATTTGTCAGACTCCTTGGCTCCCTCTTTTTTAGGCTCCGTCCAGTACTTATAGACGCTTACCCTGACATACTGGTCGATCGTCCCGGTATTCTGTACCTTCAGCTCTTCCCCGTAATGTTTTCCCAGCTTCAGGGGATCCTGTACCTCAGGGTTAGAAGCGTTGGTCAGCATATTGACCAGAAGCGCGCCGTCCGAAGCGATCATAATATCATTCTCAATCAGCGCCACGCCGATATCGTTCAACTCAAACTGAGAAACGTAATTCTCGGAGTAGGCCGTCAGAGCCGCCTGCGCGCCGCCGATGGAGCTGAACAGGAGCAGCCCCGCCGCCAGAACAAAGGCTACGATCGTTGTGGCAGGTGATGCTAAAATCTTTTTCAGCTTTTTCATCAGTTGCCTCCTTCCTCAGTCTGAAGCGTCAGGCTCCAGTCCGCATAAGGGTTTCCCGCCGCGTCATACTGTACCGGAGTCGTCTCGTAGATAATAACGACGTTAAAGCTTTGGGGATCCGTTATCTCCTGCGGCACTCCGTTGATCTTCGCCGTCAGATCTCCGGTCGAAGCGCCGATCTCAAGGATAGAGCCGTAGTAATAATAGTCGTCCTGCGCCTTATCTCCCCAGCCCGTTCCGCTAACCGCTACCGGGTAGCTGTCGCCGCTGAAGACCTTCGCCCGAACGTATACCGGGCGTCCCGAGGTATCCTGATTTGTTACCGTAAGGGTCTTCGTCCAATCCGCGAAATCAAAGCTCTCGTCTATTCTCGTAATCTCATCCGCCAGGGTCACCGTATGGCTGCCCGACGCGTTCGTATTCGTCGTAAAGTAGGCCCAGGCGTTCTCTATGCCGGATGCCAGGCTCATGGAAACCAGAACGGTCGAGGCTGCCAGAGCTGTCAGAATCATTTTTCTTTTCTTCATCTCATCTACCTCCTTAGTTTCCCGCTTCCGGTTCTACCGAGGGTTCCGGCGTTGTCGGCTGCGTCTGCGTTACCGGAGCAGTGCCGCTCGCCGTTACGTTCATCTGTCCGTTGGCATCCCTGCTGATTTGCTCCCAAGTCCAGGTACTTCCGTCTGTCGTAAAGGAATTTACAACCGCTCCCCCGTTATTGCCGGAGGAATTATAATCGTTCGTGAACTCCGCCCGAACCGTATCCGCAGGGATTACGATATTTCCGGCCGCGTCGGTCGTCGCGGGGCTCTCTGTCAGCGTAAGCGTCCTTTCTCCGTCATCCCCCGCCGTCAACGCGTAAGTACTGCCGGAGTAAATCTCGGTCACGGTTACCTGCGCGCCCATAGGGAAGGCATTTTCCAGACGAATCGTCTGGCTTGCGGGGCTGTTCGCGTCGAAGGAAAGGGTTACAACATTGCTGTAATTGAAATCCGCAGCTGCGCGACCGTCCGTATAGGAGGATTCCACCTGGAAGACAAAAGTCGCGGGCTCATCTCCCTGATAGGTCAGGAGGTTCTTTACGATCTCCAGGGAGCCGTAGCGGTAGGCGATTCCGTATTTCGGAGTAACAGACGGGCTGTAATTCCATACATACCCGTTATAAGCGCCTGCGGCATCCGTGGTCTCCTGATGAATCGGCAGAGACACCAGCGCCGGAGCAAATTCGAATTCATAATTTGCCGTCCGAACGACCGTCACAACGTTATCTCCTACCATCTTAAAGTCCGAACCAGGGTCGCGAATCAGAAGGAGATAGAGACCTGCTGTAATATCTGTTACTTCATTCGCAACATTGTCGGTATAAGCAGCGTTAATCCGATTCGCGCTCTCTGAAGTCCAGCTTTTCCTGACGGTTTCAGCCGCCTGCCTTGCCAGGGCATCCCACTGCTCCGCTGTCTTCGCCGTCTCAGAACGAATATATTCGTTCGCCGCGGTAACGATATCCGCAAAAGGATCCGTCGCATCAGCAGCCACAGCAGATTTATAATCGTAATCGTCATACCCCGCCGTCTTCTCTACATCCGCCACTCTATAAAGCTCTACGGAAACAGCGCTCCAATCGATAGCGTTCAGCTGCTTCTCCCAAAGAACCGGATCACTGTCATTGATTACCGGCGCTGTCACTTTCAGACTACACGGCTCATTCGTCTTCAGCGTCTCATGCGTCACATCCGCCATCGCGCTAAGGGGCAAGGCCAGAACTACCGCAAGCGCCGTCGCCGCCAGCATCCTCATCCATTTCTTTTTCCTTTTCATAGGCGAA
Source organism: Roseburia sp. (assembly GCA_023662875.1). Taxonomy (GTDB): domain Bacteria; phylum Bacillota; class Clostridia; order Lachnospirales; family Lachnospiraceae; genus Acetatifactor. The sequence continues at coordinate 40,264 of JAMPIG010000016.1, read as the reverse complement.
TCCTCCTAGATCAGTCTTTCTATCTTATCTCCACCGCTTCCGGCCTTATCGCCTTCCACGGAACGCCAACTTGTTTCTCTTCTTACTCCGCGACCCGCTTCCCCCGAACCAGCAGCCTGTGGCTGTTGACGCCGTAGGGGGTACAGGTTACCAGGGTACAATAGTCTTCCCCTTCAAACAGCTCCAGCGATTCCATCTCCTCCGGCAGAACCGTCAGGATCTGGTCGATCTCGTAGGTCAGGGTTTCCCCCAGAATCTTCAGCAGGAAGGTATCTCCTATCTCCAGCTGATCCAGATTCGTAAAAAGCTTTGCAGAGGGCAGGCCACGATGGCCGGATAGTACGCAATGGACTCCTTCTCCCCCGACGGGAAGCGAGGTTCCCTCTAAGTGCCCTACCGCGATCTGTAATACATCTTCCTCCGTCCCGTGGTAAATCGGCAGCGTACATTTAATCTTCGGAATCTCGATCGAACCCATGATTCCGTTTCCCTCCAGATTCAGGCATCCCTCGTACTCCGCCCGCTCTTCGTCGGTCATCTCATACCGATTCGCCTTGAGCCAGAGGCCCGCGTTGTACTGCTGGGCCTGCACCCACATCTCCTCGTGAGTCTCCGGATCCAACTGCGCTACAGCCTCCTCGTAATTCGAAATCAGCTGGGACTGGCGGTAGGCGTTCCACCGGTCAGAAATCGTCGGGTAAAGCAGGATTCCCAACCCCACTACAAACAGGAGGACAAACAGCACACCTGTAATCTTCCTTGCCATAACTACTCCTTACCCGCTTTCGCGGGTTCCTTCCTTACTGCCCTCCGTCCTCTTCCTCCAGGTCTACCACCTCGAAGTCTCCGACGGCCGCCTCTTTCGGCCTTACCGCCAGCTTCCTGCGCCGCTTCCTGTCCAGAAAATAAAGAATCAGAATAAAGACAAAGGTCGTTCCCAGCCCGATCATCACCCAAAGCAGGTAATTCGTCCGTATACTGGGAGCCGCGATCAAACCGCCGCCAGGTACGCTCTGCTCAACCTCCTTCGGCTCGTAGGGAACCCTGTGGCCCCGGACTAAGAGCCTGTGACTGTTGACGCCGTAAGGCGTACAGGTCAGGAGCGTTACCAGATCCTCGCCCTCTACTACCGAAAGCGCTTCCGTCTCCGTCGGCTCAACGGTCGTCGTCTGGTCTACCTGATAACAGAGGACTTCGTTCAGGATATAGAGGAGGAAATAATCTCCCTCTTCCAGACGATCCAGATCAGTAAAGAGCGCCGCGCTGGGCAGACCCCGATGGGCCGAAATCACTGCGTGGGTACTCTCCCCGCCTACCGGAAGGGAGCTCCCCTCCAGATGGCCCGCCGCTGTCTGTAAAACTTCCTCCGTCGTCGTATGATAGATCGGAATCTTTACGTTGATCTTCGGAATCTCTACATACCCCATCATCTCGTCGCCGGTCAGGTTCAGGCAGCTCAGGTATTCCTGGTTCTCCTCTGTCGCCTCGGCTATCGCGAAGGAATCGGGAAGGATATAAGGGACAAGGCTTTCGTTAAAGTCCTGCGCCCGCTCCCACTCCGCGTCGTAATCAATCGCGCCGGAGCTTTCCATCTCGGCTACCGTCTCGTCGTAGCTGTTGATCAGCTGGGACTGGCGGTAATTATTCCACTGGTTCGAGATAAACGGATACAGCAGCAGGGACAGACCGGCGAGAAACAGGATGGGAACGAAAATAAATTTTATTACCTTTTTCATCCGATCTCTCCTTGCTGTTGTATTTTCTATTACCGCGGGCGGGAAGTCCCGCCCACGGTCAGATTTTAGAACTTAAAGCTTTTCAAGCGTCTCGCTTCTTACTTCTCGGAAGATTTCTTACGGGTTGCGAAGAAGAGGCCTGCCGCTACTACCATGATTGCACAGCCGCCGATCGTGAAGATCGTTGTACCGATGCCACCGGTGGAAGGAAGGGCGTTGAGCTTGGTGTCGGTAACATCTTGACCATTAAAGTTAGTGAAATGATACACTGTAACATTAGGGGTACTTGTTGTATCGATGCTATCGTTAGTGGTATCCCTCGTTAACTGATATACAGTCTCATTCAGGGAATATCCATAAGGAGCTGTTGTCTCCTTTACATAATATGTCTTCTGAGCATCCAGCCCATCGAAAGTTACTTCACCTTTCGCAATAGCCGGTGTATTAGCTGTAGCTGCAACATCAGTTTCCGCAGTAAATCTCTCTCCAAGAGATTTTCCCCAAGCATACACATCATCAGCTTCGTCATCGGTATTATTGTTATTAATCAAAGCAAGTTTTTCTGTATTTTCAGGAGCATCAGCTGTGGTAGCCTCTGCAACCTTTTCATAAACAGTGAAACCAGCACCGCCAAGTTTTGCACCAGCATCACCGAGCTTCGTCACTGTAAAGGTAACAGTATCGGACTCTACTGTAGCTGTTGTACTACCAGACTTAAGGGTAGAAGATACTTCATTCTTCATACCTGCTACACTACTTACATCGCCTGCTATCGCAGTATAAGTAATTTCTACTGTGTCGCCTGCATAATCGTTGTTATAGTCAAAAGTAATAGTGAGTACGCTACCATTATTAGATGTTGCAAGAGTATATCCTGTGGTTACAGTCTCGCCATTAATCTTTACAGTAACATCAGCTACTTTTTCGGTCTTTGTTACAGTTTCTCCTTCTACTTCTTCGGTTACCACTTTATCAACCATCTTAAAAGCAGCATTGGTTAATGTATCTGTTATAACAAATGTGGTAGTAGTTTCATTCGCCGAGTAATACGGATACTGCGCTGTTACTTTATATTCTACTTCATCGCCCTCAGATACCGATGCACCATCTGTACCAACCAGTTCCTTCTTAACCTGATCCTTAGAACCCTTTACAGAAGCTTTTACACCAGTAAATTCTGTACCAACATAGACCGCCATAGGAATAAACGTATATCCCGTTTTCTGCACATTAATTACATACAAGCCAATCGCTGTAGCCGGAATACTCGAGTTATCGGGTGTCTTCCCAAGCATATTCTTAATTGCATCTAAGGCTCTTGCGAATGGCTCACTGTCATTAACCTCGCCTTCCTCCACCAGCCCATTAACATCTTCGAGTCTGCCATTTTCAATCAACGCAGCTATAACTTTATCTACATCACCAGCTGCAACTGTTTCCTTCTGCAAATAGGCTTTAACAAACGCATCTTGAAAAGCATCCTCAAATTTCCAGCCTAACGCTGAAGTTCTGTCTTCTACAATAATCTGATCGTACTTCACTTCTGCATCGTCTGCTCCATCAGGATAATTTACAATGCTGATTTTTGCAGGCTCATCTGCCGTCTCATCCGCCAGCGCCGTCAACGACATTCCCAGCACCATCGCCATTGCAAGGAACATGGCTAAAAACTTCTTCATCTTTTTCATACCTTTTTCCCTCTTTCTTTTTATTTTGTAGAGCTTGTGTTGCCTTGGCTTCGGTATCCGGCGGGCTTAAGCCCGCCGCGCTTCAGCCGTTTTCATAATATCTTTTTCTTTGGGTCGTTCGCGGTTCGGTGAGCCGCGAGAATTTAATATTTCCTTTTGCTCGCCGATACCTCCTCTTCCCTTTTTTTGTTTTTATATAAGATCAGTGCTCCTGCCAACATCAGCAGTGTGCCTCCGATCGAATACCAATAGATTCCTTCGCCGCCCGCGCTAGGAAGGGCGTATACAGCGTCGTTGTAGAAGTAAAGCTTCAGCTCGTTAGTCGCCTCATAATCCGAACCCTTATTGCTTTCCACTCCGTTAGGTATTGCCTTTAACGAGCCGTTCGCTGTAATTTCAAGCGTCCATGTAACCTCACTTCTGGAATATCCTGCCGGTGCTTTCGCCTCACTCAAGATATAAGTACCAGCCTCCAGCTTTTCGCCTTCTCGAAGTTTGGTTTCACCATCCGCTTCATACCACTCAAGCTCTCCACTTGCATTCGATATACCAACATAAGTCTTGGCCGATATGCTGTCCGTTTCTGCTCTTGTCAGCTCAAATCTTGCACCTTCCAGAGTTAAGGACTTGTCGACGGTATCGCTGCTGCTTAACTTTACAACACTCCAGTTGTCAAAGACCGGTTCGTTCGTAAATTCCGCTTTACCTACTTTACCGCCGTCAGCTTCCGCGTACTTGCGGCCGATTATAACCTTCTCGCCATCCGCTCCAACAAAGTCAACCAATTTTCCGGACGCATCCTCTGTCTGCTTATACTCAGGTTTTATTACATTCTCACCTGCTACATCATATCCCAGCTTAAATGTAATTCTTCCATCCTGTACGCTACTATAGCAATTCGTCTCAGTTTTTACAGCTTGCAGATCCTTCAGCGCATAGCCAGCTTTAGCATCCTCTTCAATAACATACACGCCCCGAGGGAGCTCCGACAGAGCAGAAGCGGGAATTTCCTTCCCATCAGCGTCCTTAATAGATGAAACAGTTCCGGTTGTACTTCCCGCAGGAACAGTGATCTCTACTATCGCGACTACCTCTTCCGTTACTTCCGGTGTGGCAGCTGTCTGGCTTCCTGCTTCGTCAGCGCCCGTTGTCCCAACCTCGACTTCCGCAGCCTGCGCATCTACTTCGCTATCCTCAGCTTCTGCCGTATCGACCTGGCTTTCTACCCGTCTCTTTACCGTAAAGCTAAAGGTTTCGCCTGTTTGTTTTGCAGTAGGGACGGTAAGCTCCTTTTCAATCGCCAAACTTCCGGAGATAACATTAACTGTATAGGTTGCCTGGAAAACCGTTACCTCATGCTGTCCGCTTGCTTCATCACCGTTATAATACACCTTATCCGAAATAGTTGTATTAGCGTTGCTTGAATCCGTCCAGTCTCCTGCGTTGTAGGTTACCTTCAACTTATAAACCTTCGTTGAGTCAGGTTTTACATCTTTCAATGCATCCCCTATGTCATCCAGGTTTCTGGCCTCTGTAATCTTGGTTTCCGTCGTTTCATTTACCTCATACAAATTCCATTTAAGATCATTGCTAACACCTTCAGGCAAGGAATACTCTCCAAACTTCGCCTCGCTTAAGATATCTTCAAAGATTGAAGCATCCGTCGGTACAGTGTCGCCCTTATAGATCGTTACCGTCTTTTCCGCCTCAGACTTCGATATCTTAACATTCACATGCGGCAACGGAAGTTCCTTTCCAATGTCCTTTCCGACTATAACCTTGGAATCCGGCGATACGTTGGTCGGCACATTGTTTCCCCCGATAAACCCATCTTTTGCTTTAACGGTTATTGTTCTCGACCAAGGTTCAGTATTACCCTCCTTAGCCAAATTCGGTAACGTTACCCCAGTCCATTCAATGCACTGTTTGTTATCGATAGTCTTGATGACACCGCCGTAATACTCGTCTCCATCCTTAAGCGGAACCCCATTCACATCGACCAGTTCAAAGCGAGGGTCTATTACATCAATAACTTTTGCATTTTCAATGTCAGCATCAAAATTATTAATCTCTGTCGTGATGCCGCCAAGTGCAGTATTCAAGCTTGAGGTATCCGATGCGCTTAACTTATATTTAGTCTTAGGATCAGATGGAACATTCTCCAGTTTTTCGAAATCACCCCCAAAGCTTATTGTGTAAATTGTTACTCCTCTGTCTTTAATAGTTTTCGCCGTATTGGTTACTGTATTTTCGCCATCACTCACATTACCATCGCAGAACACAATAATGTACTGATTCGCGTCTGAACCCGCATTTTTTGCTGTACTCAGCGTATTCCCTGCTGTCTGCAAGGCATCATTTATATAAGTCCCCCCATCTGTATACATCTTGGCAATACTCTTGATGCAATCAGTTCTCTTCTCGCCCGCCAATTCAGCAAAACTAAACTCATTCTTGGCTGATCCTGACTCGCTGAAACTAATCACTCCTACCTTTGTGTTTGAAGACTGTTGATTAATAAACTCAATCATATTCTCCTTCAACACGGTCAAGCGAGAATCCCACTGAGCAACCGGATCGGTATCCTTAACAGTTACCCATTTTGAACCATCATAATACTGCCAGATATCATTTACGTAAACCATAGGATATTTTAAATAGTTATAAACTCCTTTATCTGTATTATCCCATTCGTACCCATAACCTCCTTTATCCACCCGATTATTATCATCTCTCCTCTTAGGCGTATGATACCCACTCTGATAACCCTGTTTATTTTTATAGTAAATCTTCGACTCATCCAAAGTCGATTTGACAGCTGCAAAGTTACCCAAAAACGTCGGTTCAAAACTCTCATCAGTCGCTTGTGCTTTCAAACACATAGAAGACGACATATCCAGCACCAGCATAACCTCTGCATTCGTCGTAGTTGTTGTCGTTTCGCTTCCTTTCGCCTTAGACTGCGCCGTTATGGTAATGTCATAGGTTCTCTCATACCAATCCTTCACCTTGGCAGTTTTATCTACTTGAAGCAGATTGTCATTAATCTCCGCCTGGGTCTGAATTACAGGATGCTTATAATTCGTTCCTAGTGTACTGTCCTTACCGTTCTCGCTGTAAGAAATCGTAGCGCCTTCTCCTTCGTTAGAACGGAATCCTCTCTTCCCTACGCTCGTACTGTTTCCAGGGGCGTCCGTTGTCTCTTCTCCGAAAATCCCCTCCGGATTACCCGTGGCTTTATACTCGCTCTCAGCTTTTTCTGACGTCTTAATATTATAGCTGATACTATAGGTGGCACCATTCTCTAGCGCATAGATCGGCTCATCATTATCGTCCTTCTTGCCTGTTGCTTTGCCATATACCTTAAAGACAACCGACTTATCGTTGCGTGTAATTTCATACTTGACGCCGTCCTCATTATACTCGCCAGCAGTACGCGGCTCAAACGTCTTTGTCGTAGTTCCATTCTTGTAGGTCACCGTGAACATAGGTTCACTTGCTCCCTCAGGCAGACTAAACTCCGCATAATCACTCAGCTTATCCGCAATCACAACTTCGCTGTAGGTAGAAATGAACGAAGATAACACATCATTCATGATGGTGCCACTCATATCCTGAGTTCCATCAATCGCTTCTGCATCGATGCCATACATCTTCATATACCCAGCGAAATTGATCATCGCTGTGCTTGTGCCTGTTGTTAAATATACCGAATAAACCTTGGCGTCTTTCAAGTACGTTGAATTTTTAACAGTGTTACATGCGTTCTCAAAATAACTACTACTATAGCCACGCTCGCCAGGTGCGCCATCCGATACAAAAATTACAACCTTTTGATTATTACCCCCTGCACTTTTTAAAGTGTCCTCTGCTTTAGACATAGCATTAGACCAATTAGTACCGCCACTTGCCGAAAGCTCCTTAACAGCCTTCTTCAAGTCTTTCTTGCTCGTATCGTCACACCAATCCTTTTTCAAGCTAGCGCTATTAGCAAAACTGATCAAGGCCATTCTGTTCTTCGAACCATCGGTTAAAATAGTATCAATAACTGTATCGCTACTCTGACTATCAGGAGTTCCTACTATCTCCTTAAGACGAGGAAGGAGATTATAATAGCCTCCCGCCTCTGTACCAGCATTGCCCATACTACCAGACGTATCAAGCACCAGCAGCACATCAACCCCTGCCTCAGTTCCCGCGGTTTTCCCGGTCACGTCCAGTGTCAAAGTATAGTCCTTTGTATCCGAATTGTACTTCACATACTTTGAGTGATCCGGTTCACCAAGTTCTTCTGCCGGGTTCGCAGTCCCCGTTTGAGTCTTTCTATAAACAATATAGACAATTTTAGTAGTAGAATCCCATTCTTCCCAAACGTCATCAGTGCTGCTAGTCGCACTGCCTGCATTCGCAGATGAAGGTAATTTGTTCCAAACCCCATTTCCTTCAGAATCTGCATCCCAATAGCCTGTATCATAGCAAAGATCATTGGTCGTATAAGCATGACCGGACCAGCCGTACCGGTCATGCTCAATCACAGAAAGTTTGCTAATTTGTCGACCATTATAAGCTTCTATTCTTTCAAACGTATAACCCGAGACAGCTTGCTTATACTCCTCACTAGCAAAATCTATTATATTGCGACCTCGCATCGTGACAGCATCATGCGAAACCAAACTTTCATCTAAAGGAACATACTTACCATGTTCATCTTCTTCAACATATCTTATTTCTACACTTATACTATAAGCACTCCATGTAACTGCAAATATCGAAAACCCATCCGTTACAAACTCCGCCTTCTCAACAGCCAGTTCTTCCGTAGTCTCCAGTGTTTCAACCTTATTCTCCGCGCCAAGGTCTACTACCGTAATCTCTCCGTTCTCATCCTCAGCGAAGTGCATAATGGTAACGCCAAGAGTTGTAGCCGCACCCTCGGAATCATCCGTAATCTCAACAGGAGCTGCGTCAATCTCCGCCGCAGGCTCTTCCGCTTCCGGAGCCTCCGCCGCCGCAGCGGGGCGTCTCGCCGGAGCGCGCATCGGCGCTGCCGCTGCGGGAGCTTCTTCTGCGACTTCCTCCGCCGTCTCTTCGTCCATCTCGTTCAGCAGGGCAAAGTTCGACTGATCCAGCGTTTCCGGCGTAGCCGCGTACTTATAGTCCATGGTAACCTTAACTTCGCCTTTGGGCTCGATCTCAACGCCGTTCTCGTCTGCGAAATAGATATCGTAAGCCAGGAAGCCCGCGATATCGTACTCCTCGCTCTCGGCCTTCTCCATCAGCTTTTCCGCCACCTGAATATATCTCTCGTCCGGTGCGACGATCGGGATAACCTGAAGGCTTGCGCCCTCCGGGATAATTCCGTCTTCTGCCGCGCTGACGGTAACGATGACCTGGTCATCCTCGTAGTAATACTTGTTCCGCTCACCGATCCAGGATACCGCGACAGGGCCGCTCTGGGTCAGGCTGAATTCCGCTGTCTGCAGGGTTACATTTTCGTCGGCCGTAATCGAAGCGTCGTCTCTCAGCTCCGCCGTATAGCCGACCTCGGCAATCTTCAGCTCCGCAAGCTTTACGCCCGCGACCTGGATGGAATCCTTCTCCGCGATCTCCGCAGGGAGCGCCGCGTTGTCAAAGTCGAGCCTTACGGATACTTCGCCCTGCGGCTGGATGCGCTCGTTTACGCCCTCCGCGTTCAGCGCGTAGAACTGAATCTCATAAGCCTTAAAGTACAGCATCTCCATCGCCGTGTTCTCGGCAACGGCTGTCTGCAGGCCGGTCTGAATCTGATTATAAATCGCGTTGTCGCCCGCCTCGGTCTGTTCGATCGGAGCTACGGTAACGGTCGCATTCTCAGGAAGGACGCCTTCCTCCGTTACGCTGACGGTAAGGGTTACGCCCACCGCCTCAGCGGTAAGCTCGAAGCCTTCGAATACGGTTGCGAAGCAATCGTCGTTATGAACGTGCTCCTCCAGAACTATTTTCCCGCAGATCGGGCTGATGTGCGCTTCGTCCTCGGATAAGAAACAGCTGTCGTCATGCGTATGAAGCTCCGGCTGGCCGCAGATTACTGTGCCGCTGAAATCGTTTCCGCTGACGTCCGGCGCTGCTTCCGTATAGCAGTCGTCGGTATGCTGATGCGCGCCCGCGCCTTCTTCGGTCTCGCAGGTCAGGACGGTGTTCTGCTCGTAGCATCCGTCTTCGTGGGTATGCTCTTCCTGTTCGCAGATCAGGGTTGCAGCGGCGTCGTTTCCGCTGACATCCTCTGTTACGGTATAGCAGCCGTCATTATGCTGATGCTCTTCCAGGCCGCAGGTCAGCTCGCCCTGTTCGGTTGCGTAGCAGTCGTCCGTATGAATATGGCCCGTCGTTTCCTCCTGGCTGCAGGTCAGGAGCTTCTGCACGGTCTGCACCGGGACGTAGCAGGACTCGTCGTGGACGTGCGCCGTGATTTCCGGCAGCGCGCAGACGAGAGCGCCCTCGCTGTCGTAGCAGTTTTCCGCATGGGTATGCACACAGTAATCCGCGTATCCGCATACGGCTTCTCCCGCTTCGTTATAGCAATCTTCTGTATGTTGATGCACTTCGTAAGCGCATTCAAGCTTGCGGCTCGTATCGCTCAGCGCGCGGCCCTGTCTTGTCAGGGCGCTGAAGGTTCCTGATGTAACGACCAGCGCCAGGCAGAGAACAATCGCTATCCACCTTCGTGTATTACGTCTCTCACGCAAGAATTTTGCAGCCTGATTGATTACCAAATTTCCCATCTCGCTGTCTCCCTTCCTGATGTCTTTCTAGCTGAAGTCTTTCCAGGTCTTCCGAATATTGAATCGGAGTTCGTATCTTTGTTGTTTCTATATTATATGGTTGGTTGCCGGGCGGCCGGTCATTTGACCTTGCCCGCGCTGCCGATGGGCCAGATCCGGAAGATGACTCTTCCGATAATGTTTCTGTCCTCGATACAGCCGATTGCGGAGCTGCGGGAGTCGATGGATACCGACCTGCAGTCGCCGAGGACGAAGTTGCTGCCCTCCGGTACGGTACAGGGGAATTCGATATTGCAGTTTCCGATCGTCTTGTCGCGGACGTAGGGTTCTTCGAGCGATTCCCCGTTTACGGTTACGTTGCCTTCCTCATCTATCTCAACGGTATCGCCCGCCGTCGCGATGATCCGCTTGACGAGCACGTCGTTTCCGTAGTAGCAGGCGACGACGTCGCCTTTCTGAAATCCTGATATCCCTTCGACGACGACGAGATCCCCTTCCTGCAGGGTCTCGGCCATCGATCTTCCTTCTATTTTAAATACCTGTAAGAAAAGTACTGCGATAATTACCGCCGCCGCGGCTACTGTTGCCAGTACGCCGATCGTAACGATCGCCCGCTGGAAGATCAGGCGTCTTCTCTTTGATTTCTGCAGCTGCTTTTCTACGATTTCCGCAGAGGGTATTCTGCTGTCAGTGATTGCCATCCGCCTGTACCTCCTGGGCGGGTTTATTTTCCGCCTTTATCAACCGGCGGCTGTCGACGGTTCGTCGGCGGTTGAGTGCGCCTCGCTGGCGGTTGATGGGGCATCGCCGTTGGCCGCTGCCTGCGTTTCGCTGGCGGTTGATGGTGTCTCGCCGTTGGCGGCTGCCTGCGTTTCGCTGGCGGTTGGTGGGGCCTCGCCGGTGGCGGTGAATCCCGCTCGCGCCGTCCGCGCCTGCAGGTTCTCCAGGTAGCGGTTGGCTGCGTCCTGCGCCGCTTCGAAGATACCGCTCAGCTTCAGGGCTGCGTTCGCGATGGAGCCCGCCTCCATAATATCAATCTGCCTCGATTCGCGTTCCGCCTGCAGGGTTTCCTGCGTCTCGGCAAGCTCTTTGTCCTTCTCGTCCAGTCGCCTTTTCAGCTTTTCAAGCTGCGCGTCCTTCTCGTCCAGCTTACTCTTCAGCTTTTCAATCTGTTCGTCCTTCTCGCCCAGCTTGCTCTTCAGATTTCCGATCTGCGCGTCTTTCTCATCCAGCTTTTCCTTCAGGCGCGTCAGGCTCTTTTCCTGCCTGGCGATTCGTACCGCCATAATGTTGCCCTTGCGCTCCAACCGGTCGTCTTCCTGAATCTGAGAGAGTAGCAGTTCCAGCAGGTCGCGGCGTTTCAGCTTTGAAAATTCTTTTTCGGTTATATTTTCCATTTAAAGCGCTCTTTCTCCCTGCTGTAAATTAACTATAACAAACGGGCGGTCAAGAGAAGCGTCAAAAAAATTAACAAATTCAGGTAACTTTTAAATTTTTTTGCGACGGTTTCCCTTCTTTTCGTCCCAAAAACCCGGAATATGCCGCTATCCGACACCCTCCAGGGCATACTATGGCATACCGCGCCCTTTTATCACTACATAACGATAGCATTTTTGCCGTCAAAAAAAGCGTCAAAGAAATCGTCAAAAGTAGGTTTCTTTTGTGGGGCTTATAAATTTTTTCCCTGCTTCTCTTCCAGAAGCCGCCGCAGGCGGGCAATCTCGGCATCCTTCTCCACTATCTCGGCGGCCTGCTCTGCGAGGGCGACATCCTTCTCTACGAGGGCGGCGGCCTGTTCTTTCTGCGTATCCTCATACCACTTTATCGTGCGGTAATAATCCTCTCTCGCCCAGCACTGCTCCCTGACCCGGTCGTCCTGCAGCAATCGATGCAGAGTATCCGCCGCATCTTCCATAATCGTATCCTTCTCCGCCATCCTTTTTACCTCCTCCCAGGTGGTGGCCTTGAACAGGGACGCCCAATAGTCCGTCCGCCATTCCCTGTCCTCCTCCGTAGCCAGCTCGATCTGAGTTAAGTCTACCACACCAAGGGTGAACTTGTCACTATAAAGATTATGATTTCTCACATTTAACATCTTATAAGTAGCGTAGAATTCCGGCTTGTCCTTGAAGAGCGTAAAGCCCAGGAAGCCGATATGCGTGACCGGTTCAATCTTCGTATAAGCATCCCCTTTGTGGAGACTGTCAAACTGTCGGCAAAGGTATACCAGGCTCCTCTCCGGCCAGTCTCCCCGGGGAATCACCTGCATCTCGTAATTGATTATCCGCCGGTTGTTCAGGGAAATCTTTACGTCCAAAACAAATTCCTTGTCTCCCGGCGTTTTCCCCATTTCGATAGGGTTTTCGATCCTCACTTCTTCTACTTCCTCCGGGCGGAGGCGCAGCAGGGAGCAGGTCAGGTGCCGCAGGACGTTATTGTTCGTCTGTAGAAACGCCCGGAACATGTAATCGTTAGTCAGCGTAAAAGGCAGTTCGCCAGTGGCTTGGAGGTAGGGGGCTGGTGCACCGGGGCTGCTCGGTGCGCTGGGGTTGTTCAGTGCGCTGGAGGCGTTCGATGCGTTAGGGGTCTGCATTTTTCTCATGTTTCCTCTCTTTCTGCCGCAAGAGCGGCGGTTGCCGCAGGCGGAAAGAGATCAGGGCGCATCTTCCCGTCCGCTGCCTTTTGTAGTTATTTGGTTTGCTGTATCGCGGGACGAGCTGTCCCTTTGAATTCTCCGCTGAACGCAGAGAACCTCGCCGTGCGGAACGCACGGCGGAAAGTGAAATAGCAAATTTAGTCTGACTAAAGTATAACATATCTATGGCAATTTGGGAAGCCCCCTACACCTCAAACGTCAGCTCCCCGTAAGACGGTACCGGCCAGACGTTTTTATCTACAATCATCTCCAGCGCGTCCACCGGCGCGCGCAGGGCGTCCATGGCCTCCTTCACGGAATCCTTATAGAAAAATGCCTGTTTCTTCGCGTCCTTTATCGCGGCGGCCTCCGCGGCAAGCTTTTCCAGGCGGCTCAGGGCAGTCTTCGCCGAAGCAAGCTTTTCGCTGACCTCCTGCAGCAGCCCGGTCTGAACGGACGCGTCCGCGCCGGCCTCCTTTACGGCGATCACGGTATCCGCCAGGGATTTCGTATATTTTATCACCGCCGGGATGTACTGTTTCCCGGCCATGTCGATCATGGTCAGCGCCTCGATGTTGATGGTTTTCGCGTAGGTCTCGTAAATGATTTCCTCCCGGGATTCCAGCTCGGCGCGGCTGAAAATACCGAACTTCTCGAACAGGCGGATCGCCTTGTCCGTGGTCAGGGTGGAGGCCGCTTCGATCATGGACTTAATATTCGGAAGTCCTCTTCTCTCCGCCTCGGCTACCCATTCGTCGGCGTATCCGTCGCCGTTGAAAATAATCCTCTGGTGTCTGGTCATGTACTCCTTGATCAGGTCGTGAACCGCCAGCTCAAAGTTGTCCGCCGCCTCCAGAACGTCCGCCGCCTCCAGAACGTCCGCCGCCTCGCAGAATGCCTCCGCCACGATAGCGTTCAGGGTTGTGTTCGGGCTGCCGACGGAGTCCGCCGAGCCCACCATGCGGAATTCAAACTTGTTGCCGGTAAAGGCGAAGGGCGAGGTTCTGTTGCGATCCGTAGCGTCCTTCTCGAAGTCGGGCAGGGTAGACACGCCGGTCTGCAGCTTTCCGCCCCCGATGAGGTGGGCGGCCTCCCCCGTCTCGACCAGCTGCTTTACGACGTCCTCCAGCTGTTCTCCCAGGAAAATCGAGATGATCGCCGGGGGTGCCTCGCTGGCTCCCAGCCTGTGGTCGTTTCCGACGTCCGCCGCGCTCTGCCGCAGCAGGTCGGCATGGGTATCCACCGCCTTCATAATGCAGGCCAATACCAGCAGAAACTGAATATTCTCGTTGGGGGTGTCACCGGGATCCAGCAGGTTTACGCCGTTGTCCGTCCCCAGGGACCAGTTGTTATGTTTTCCGGAGCCGCTGACTCCGGCGAAGGGCTTCTCGTGCAGCAGGCAGGTCAGCCCGTGGCGGCCCGCCACCTTTTTCATCGTCTCCATGACAAGCTGGTTATGGTCTACAGCGATGTTGGCGGTCTCGTAGATCGGCGCGAGCTCGTGCTGCGCCGGAGCCACCTCGTTATGCTGGGTCTTTGCCGTTACGCCCAGCTTCCAGAGCTCGATGTTCAGGTCTTTCATATACGAACCGATTCTCTCCCGTATCGCGCCGAAATAGTGGTCCTCCATCTCCTGGCCCTTCGGCGCGGGCGCGCCGAAGAGGGTTCTTCCCGCGAAGATCAGATCCTCTCTCTGCAGATACTTTTCCCGGTCTACAAGGAAGTACTCCTGCTCCGGGCCTACGCTTGCCACAACCTTCGTCGCCTCCGTATTGCCGAACAGGCGGACAATCCGCAGCGCCTGCTGGCTGATCGCCTCCATAGACCGCAGAAGAGGCGTCTTTTTATCCAGGGCCTCTCCGGTATAGGAACAGAAGGCCGTAGGGATACAGAGGATGACCCCGGTCGCATCCTCCTTCAGGAAGGCGGGGGAGGTAATATCCCAGGCGGTATAGCCCCTGGCCTCAAAGGTAGCCCGCAGGCCGCCGGAGGGGAAGGAGGAGGCGTCCGGCTCGCCCTTGATCAGCTCTTTCCCGGAAAACTCCATCAGCATCCTTCCCTCGTCGTCCGGGTGGGATACAAAGGCGTCGTGTTTTTCCGCCGTGATCCCGGTCAGCGGCTGGAACCAGTGGGTATAGTGGGTCGCGCCGTTCTCCACCGCCCAATCCTTCATCGCCTTCGCCACAATATCCGCCGCCGCGGGGGAGAGCTCTCCCCCCTGATCCATTACCCTCTTCACTTCCTTGTAAGTGCTCTTGGGCAGCCTTTCCTTCATCTTCCCCAGGGTAAATACCTTGCTGGCAAAAATCTCCTCTACGTTCATCACTTCACTCATTTTCTTCGCTCTCCTCCTGCTTCTGTTTCCCGCAACCCCGTCTTATATATACAACCCGTCTCGCCCACCCGATGCGTTCTCTCTCTTCCAGGACTACCGCATCCAAAAGCTTGCGCCGCCCACAAGCCTGACAAAATAGTACAAACCGCAGTACAGGTGCCAGCCATAAACCAGTCCGAGACCCAGCCGCAGGATCTTTCGCAGTCTTATCCCGCCAGAATCCGAGTCGCTCCCCGATTCCGCCTCATCCGGTTTCAGGCTTCCCTCTTGTCCTGTCCCTTCCAGTTTCAGAGCATTTTCCGCTCTCTCTTCGCCCGACCCTGAAAGTCCTTCCCGCTTCATCCGGCTTAACGTCGCTCCGGCTCTCCCCAGCCCCAGGCATTTCACCGCGCAGGCCGCGAAGAGTACGAACAGGCAGAAGCTGTAGCCCCAGAGGAAGTTTCCGTCTACGGCGCGGCTTCCCTCCTCCACAAGGCAGAGGGCCTCCAGAAAACCCAGCGCCGCCATCAATACGATAAAGAGATACCTTCGATCCCGCCTCAGTTGTCCCAGCGTAACAATTACGGTCAGGATACAGAACAGCGCCGAACAGATTACCGCCAGCTTTGTTATAGCAGCGTGAAGGGAAAAAATATACCAGGGTCGGAAGGCGATCCCGTTCCCCGTCTCCTCCCCGAACAGGACAGCGTTCTGCCAAAGCAGCACCAGGCCGCTGGGCAGAAGGGCGGAGCCAAAGACCAGTACCCGCCGAAGAGGCGTTCTCCGAATCAGATCCGCCAGCAGGAATATTCCCATAATCGGCGAAAAGGCTACCAGGAAGCTGGGCTTAATCCCGGTACACAGGATATTCAGCAGGGCAAAGGCGCACCATTCCTTCCAGGTAATTCCCTGCCGGTACTTTTCCTCCAGTCGAAGGTAATAAAGAAAGGTCAGCAGAGCCGCCAGGCGCATACAGAGGTAGGTTGAATTATGCCAGATATTTCCCGACTGATAGCTGACGTAACGGAACTCTCCCACCGCCCTGATGTAAATCGGCATGACAAAGTTCAGGCTCAAGGAAAGGAGCAGCGTGCCCCAGCTCTTCTCCCGATATTCCCCGAGCCGACAGACCAGCGCCTCCGCCGCGTACACCGTCCCCACGCAGACCGCCGCCAGAAACGCCGCGATTCCCAGCGTGCTCCCGCCGCACACCGCGTACAGCAGCCGGTAGGCATAGGCCGTAAAGCTGTAATACCAGCCGTCCTCGATAATCATGCTGATATGCAGCGGCAGATCGGACTGGTAGGGGATCTCCCCCGCCACAGTCAGATCCGCTATCGACTGCCGGTAAAAAAGCCAGAGGCAGGCCGCTCCATATAGCGCTGTTAAAATATGAATCGCTATCCGTAATTTCTTTTCTTTCCCCATAATCTTGCCTTATTTACTCTTCCTTCAGGTAATATCTCCAATATTTTCCATCCACCACTCTGTCCGCCAGGAACTCGTTCTCCAGCCACTGCATAATCCAACTGTCCTCAGCAACCCGCAAGTCCCCATACCAGCATTCTACCGCAACGACATTCGGCTGTTTCTGCGGATTCTTTTCCCAATAGCGCTTCAGCTTTTCATTATAGGTAGGCGTAGAAATTGTAGAATCCACGCAAATTTCCGTATTTTCATACATGTATCCCAAAAAACCGACCATTAAATTATTTTTTACCAGCAGAATTCTGTCGCCCTCTTCAATATACTGCTCCCACTCCTCCATTGCAGTATTTATCATGTAAGGACCCATATATGTCGACACGAGTCCTTTCGCCGGGCCGGATTTCACAATTCCCCTGATCCCAAACACGTTGGCACCTGCCTCCGCAGTCATTGAGCAGTTTCCAAACCCGGCCCTGAATATTGTGAGTCCGCAGAATAAAACCAGCAGATAACGCAACGTCCTGCTTACCCCCCCCACTTCCCTTTCAATTACGTTTCCGCACGGAAGCATAGCGACGCACACGCCCAATGCCCCATAGGCAAGCGTGCTGAATACCGTAAGATTGGAGAGGATCAGGGTGGCCGCTAATCCGAAGACACTTAGCACAATCCCCATCCTGCAGACCTGGCTTTCCTCCTCGCTGCAAAATCTACACAGCGTCCAGCCTAGAATACAGACGGGCAGATAAACAATCAGATGGCCATACATTACAAACATCGTAGCCTGATATCCAAGTCCCGCCGTACCTCTCAGGGTACAGAACAAATCCTGTATAAAATGACATGCAAAAAAGCACGCAACGTACCATTCTTTTCGAGGCTGCAGCCTTCCTCTTCCCTCCCTCATGCCTTTTACAAAGGCGTAAAGCTTTACCGCGCCCCAAGACAGCGCCGCAAAAATAAGCAGGACAACTAATATTTCCGCCAGATCCCTTCCATATCCGGCCCATTTGGCCGCAGTACCGCCCGAGTGCGACTTATCGCCTGATATAATTTCCGCAATATTATCGCAAAGCTCGCTCGCCCCGATCTGCGAAACAAAATAGGAGACATAAAGGCCGCCGCATACAACACACTCTCCGGTCAGCAGCAGTATATCCGCCGCCCTGTTTCGGGCATACAGAATCAGGCATATCAGGACGCCAAAATATACGATTGCGCAGGACGGATAGGACAAGACCTCAAGGCATAAAAATACTCCGCTCAAAAGCAGCCATCTTTTTTTCTCCTGATTTCGGATATAGTAAAAAAGGCTGCAAAACAATAAGGTAGAAAACCAAAGCTGCATATTGGAAAACTCCGGCAGCAAAATACCTTTCGGATTGAAAGTAAAATAAAAAACACACAGGCATATAAGCGTTTTTTTATTTGCGTATTTTCTTAACGTCCGATATAGAACCAGGGTTACAGCGCCCTTCAATATGACCCCCGACAAATTCATATATACGACAATTCCCGTAGTTGTACGAAAGAGCGTCAGATATAACCATATAAGGGCCGCGCTCAAAAAGGCGGACGTCTGGTGGGGTTCCCACATTTGTAAAAACATCCTGTCTCCCCGCACCATCCTGTATGACATGACAAGCGCATATTCCGCATCCAAATCAAAGCCGGTGAAAATATTTTTTATGTTCACCAGAACGCTTCCCAAAATCAATATCATAAAAATACGATCTTCCAGCCGCTGCGTCCTGGCCTTCTTCGCTAAACTCATACCCTCCTCCGCAATATATCATACTGTTCCGGTATCGCTGACAGCCTGAGTCGGATGATCTGTCCCGCGTGAGGACAGTTATCCACAGCCTCTCCCGCCTCATTGTACATCGCCTCCACCGTCGCCGACACATTCCTGCCGTCTGGCTTCATAATCTCGATCCGGTCGCCCACCGCGAATTTATTCTTCTGCTCGAGCCGCGCCAGGAGCGAGTCCCCGGCCGCCCCTGTTGTCGGCCCTTCTTCCGTCCGCCCTGCGTCCCGCGGCTCTCTCTCCGGTACTTCTCCCGCCTGCCCTGCGTTCCGCGGCTCTCTCTCCGGTTCCTCTCCCGCCTGCCCTGCGTTCCGCGGCTCTCTCTCCGGCTCTTCTCCCGCCTGCCCTGCGTCCCCGGCCGCCTTCACCGGCGTTTCCGACGCCTTCGTGACCTGCTCCACCGTCCCCAGGTAAATATATTCATTCACATAGGTACTTTCGTCGTAAATCTGGTTATGTTGATCGGGCTTGCCAAAATAGAACCCGGTAGAGTACTGTCTGTATGTACATTTGGAAATCTCCGCCCTGTACCACTCCATATTTTTCCGATAGGTCTCCTCCGACGCAAAATAATCGTCGATAGCTTTGCGATATGTTCGGGCCACCGTCGCGACATAAAGGGCGTTTTTCATCCGCCCCTCGATCTTAAAGCTGTCGATTCCCGCCTCCGCCATCTCCGGGATATGCTCGATCATACATAAATCTTTGGAATTAAAAATATAGGTTCCCCTCTCGTTTTCATAAACCGGCAGAAATTCCCCCGGCCTGCTCTCCTCCATCACCGCGTACTTCCAGCGGCAGGGATGCGTACAGGCACCCTGATTAGCGTCTCTCCCCGTAAAATAGTTGCTGAGGAGACAACGGCCCGAATAGGAAATACACATAGAGCCGTGCACAAAGCTTTCGATCTCCATATCCTCCGGTATCCGCCCCCGGATCTCTCTGATTTCCGCAAGCGTCAGCTCCCTCGCCGAGACGACCCGCTTCGCTCCCAGCCGCCGCCAGAATAAACAGGTTCCGTAATTCGTATTGTTTGCCTGGGTCGAAATATGGATATCCGCCTCCGGCCAGACCTCCCGCGCGATCTCAAACATCCCCGGATCCGAGATGATAAGAGCGTCGCACCGCTCCGGCTTCATATCCCGAAGCTCCTCGAAGTAGGCCCCCGCCTCCTCCAGATCGCCGTTATGCGCGAGGATATTCGCCGTAACGTATACCTTTACGCCGTGGGCGTGGGCGAAGGCGATTCCCTCCGCCATCTCCTCCCGACTGAAATTTTTCGCCTTGGCACGTAGCCCGAAGGCCTCGCCGCCGATATATACCGCGTCCGCCCCGAAGATCACCGCCGTCCGCAGTACCTCGAGACTTCCGGCCGGAACCAGGAGCTCCGGTTTCTTTCTGTCCGCCATCTTAAAATCCCTTTCTCATTCTTACCGTCATGCCGCCTGCGGCATCAGCGCCATCTTCGATGGCACAAGCCGCTCCCACGGAATCTATTGATCCCACGGAATCTATCGTTCCCACAGAATCTATCGTTCCCGGGAAGAATGCCCGCACAAAGAGGTGGTCTACGCCCCCTCTTACTGGCTTAGAAAATCTTTGCACACTTGACGCTCAGCGTCGCCCCGTCCCCCACGGGGAGGATGACCGTCTCCAGTCCCTCGTGATGCTTCAATTCGTAAAGATATTCCCGCATCCGGGCATGAATCGTGCGGTTCCGCCGGGTCACGGCGAACCGGGATTCGATAATCTCCCCGTCCTGCAGGACGTTATCGCTGACCAGCAGTCCTCCGGGAGCGAGCAGCCGCAGGATATCCGGCAGGAAGTGAATGTACTGTCCCTTCGCCGCGTCCATAAAAATCAAATCATAGCTTCCTTCCATCTCCCGCAGAATCTCCGCCGCGTCGCCCTCCAGCAGGGTAATACGGCTCTCCGCCCCGACCCGCCGGAAATTCTCCCGCGCAACAGGAATCCTCTTTTCATATTTTTCAATCGTAGTGATATGACATTCCGCCGGGGCGTACTCGCTCATCAATAACGCGGAAAAGCCGATGGCAGTCCCGACCTCCAGGATGCTCCTCGGCTTTGCGAACGCCAGCAGAAACTTCAACAGGCTCTGCATCGGTTTTCGGATGACCGGAACCTTTGTCTCTACAGCGCATTTTTCTATTTCATCCAAAAAAGGAGTATTGCCCTTGTCGAGGGAATCGATAAAGGCGGACATCCTCTCATCTATAATCATTCGCTGGCTCCTTCGTTACCGGGCGCATCTCCAGTCTCTCCCGCCTCATCTCCGTCGGCGGCCGCTCCCGACGCCTTTCCGCCGCCGGTTGTCCCCGATGTCCCTTCGCTCCCGGTCGTCCCCGACGTATCCTCGTCGTCCTTCGGGCTGGCCTCCGCCATCGCCTCCATCATCTCTTCCGCCGTCATCGACGTACTCAGCTCAAATACTCCGGGCTTTACCTCCTTGCGGAACTCCGACAGGTAATATTGAATCGTAAAGAGATTCGCGTCGCGTACCAGACCCCTGCTTTCAAAAAGCTCCCCGATCTCCGAGACGGACATGCTTTCCGTAATCGCGACAGTCACCGTCCTCCCCTCCCCCGAGGAGACGGCCGGCTCTGTAAAAATGCGATAACCGTATTCATAGCAGACCATAGCGCCCCGGTATATTACAAAGACCGCCGCGATCGCGACGACTACCCTCAGGATCGCGCCGAGTACCGCCATAATAATATTTCCCGCCTTCATACTTATCCTCCCTTGCCGCAAACAATAGAATTTGGCAGCTTACTCAAAGTTCAGCGCCTCTACAACGCGTAAGCTGATCTCCTGCATCTTTCTGCAAAGATCCAGCTCCCCGGCCAGAAAGTCCGCCACCAGCGGCTCTTCCCGGAAGCTCTCATATTCCTTTTCAAAGCGATCCAACTGTTCATAGTCCGCATCCCGGCTCGACTGCAGCTGAAAATTCCGTTTGCGAAATTCGTCGATCTGACTCTTCAACTCCGGATCCTGTTTCACCTTCTCCAACTCCGCCCGATAAGTCCGATAGATCTCGCTTGCCAGAATGGCTTCGATAAAGTTATCGACAGCCTGATCCAAGTCGTTCATTCCTTTTCTGTCTCCATCCTGTTTTTTATTTTGTCCGGCACGCCCCTTTTCATCCGCGTTTCCGCCCTGACCGGATCCTTGCCCTTCCCCAGGGCCTTCGGCCCGGATGACGCCGCTCTTTCTCTCCGGCTCTCCGCCCTCCGTATTCCGCCTCCGGCTCCACAATGTTTTTAAGAACATATGCTTCAGACCTCCATGATAATCGGAAGAATCATAGGACGCCGCTTGGTTTTCTTCCAGACGTAATCGCTGAGGGTATCCTTTGTTATATTCTTCAGCTTTCCCCAATCCGTGACGCCCCGATCCAGGCATCTTTGAATCGCCTCGTCCACCGTGCCGCGGGCTTCCTCGATCAGCTCGTCGGATTCCTTTACATAGACAAAGCCCCTGGTCACGATATCCGGTCCCGCCATCAGCTGGCCGCTGTAACGATCCAGGCTCATGACGACGATCATGATTCCGTCCTCGGCCAGATGCTGCCGGTCGCGCAGCACGACGTTTCCCACATCGCCCACGCCCAGCCCGTCTACCAGAATCGCTCCGACAGGCACCTTCCCGGTAATCCGCGCCTTCTCCTCCGTCAGCTCAAGGACGTCTCCGGAAGAAAGGATGAAAATGTTATCCTTGTCGATCCCAAGGCTCCGGGCAATCTTCGCCTGCGCCGTCAGATGCTTATATTCGCCGTGAACCGGTATCGCGTACTTCGGCTGCACCAGGGTATAGATCAGCTTGATCTCCTCCTGGCAGGCATGACCCGATACATGGGCGTCCTGGAAGATGACGTCCGCGCCCTTCCGCAGAAGCTCGTTAATTACCTTCGTCACAGACTTCTCGTTGCCGGGGATAGGGTTTGAGGAAAAGATAACCGTGTCGCCCGCGCCGATGGTAATCTTGCGGTGCATTCCGCTCGCCATCCGGCTCAGGGCCGCCATGCTCTCCCCCTGGCTTCCCGTCGTAATGATGACCTGCTGGTCATCCGAATAATTCTTCATCTGCTCCAGCTCGATCAGCGTGTTTTCCGGGATCTGAATACATCCCAGACTTCTGGCCGTCTCGATGATACTGACCATGCTCCGGCCTTCCACGCATACCTTCTTGCCGAATTTATAGGCCGTATTAATAATCTGCTGCACCCTGTCTACGTTGGAGGCAAAGGTAGCGACAAAAATTCTGGTATCCCGGTGCTCCTCGAAAAGACTGTCAAATGTCTTCCCCACCGTCCGCTCGGAGGGCGTAAAGCCCGGCCTCTCCGCGTTGGTGGAATCACACATCAGCGCCAGCACGCCCTTCTTTCCCAGCTCCGCAAACCGCTGCAGATCGATAGCGTCCCCAAACACCGGCGTATAATCTACCTTGAAGTCCCCTGTGTGTACAACGACTCCCGCCGGCGAGTAGATCGCCAGCGCCGCCGCGTCTACGATGCTGTGGTTTGTACGGATGTATTCCACGCGGAACTGTCCCAGATTGATGGACTGCCCGAATTTTACAACCTTGCGCTTCGTCCCCTTCAGAAGATTATGCTCCCGCAGCTTGTTCTCGATGATACCCATAGTAAGCCGCGTCGCGTAGATCGGGACATTGACGTCCCGCAGCACATAAGGCAGCGCCCCGATATGATCCTCGTGACCGTGGGTAATCATAAAGCCCTTTACCTTATCGATGTTATCTTTCAGGTAAGTCACATCCGGAATCACCAGATCGATTCCCAGCATATCGTCCGCCGGAAAAGACAACCCGCAATCCACCACAATAATACTGTCCTCATACTCAAAGGCAGTAATGTTCAGGCCAATCTGCTCCAGGCCTCCCAAAGGGATTATTTTCAGCCCGGAACCGCTGTTATTCTCTTTTTTCTTCAATCAAATTTCCTCCATATTCTGTCTCCGGCCTCTCACAGGCGGAGTAATTTATAATTCGCATACACTTCAGAATGTATACTGCGCAACAGCCCTGAAATCCGGTTTTCCTGTTCCTGCAGGAAAAGCTTTCTCCGGCTCCGCACAGAATCCTTCCGACGACGGCGTTTCCCGCGCCTGTGAGCACTCCCCACCTCACAGTACGCAAAACCGTCCCCCGAATTCATCCGGTCGATCCGATTTGATTTCTTTCGGCTGTATCGTTCCTGTTTCTTTTTCGCGGCGGCCGGGCTTCTGCGCCGCGGCAGCTTAGTCCCCGTCCCGCACAAACTCCACGTCGTCCATCATGTTTTCGAACACGCCCGCTACCGCGGACAGCTCCTCGTCGTCCGACACGATGGCAAAGACGCTCTCTTCTTCACCGTCCTCGGAGAGATCCTTCAAGATCAGGGCCTCCCCATCCCCCTCTTCAAAGTCGGTAACCAGGATGTAATTTACCCCGCCGATCCGCGTCTGCTCCAGTACAAAGAACTCAACCGGGTCTTCCCCCTCCGGGTTGAATACAATCTTCTCTAATTTTGCCATTCTTTCCTCGTTTTCTTTCTGTTCTTCCCGTGTGAGATTTAAAATTTCTTAGGCGGCGTCCTATGCCGAACGCAGTTCGGCAGACGCCTTAGAAATTCTTCTCATACTTATACCCATGTCTGCTAACGGCAGGCTCAAATTCAATAGTACTTGACAATAGAATCATCCTTTTGATTCTATTGCTATGAAAATCCCTGATTTTCATACTTTGCCGCGCCTGTCGAGAAAGCCCTGCAGGATCAGGGTCGCTGCGATCTTATCGACGTATTCCTTCCGGTTCTCCCGGCGGATGCCTGCCTCCATCATCGCCTTGTTGGCGGAAACCGTCGTCAGACGTTCGTCCCAAAGATGCACGGGAAGCCCCGTTCGACGCTCCAGCTTCTCTTTAAATTCCATAGTCAGTCGCACCCTGTCGCCTTCCGTTGCGTTCATATTCCTCGGAAGCCCCAGCACGATCTCCGTCACCTCGTATTCCACAATCAGGGCTTCGATACGCGCAAGCGTCTGCCGCAGTTTGTTTTCTTCCTTGCGCCGAATAATTTCCAGCCCCTGGGCCGTCAGAAGCAGGCTGTCGCTGACCGCGACGCCTACCGTCTTTGAGCCGAAATCAAGCCCCATGATCCGCATGAGCCGCCTCCTATTTCCATTTTTTCGCGTGAATATATTCCGTCAGCAATTCCTCTACCAGCTCATCACGCTCTACCTTCATGATCTTGCTGCGCGCGTTCTTGTAGCTGGTGATATAAACAGGGTCGCCGCTCATAATGTACCCCACGATCTGGTTAATCGGATTATAGCCCTTCTCCGTCAACGCCTCATAGACGTCGGACAGCACCCGGCTGGCATCCGTCCTCGGCTCCGTCTCGACCTTAAAATATTGTGTGCTCCCTAAATATTGCGTGTTTCCGAAATCCTGCATATACTTCCCATTCCCCCGCTTAGTACTTGCTATTTTTTTACTATAACTCATTTGCACGCAAAATTCAAGCGATGAAGCTCGACTACCGCAGAATTTCTTCTGTCAGGAAACCGCTCACCGGAATTTTTACGATTTCATTGGCGGAAGGCGCTTCCGCCGCCCTGACCGCTACCCGGACATAATCCTTCGTATGCCCCGTCCTCCAGACCTGACCGTCGATCTCCTCGGTATCCTCCAGAAGCACCTCGGCCACCCGGCCTATGTATCTGCTGCGAAAAGCGGCGGACTGTCGCTTTTCCATCTCCGACAGCTCCCTGCTCCGGACTGCCTTCTCCTTCTCCGAAACCTGATTCGCCATACCGGCCGCGGCTGTGCCCTGTCGCTTCGAATACTTGAAGATATGCATCTCATAAAAACCAACCTTTTCCAGGAACTCCTTCGTCGCGGCAAATTCCTCCTCCGTCTCCCCGGGAAACCCTACGATCACATCCGTCGTAATCGCCGGTTCCTGGAATGCCTTGCGCAGATGCTGCACACTGGTATAGTATTCCCCGGCAGTATAATGTCTATTCATCCTCCGCAGCGTGGCGTCGCAGCCGCTTTGCAGGGAAAGATGAAAATGCGGGCAGACCTTCGGCAGCGCCGCCAGCCTCTCCGCCGCCTCCGACGTTATAATCCTGGGCTCCAGCGAACCCAGGCGGATTCTTTCCAGCCCCGGAATCCCGTGGAGCCTCTCCACCAGATCGATGAGCTTCGCCGCGCCGCCGTAATCCCTTCTCCCGCCGCGATACACCGGCACACTCCTGCCCTGCCGCCAGCCTTCCTCCTCCAGGTCGATTCCGTAGGAGCTGATATGAATACCCGTCAACACTACCTCCCGGAACCCCCGCTCCGTCACCCCCCGGATCTCCTCCAGAATATCCTCCGCCCGACGGCTCCTCACCCGCCCTCTGGCGTAGGGAATCGCGCAGTAGGAACAAAACTGATTACACCCGTCCTGAATCTTGATATAGACCCGCGTATGCTCCGCGCTTTCCTTCAGCCGCATCTCTTCATACTCGTAGGTACGATTGATATCCGGAACCACCGCCTCCCAAAGCGCGCCCCTTTTTTGAAGCCGCCGTTCTTTTTCCGGAAGCTCCTCTTTCCCTCGAATCTTCTCTTCTTCCCGAAGCTCCTCTTTCCCCCGCAGCCCCTCTTCTTCCCGAAGCTCCTCTTCCCCTCGAAGCCCCTCTTCTTCCCGCCGGGCCAGATACTCCTCCAGCAGCGTCACAATATCCTTCTTTCGGTTGTTTCCGATAATCAGATCCGCCCCTGCGTCCTTCTCCAGCGCTTCCCGCCCCGTCTGTACATAGCACCCGACCGCTACTACCACAGCCTCCGGGTTCAGCTGCCTGGCCCTGTGCAGCATCTGCCTGCTCTTCCTGTCCGCAATATTCGTAACCGTGCAGGTATTTATAATATAAATATCCGCCTTCTGATCAAAGGCTACAATCTCATATCCCTTTTCCAGTAACTTTTGCTGCATAACTTCCATCTCATAAAAATTTACCTTACACCCCAAATTATGCAATGCTACACTTTTCATAGGATCCTCCTCATTTTTTGTATCGTTTTAACCTTGACTTTTAAAAGCCAAGCCCTTAATATGGAGTCAGAAGATATGAAAACCATAAAGGAGGCCAACAATGAAAACCGTACAGATTTCTTTAAATTCCATCGACAAAGTAAAATCTTTCGTAAATGATATTACCAAATTTGATTACGACTTTGATTTAGTGTCCGGCAGATACGTCATCGACGCCAAGTCCATCATGGGAATCTTCAGCCTGGATCTTTCCAAGCCCATCGACTTGAACATCCACGCGGAAGAGGGCGTTGACGAAGTCCTGAGCATTCTCAAGGCATACATCGTCTAAACTCTGCATCTCTAATCCGTAACTAAAGGCTCCGGACGCGCCAGCGCCCGGAGCCTTTTTCGTTCCCATGGCTGCCCGGCGGCGTCCCTTCGCCGCAATCCCAGCCCGCGCGCGCCCGCCTCCCTTTCGCCGCAGCTCAGCCGACGGACGGCCTGCGTTCCCGCGAAGACTGTGCCGGACGTCGGCGCTTAGCGAGGTACTTTCGAGCTTAGCGTCCGCTACGTCCGGCCCCCAAGCGCAAGCGCGTCTGAGCGGGAATGCAGGCTGCCCGCCGGCGTCCCTGCCGCAGCCCCGTCCCGCGTCCGCCCTCACTCCACTATAATCAGCTCGTCCCCCTCCAGCGCGGCCTCTACCAGCTCCTCGATTTTCTCCTCCAGATTCCGCTCATGGCGGCGGATAATATTGATATTCGGCTTCGTCACGGGATGCTTGGCCACAAAAATCGTACAGCAGTCCTCAAAGGGCAGAATCGACGTCTCAAAGGTATCGATCTTCTTCGATACCGCTACGATCTCCTCCTTGTCAAATCCGATCAGCGGCCGGTAAACCGGCAGCTCGCAGACCTCGTTCGTCGCCGCCAGCGAGCTCATGGTCTGAGAGGATACCTGCCCGATGCTCTCGCCCGTGATCAGCCCCAGACACTCCGTCTCCTTCGCAATATGCTCGGCGATCCGCATCATATAGCGGCGCATGATGATCGTCAGCTCCTCATGCGGACACTTCTCGTAGATATAGAGCTGAATGTCCGTAAAATTGATGACGTGAAGATAAATCGGCCCCGTGTACCGGGAAACCAGCCGGGCCAGATCGACTACCTTCTGCTTCGCCCGGTCGCTGGTATAGGGCGGCGCGTGGAAATATACCGCGTCGATCTTGACGCCGCGCTTCGCGATCATATAGCCCGCCACAGGGGAGTCGATGCCGCCGGATAAAAGCAGCATCGCCTTTCCGCCCGTCCCCACGGGCATCCCTCCCGGCCCCGGAATAACCTCGGAGTAGAGATAAATCTTCTCCCGGATCTCTACGTTCAGGGATATCTCCGGCTGATGCACATCGACGCTCAGCTCGGGATAGGCCTCCAGAAGCGCCTCTCCCAGCGCCGCGTTTACCTCCATGGATTCCATGGGATAATCCTTGCGGGCGCGCCGACAATTCACCTTAAAGGTCTTCCTCTTGTCGGGATAGACCTCGTCCATATACCGGAGCACCCTGTCCCGGAGCTTTTCAAAGCCCTCGTCCTCCACATAAACCATAGGACAGATCCCGGAGATTCCGAAGACATGCTTCAGATGCTCCACCGTCTCCTCATAGTCAAACTCCCCCTGAGCCTCTACATAAATACGCCCCTGGGCCTTGGTGATCAGAAATTTTCCCTCGCACTTTTTCAGGGAAAATTTGATCTGATGAACCAGCGCATCCTCAAAAAGATAGCGGTTCCGCCCCTTTACGCCGATCTCGGCATATTTTATCAAAAATGAAGTAAACATATCGATTCCTTTCTTCGCCGTGCGCCTCGAAAGAGCTGCACTTCCTCTGAAGCCGCTGCAAAAGCTCAGTCCTACTGCCGCTGACCGGCGCGCTTCAGAAGGCTGCACGGCCTCACTTCCGCGCGTATCTTCTCAGCATAGGAATTTTATCATACATTTCCTGTAAAGTATAGTCCAATTCTTCCTTCGTCGTATAGACGGAAAAGCTGAAGCGGATCGTGGACTCCAGGAGGGGTTTCTCCACGCCGATGGCCTTCAACGTGGCCGAAGGCTGAGGCTTCCGCGCTGCGCAGGCGCTGCCCGCAGATACATAGATCCCCTTCTCCTCCAGCGCGTGCAGCAGTACCTCGCTTCTTACCCCGGGTACGGATACGCTGACAATATGAGGCGCTGTGCCGCTTCCGTCCGGGTTCCCCGGAAGCAGGCCGTTGATGCGTACCCCTTCGATCCTGCGTACCCCTTCCATAAAATATTTCTTATACTGATAAAGCCGTTCCAGATCGTCCTCATAATGATTGTAAAGCAGCTCCGCCGCCTTCGCCATGCCCGCCGCGCCGGGTACGTTGTCCGTGCCGGAGCGGAGGTTCATCTGCTGCCCTCCGCCGTAGATCAGAGGCTGAATTTTTACCCGCTCGTTGATATAGAGAAGTCCTACTCCCTTGGGGCCGTGGATCTTATGACCGCTGGCGGACAACAGGTCGATTCCCAGCTTCTTCGGATAAATCTTCGCCTTGCCGAAGCCCTGTACGGCGTCCACATGAAACAGCGTATTCGGGTTCAGACGCTTGATCAGGGCTCCTGCCTCCGCTACCGGCTGCAGCGCGCCGATCTCGTTATTCGTATGCATGACGGACACCAGGATCGTATCCGAACCTATCGCTTGCCGCAGATCGTCCAGGGAAATCCGCCCCGCGGAATCAACTGACAGGTATGTCACCCTGAAACCGGCGGATTCCAGATAGGCGCAGGTTTTCAATACGGCCGGATGCTCCACCTGGGTCGTAACAATATGTCTCCCCCGCCTGGCGTTGGCAAAAGCGCATCCTGTCAGCGCCATGTTGTCCGATTCCGTTCCGCCCGAAGTAAAGAAAATTTCCTTCTCGTTTACCTTCAGGAGCCTGGCCAGCGTTCCCTTTGCCTGGCGCAGGTAGTTTTCCGCCTGTACTCCCTTCCTGTGAAGGCTGGAAGGGTTGCCGTAGTCTTCGCACATTATTTTAGTCATCAATTCCGCCACCTCCGGAAAGACGCGTGTCGTAGCGGAATTGTCAAGATACACTTCCATTTTCTTTTCCTCCAAGTCCGTATAACATAGCATATGCGCGCTATTCGCTCCCTGTGCCTTCCAAAACATACCCAATCCAGGAGAGCGCGACAAGCCCGGCGGTCTCTGTCCGAAGAATTCTTTTCCCCAGCGTCACGGGCTCGATTCCGTTCTCCTCCGCCAGCCGGATTTCCTCCTCCTCAAAGCCGCCCTCCGGACCGATAAAGACCGCTGCCCTCTGGCCCGGCCGGAGCCCTTCCAGAATCCGTTTTGTCTTCTCCATCCCGTCGGCAAGCTCGTAGGGAATCAATCTGACATCCATGTCAGCTGCCTCCTTCACCGCCTCCCGGAAGTCCTTTACCTCGCTCACCCGGGGAATGATCCCCCTCTTACTTTGCTTGGCGGCCGCCTCCGCGATTCCCTGCCAGCGGGTCGTCTTCGCCGTCGCCTTTTTCCCGTCCAGACGAACGACGCAGCGCCGGGCCGCCACCGGGATAATCTCGTGCACGCCCAGCTCCACCGCCTTCTGTACGATCAGCTCCATCTTGTCGCCCTTCGGCAGCGCCTGAAAAAGGAAAACCTTCGCGGACAGCTCTACATTTTCCTCTTTTATAAATCTCAGCCGACAGACTACCCTGTCCTCCTCCAGCGCCTCAATCCCGCAGCGGTACTCCCGGCCGTCCTGCCCGTTGCTGACGCTCAGCTCCTCCCCCGGCTTCATCCGAAGCACATTCTTAATATGGTTGACGTCGCTGCCGATAATTGTGACACACCTGTCATCTGCATTAATCTGGTCTGGTTTTACGAAAAATTGATACACAAAAATTCCTCCTCAGAGATATCTTACTCCCCCGTTTTTTGTCCTCTTTCCATTTTATTCTATAATCCTGAAGCCTCTATTCGGAAAAGCCGATTACACCGAGCCTGGCTTTCACAGCAGCCGTCCTTCCTCGCCGTTACGCCGACCCACTCGCCCTGATAAGTTACCTCAAGAACTTCCAGCCCCGCCGCCTTTACAGCCCTTACTACCGTCTCTTCCTTGTCGTCTATGATTCCCGACATGATATAGATTCCTCCCGGTTTCAGATGGTTTACGATCACCGGCGTCAGAGGAACCAGCACCTCCGCCAGAATATTTGCCGCCACAATATCGTAACAGCCGTACCCCACTCTGTCCTGTACTGTCTTGTCCGTTATTATATTTCCGATCATCATATCGAACCGGCCCGGCTCAATCCCGTTGGCGGCGCAGTTCTGCGCTACGGCCTCCTCCGCGCAGATATCCAGATCCGTCCCCATCGCGTGCTCCGCGCCGAACATCAGCGAAAGGATCGCCAGAATTCCGCTTCCCGTCCCAACGTCCAGCAGCCTGGTCTGAGGCGTTACATACTTCCGCAGCTGTCGGATACAAAGCTGCGTGGTTTCGTGCATTCCCGTGCCGAAGGCCGTGCCCGGGTCAATATGCAGCGTCATCCTGCCCTTGTCTTCCGCCTCTATCTTTTCCCAGGATGGAATTACCAGAATATCGTCGATGTAAAACTGATGGAAATACTGCTTCCAGTTATTGATCCAATCCAGATCCTCCGTCTCGTCCGCCGTAACAGTCCCCTCTCCGATCTCGCAGAAAAGCCGCAGCTCCTCCAATTCCTCCCGAATCCTCGCCAGAATC
Source organism: Roseburia sp. (assembly GCA_023662875.1). Taxonomy (GTDB): domain Bacteria; phylum Bacillota; class Clostridia; order Lachnospirales; family Lachnospiraceae; genus Acetatifactor. Next base: position 9,088 of record JAMPIG010000016.1, on the reverse strand, counting down.
GTATCCGCGTCCGTAAGTTCTCCCTGAAGCTCGAGGCAGCCGTCCTCCTTTTCCTCCACAAAAAAACTCAGCCAGGCTATCCCGTCGTCCTCCGGCCCGTCTGGAAGAATATCCACAAACATCTGCTCCTTCTCCAGCGCCGTCAGCGGTATCTTGTCCTCGATCTGCGCGCCCTCCAGGCCTATATCGTAAAGAGCGCTGATTATAATATCCTCAGCCTCCGTCACCGTCTTAATCCGAAATCTCATCCACTTCATAATCGTTATCCTCCCGCTTCCTGTCTTCTTCCCGGCCGCCCGACGGCAGCGCATCCTTCCGCTCTCCGCCTTCTTCCCGGCCGCCCGATGGCAGCGCATCCTTCCGCTCTCCGCCTTCTTCCCGGCCGCCCGACGGCAGCGCATCCTTCCGCTCTCCGCCTTCTTCCCGGCCGCCCGATGGCAGCGCATCCTTCCGCTCTCCGCCTTCTTTCCGGCCGCCCGACGGCGACACTCCCCCCTCGGCGCTCTCGCACAGCCCCAGCATCAGGAACAGCAGCGGCGTACTCATACACTGCTGGAAGCCTGTCAGGGAAGCTGTACCGTACATAGCCAGCGCCAGAATACCCGGCAGCCGCCTTCGATACCGCACCGCCCCGGAGAGAAAAATCCCCAGATAACAGCCTGTTCCTATGATACCAAGGTTTATCAGATGATTCAACCACTCATTATGGGCGTTGGCATACACAGTCCCCGCCCATCTGCCCTCCAGCTCTGGAAAAGCATCCCTTGAAAAAACGGAGTAAGTATATTCCGCAAAGCAGTCCGGCCCTACGCCGATCAGCTTTTGCAGCGGCCCGTTCCGGCGAAAGCCCTGCAGCGCCGTCCGCCATAAGGCACCCCGTCCGTTTCCCCACATTTCGCCCGTCGGCTGCCCTGCAAGGAAAAAGGCCGCTCCGCCCGCCAGCGCCAGGAGCAGCAAAACGACTCCGGCTACCTGGAGACGAGTAACTCGGACGTTAAGACGCCCGCCTCCCTCACGATTCTCTGACGACCTCACGCAACATTCCCAATTCTCCCGCGTCCCTGCGTCCGATCTCCAGGGACTCCATGTCCTTTGCGCCCCCGCGTCCGGCCGCCTCGGGTTCCAGGCTCCCCGCATCCCTGCGTCCGGCCGCCTCAGGTTCCAGGCTCCCCGCGCCCCCGCGTCCGATCTCCACAGCAAGGCCCACAACCCCAGCGCTCCGGCTCCCACAATCCACCACAGATTACTTCCGATGACCCGCCAGCCTATACTGTCCTCCGGCAAGGCCATCAGCGCGCTTTCGCCCAGTAGCGCCGCCAATCGGCTATAGCAGGGGAGCAGGAACGCCATCCCCGCCAGCAATAAAAAAGTTCTGCGGAAAACCGTCCCGTCCCCGAGTCCCCAGACCAGGCAGACCAGCAGGCAGACCGCCGTCAGAATCACGCCGATATCGCTGCCCTGGATAAAGAGCAGAAAAAGTCCGGCTACGCTGACGAGATACAGCGCGGCCCGCCGCCACCTGCTCTCGCACTTCAGATAAAGCGCCGTCGGCAGCGCCAGCGTCACACTGACATACCCGCAAAACCAGTTGATATTCCCCACGGTTGACAACATATGGCTATAGGTCCAGGCCATTGTGCCAAAATCCTTCAACAGTCCCAGCGGATCCACGCCAAGACGGTGCAGAATCCCGAAAAAAATCACCAGGGAAAAACCGCCGATCCCCAGAAAAACCGGATAGCGTTTCCCGTCGTAGCATCTTGAAATAAAAAAATAGATCCCCACAAACAGCAGCTGGGAAACCGCACCCATATACCATTCGTGATAGCCTGTCCAAGGCGTCCTCTCGTATTGGCTGCAGAGGGCGGATATCAGAACCGCCCCTCCGTACAGCAGCATAAAGACATCCGTGACGCTCAGGCACCGCGGCCTGCCGGAATGCTCCTCATCGAAGCGTTCCTCTTCGTTCCTCCAGCCGGAACCCGCGTGCCGCAGCATCCTGACCAGCTCTCCCAGCCCCTCCGCCGCGGAGATTACCAGCCATACTCCCAGGCACAGCAGAGTCAGATTTCGGAACATCACATATTTCGTATCCCCCAGATCCGAAAAAGTGCCTCCCGTGTAAAGCGGCAGCAATACCGTCATCCCGATCATATAAAGGCTGCAGAGCAGTCCCAAAAATTCCTTCTGTCTTCGCATATTCCGCCTACTTTATTTCAACCCGATAAACCGATGAATAAGTGCTCTTCATCAGATACCGTACCTGAAGCTCCTTCCCAAGCTGTCTCTCCAACAGCTCTGTCGCCTCCGCCAGGTTCTCCTCAAAGATATACAAAATACACTCTTCCTGCCCCTGCAATTCCCGGATCGCTTCAACATTTTCTTCCATATTGGCCGGATTCAAAAAGCAGATACGCTCCGGAATCGTCCAGTCATAATAGGAATATCCCTTCTCCATCTCTCCGTATACCACCCAGGGAATGCTGCTGTTTTCCCTCAAAACGGACAACTCTCTCCCCGGCTCGAATAAGTATGCCACTCCGTTCCCGTGATCGATCACCCGGAATTCGCCAGCGAGGATTCCAGCCGTCAGAAGCGCCGCGGCGGCATATCCTGCGGCTATCCGCCTCTTCCTGCCCCGCAGGCCGGAAACTGCTCCCCTCTCTCCGCCCCGCAGGCCGACGGCAGCCTCCCCGCAAACCAGCAGAACCCCGTAGGCCGCGCAAAGCGTCATAAGGGTAAAGACACACCAGAGATACCGCTCCTCCCACCCGGCCGGCATGGTGAAGCATACCGCAAACTGATACAGCTGGCAGATCAATACGGTCAGACACAGCCCGGCCAGCTTTTTCTTCTCCCTTTTCCGGTACAGAACCAGCAGCCCGCCAGCTATGCATCCAAAAAGAAGCAGCAGCCCGATTCCCCAGGGTATCCCCTCCCCGAAGACGGAAGCGGACAGCCTCCGATAGCCCCAGACGATTTTATCGAGCTTCTCCCGGGAAAAGTCAAAGACCGACCGCAACGCCATCTGCCCCTTCCCGCGGTTCAGATTCCACCTGCAATAGGGAAACAGCCAGATCGTCGTAAGAAGCGAGACGATAAAGCAGCCTGCCCAGGCCAGTACATAACGGACTTCCCCCGTAAAAAGAAACCTCTTTCCGCTCTTTCGAACCGCCGCCAGCAAAAGCCACAGGCAGACCGCCGCCGCAGTCACCGCGTAAAAAATCCAGTAATCATAATGGGTCAAAAAACCGAACACGCTGACCGGATAGAGATAAATCCAGATTCCCGGCGACAGTCTTTTCTCTCCTGCGTTCTTCAGAATCCACGCTCCCGCCAGAAGCAGAAGGCACTCCGCCAGCAAGAGCATCATATACATCCGCAGCATCGTTATCTGCTCCAGAATCAGGCGGTTCGTAACGCCGGCCAAAGCCATCGCGACGCAGGAAAGCCAGGGCTTGCCGGTCAGCTTATAAAAGCTCCAATATCCCAGCCCCAGAAACACAAGATAAAACGCCAGATTTATACTCAATCCGATCCACATGGAGCCGCTGCCCTTAAAAAAGAAAAACGAGACCATGCGGAACAGCCAGAAATACAGCGGGACGTGGTCATTATATAAACGCACGGTAATCTCATTCAGCGAAAGCCGCTCCGAATCCGCTGAAAAAAAGGCTTCCACATCCTTCCCCGTCATCCACTCTCCCGTGCGCGTGGCAGGCCAGACCTCCTCAAAGCCGTTAGCGGATTCATAGCTGAATATTTCGTCGCAGAACCATATTTCCTTTCGGTTTCCCCAGTAAAGGAAGGAAAGAACCCCCGCCGCCATTAAAACGATCCATGCTAATATTGCCTTTTTCATTTCTACCCACCCACTCGCTGCGTCCACTCTGTATTCACTCCCCACCCTGATGCACGTTGTCCGGGTGATGCGCCACCGCGAACCAATCGTACCGATGCACCGTAAATCCCTGTTCCTCGTAGAAATCCCAGTCTACGTTCCTTCCCAACAGATAGGTCGCGTTGACATCCGGATTTTCCGCGTCAAACTCACAGCTGTAACGGCTGAAGGACTTTGCCTCAAGATATCGGGCGGGATAATAATAGTATTCCACCGTATCGATAAAATTCTGAACCGGTTCCCGGGTCAGAAAAAGGATTCTGGAATGCTCGATCCCCCGGCTATAATAGATCGGCCCCTCGTAAGACGCCGCCTCCTCTACCGCCGCCTCCAGCCCGCGGCAGAAAGGATAGGCTGCCAGATCCGCGTAGTCCGTAAAGTAATAGTGCATAAAGCCCGCGAACATCACAAGATAGTACAGAACCGGCAGAATCAGCTCCCGGATATTGATCAGCTCAAAAAGATAGCACACTCCCCGGGCCGCGATCATCACCATCGGGATAAACAGAATATTATTGCGGTAAATAGTCGTGCGTGTCAGCAGCATCCCCAAACCGATACCCGCCGCCGTCTGGAGCAAAAGCAAAAACTCCGGCGCATATTCTCTGCGGCGTACTTTTTTCAGCCACGTCCGCAGGCAATAATAGACGCCCAGCATAAAGAAGGATAATGTGCCGGAATAATAAATACCGTATTCCTCCGTACCGTCCGCCACGATATTATCCGACTGTACCTTCATCAACCGCCAGACATTCTTCGCCCGTTCTACAAGAACCGCCAAATTCAGCTCCATATCGTCGCTTCTCATATACAGGAGCCTGGGAATCGAAAGAAACGGAAGGCGGATTTCCTCCAGCACCCCCATATTAACCAACAGAAATAATATAAGCGGCAGGGCCGTCGCTCCCAGAATCAGAACGGAGAGAACTACATAACGGTCGAGGCGGAGCTTTTTCACATACAGCCCGTACAAAAACTCCGCCGCGATAAGAACCGGCACAATCGCCCAGATCGTAGCGTAACAGTACAGCGAAAGCCCGTACATCAGCGAGGATAACATCAGGTACTTAGAGTTTTCCAGCCCCCTGATATAAAAGTACAGGGCAAAAATCAGGAAGCCCGGCGCAAGATTGGCGTCCAGTCCCCAGCGCGACATGGTGATATGCCACGGACAGATCGCCAGCAGAAACAGGGTAAACAGCGCGATCCTCTCGTCAAACATCCTCCTTGCGAGCAGATAAACCACCCATAGAGTCAGGCAGGCGATGATCAGCTGCGGCAGCCGGATCACCCAGATTTTCGGCCCGAACAGCGCTATAAAGGGCATCATCAGGTAAGTATTCAGGGCGCTCATCCCGCTCCCCCAGGTATACAGATACACCGGAAACCGATAGCCCGCAGAATCCATGCCGTAAATCAGGAGCGAATAGGCTTCATAGCCCGCATAAGCCTCGTCCTGATTCAGGTCGCCGGGAACGACGCCGAATCCGATCACGCGGGCGGCAATCCCTATCGCCATCAAGACGAAAAAGAGAAGCGTAGCATAATTTTTTTTCTGAATTTTCCATCTGAGATTCATCGTAATCCTCATTCCTCCCCCGACTCCTTCCGCGCCGTTTTCCTGTTTCTTATCGCCTGAAGGCAGCTCCTCTTTTCTGACGCCCCGCTGCGACTGACGGTTCCGCCGCTTTTTGACCTGCGCTGTCAGCCGCCGCCGAAACAACTCCCTCTATGGCTCTCAACGGCTTCCGCCCCCTCCTCCGCAGACACCCGAGAATCATCATGATATTCAAGAATCCGCCGAGAAGGATCACAGGTGCCTGATTATACAGCTGCCTGTTGTTGGCCTCCCAGATCATCAGAAAAATAATATTTCCCAGCAGCGCGAGATCCGCGATTCTCTTTATCAGAGGAACCTCTTTTTTCCGAAGCAGCGCCAGGAAGGTACATACTGCCCCCCCTAAAATGACCAGATAGATCGCGAAAAGATAACAGAAACAAAGCTGAGAGGTTCTCCAATAATTGTTTCCCCAGGGAGAGAAGGCTTCCCAGATAATGTTGCCGGGCTGCAGCGCTGAATATGCATAATCCTTTGTGCCAAGATTGCCGCTTGCGAAATTCCATCTAAGTTTCTGCAGCAAATGAGACGGATTCACAAATTCGCGCCGGTTCTCCCAAATATATGCCCTGGTATATTCTGCTTTTTCCGCCTTGGTCGGCAACGCTCTCACATAACTGCCATACTCGGCATTCGCTTCCCAACTGCCATCTCCCTTCATCCCCAGAGCAATCCAGTCTATCATCGGTTCCCTGGTCTCCCTGGCCTTCTGTGTAATCTCGTAGGTTTCGGCCCAGCAGCTGATCAAGCCGTATCCCAGAGCCAGAAACACTAAAAAGAGCCAGGCCTTCCGCCGAAGCGCGGAACAGCACGCTCAATAGAAGCATGGGTTTAATATTGTTGGCATATATTTTAAAATACCACTCCTGCGACAGTCCTTCCCCGGCCGCCAGCTCGGCCGCACCCGCCCAAACCTGCTGATAATCCGCAAAAGAGTCCGGACTGTTTCTGCAAAAACAGCTTACTCCGTAAAGCGAGATTCCGTAAAGAATCAGAAGTCCGTAATAAAGCCATGGGTTCCCTGCGATCTTCTGAGGAAGGTATCTCTCCCATAAGAAAAGGGCTGCAATCAGAAAAGCCCCTCCCAGGACGGTTCCCAGCGCCATCTGCCCGGCCAGGAGATTATGCTGCGGCTCTGTAACGCAGGCGATGATCAGGACTGCGAGCGTCAAAGTCAGCAACAGGTACACTGCAATCCATATTGCCCTGCAAAACTCACCTGCTTTTTTCATTTGCTCCTCCCTGTTTACAGTCCGCTTTGCACCTGCCGCGGACGCCGCATTCAAGTCTGTTGCTCCGTAAAAGGCTGACGTTCCGCAAAATCCGCCTGCTTGGAAAAATGTTTCGGTTTCGGTATAGACAAGTATATCATGAATTCCCTGCCAATGTAAATATGCCTGATTCGTCGAAACCTCTCGAATTCTATTGTCATGAAAAAGAGCCGCCGCACCCTTGCGGCAGCCCCTGTCCTGCTCTTCTACTTCCAAAACTTCTTCTTTTTCCCGTCCTTACCGTTATTCTCCTTATTATCGCCGGAATTCTTCTCCGCGGTCGCCCGAGCCGCCTCGTTCAGCGTGTCGCCCGTCGCCTCGTCAAACTGGCGCAGCAGCTCCTTCGCCTCATGGCTCAGCTTATCAGGAACCTGAACCACAAGCGTTACATAGTGGTCGCCCCGGACATTTTTATTCCGCCAGGAAGGTACGCCCTTTTCACGCAGCCGGACTCTGGTATCCGTCTGCGTCCCCGCCTTTACGTCGTAGACAACCTTTCCGTCCACCGTATCGATCAGAATCTCGCCGCCCAACGCCGCTATGGCGAAGGAGACGGGAACGGTAGAGTAGATATTGAAGTCCTGCCGCTGGAAGATCGGATGCCTTCCGACGATTACCTCGATCAGCGCGTCTCCTCTGGGGCCGCCGTTGACGCCGGGTTCTCCGAGACCCGGTTCCCGGATAGACTGGCCGTTATCGATTCCGGCGGGAATATCCACCGAATACCTCTTTTTCATAGGGATGTAGCCGGTTCCGCGGCAGTCCGCGCACTTCTCCTTGATCACCTTTCCGCTTCCCTGGCACTCCGGGCAGGTCTGCACATTGCGAACCGTCCCAAAAAAGGACTGCTGGGTATAGACTACCTGGCCCTTGCCGCCGCACTTGGAACAGGTCTCGGGGCTCGTACCCGGCTTTGCGCCGGATCCGTTACAGGTTTTACAGGTCTCCTTTATCGTCAGCTCAATTTCCTTTTTGCAGCCGAAGACCGCCTCCTCAAAGGTAAGGCGGACGCTGGTTCGCAGGTTCGCCCCCTTCATCGGCCCGTTGCTGTTCTGGCTGCGGCGGCTCCCTCCGCCAAAGAAATCGCCAAATATATCGCCGAATATATCGCTGAAATCCGTACCGCTGAAGTCAAAGCCTCCCGCTCCTCCGCCCATTCCGTCAAAAGCGGCATGGCCAAACTGGTCATACTGGCGTCTCTTATCGGGATCGCTGAGAACCGCGTAAGCCTCCGACGCTTCCTTGAATTTCTTTTCGGCTTCCGTGTCCCCCGGGTTCATATCCGGATGATATTTTTTCGCCAAAACACGATATGCTTTTTTAATCGCGGCGTCATCGGCATTTTTTTCTACGCCAAGAACCTCGTAATAATCTCGCTTTTGTTCTGCCATACTGATAATCATGCCTTTCTGAAAACATAAACCCAAGTTTCTCCAGGGTGAGATTTTCACTCACCCTGGAGAATTCGTTGACCTTATAATTCTCTGAAGTCTCCGTCGATGACGTCGTCCTCGGGAGCGGAGGAAGAATTATCCGCCGCGCCGCTCATATCCGGGCCTGCGCCGCCCTGCTGAGCCTGCTGCATATTCTCGTACATCTTAGTAAAGAGGGACTGCGCGCTGTTGGTCAGCTTCTCCTTTGCCGCCTTCAGCTCGTCGAGATCGCTGTCGGTCAGCTCCTGATCCTTCGTCCGATCCAGAATCGCCTTTACCGCCGCCAGATCAGCCTGTACAGCGGACTTATCGCTGTCGCTCAGCTTATCGCCGACCTCCTCCAGTGCCTTCTCTGTCTGGAAGACGAAGGAATCCGCGTCGTTTCTGGCCTCAATGGCTTCCTTGCGCTTCTTGTCCTGGGCCTCAAACTCGGCCGCTTCCTTTACCGCTCTCTCGATCTCGTCGTCGGACATATTGGAGCCTGCGGTAATCGTGATATGCTGTTCCTTGCCGGTTCCCAGATCCTTCGCGGATACATTTACAATACCGTTGGCGTCGATATCGAAGGTAACCTCGATCTGAGGAACGCCTCTTCTTGCAGGCGGGATGCCGTCCAGCCTGAACTGTCCCAGAGACTTGTTGTCCTTCGCGAACTGTCTCTCGCCCTGTACTACATTGATATCCACGGCTGTCTGGTTATCCGCCGCCGTAGAGAAGATCTGGCTCTTCTTTGTCGGGATTGTCGTATTTCTCTCAATCAGCCTGGTCGCTACGCCTCCCATGGTCTCGATCGACAGGGACAGGGGCGTTACATCCAGCAGCAGGATATCGCCTGCGCCGGCGTCGCCCGCCAGCTTGCCGCCCT
>JAMPIG010000015.1 GCA_023662875.1 Roseburia sp. | reverse complement strand
GCACGGCAGCTGTTTCTTCGGCCACTTGACTCTGCCCTTTGCGGACATTGTACCATGATTTCGTGCGCTTCAGCGCACATGGAATCAGAAGTTGACACAACGTCCTTCTGTGTCAACATTTTACCACAGGAAAGTTGTAAAGTAAAGGAGTTGGTTTGCAGATTGACAGTTATAGTGCAGAACACTATAATGATTTCAAACATAAAACATATATTACCTATTAAAACGAGATAGGTTATAAAAAAGGAGGCAGCGCACTATGTCAGAAATCAAAGAAAGTGCATTGGAACTGATCGGAAGGACGCCCATTTTAAGGTTGAACCGCTATGCCGGGAGGGCAGGGGTCGAGGGGGTTACCCTCTTAGCCAAGCTGGAGTATCTGAATCCGGCCGGTTCCGTAAAGGACAGGGTTGCCCTCGCCATGATCGAGGATGCGGAAAAAGAAGGGAAATTAAAGCCGGGAGCGACGATCATCGAGCCCACCAGCGGAAATACGGGGATCGGACTTGCGGCTGTGGCGGCGGCAAAGGGATATAAGGCGATTCTCACGCTGCCGGAAACTATGAGCGTAGAGAGAAGAAACCTTTTGAAGGCCTACGGGGCCGAGCTGGTGCTTACAGAGGGCGCAAAGGGAATGAAGGGGGCGATTGCAAAGGCGGAGGAGCTGAATCGGGAAATCGAGGGCTCCGTTATCCTCGGCCAGTTTGTGAATCCTGCGAATCCGGCGATCCATAAGGCTACGACCGGCCCGGAGATCTGGGAGCAGACGGACGGCAAGGTGGATATCTTCGTGGCGGGCGTCGGCACAGGAGGCACCGTGACGGGAGTGGGCGAGTATTTGAAGGAACAGAACCCGAATATAAAAGTGGTAGCGGTAGAACCGGCGGCCAGTCCGGTTCTTTCCAAGGGGACGTCGGGAGCGCATAAGATACAGGGAATCGGGGCCGGTTTCGTCCCGGACGTACTGAACACAGGGATTTACGATGAGGTAATTACGATTGAAAATGAGGAGGCTTTCGCGGAGGGAAAAGCGTTTGCGCTGGCGGAAGGAATTCTTGTGGGAATTTCGTCGGGGGCGGCGTTAAAGGCTGCGTTGCTCCTTGCGGCCAGACCGGAAAATGCCGGTAAAAATATCGTGGTATTGTTGCCGGATTCCGGGGACAGGTATCTTTCTACGCCGCTTTTTGCCAACTGATACGGTAAGGGGCTGATTATTTTCGAACAGCCCCTTCTTTTCAGGTAATAAAAGGAGTATAATAAGGATTGGACGACGACCCCGCGGGTAATCCGATTTATGGAAGCCGGGGAATATGGACGGAGAAAATAAGAACAGGAGAAAAAGCAATGACAAGAGAAGAGGCGTGGAGCCTGCTCACGGAGTTTAACCAGGATGAATTTCATTTGCAGCACGGGCAGATTGTGGAAAAAACCATGATGTATTTTGCGGAGAAGCTGGGATACGGAGAGGAAAAGGAATTCTGGGGGATAGTAGGACTTTTGCATGATTTGGACTTTGAGCGATATCCGGATCAGCACTGTATCAAAAGCCAGGAGATTATGAAGGAGCGGGGAATCGATGAAAAAATAATACACGCGACCGCAAGCCACGGGTACGGTATTACGGTTGACATCCAGCCTGAGCATGAGATGGAGAAGGTGCTTTATGCGGTGGACGAGCTGACCGGGTTAATCGGCGCGACGGTATTGATGCGCCCGTCGAAAAGCGTACAGGATCTGGAATTGAAATCCGTAAAGAAGAAATTCAAGACCAAAGGGTTTGCGGCGGGATGTAACCGGGAGGTGATTCAGCGGGGAGCGGATATGCTCGGCTGGTCCCTGGATGACCTGATTACACAGACGATAGAGGCCCTGAAAACCTTTCAGGACTGATCTTATCCCTGTCCCCGAAACGGCGGAACGAATCAAATTGGAAGAGTGGAAAGCTACGGCAAACGGAAAGAATAAGAAAAAGCTTGTCATGTAGTAATGAATACTATATAATAAAATCAAAGTGATGATTTTATTATCTAAGGGCTATAATAAAATCAAAAGGGCTGATTTTATTATCCAGGGGCTATAATAAAATCAACTCAATCAACCTTTGGTTCGCGACGAATGGAGAAACGGGGAAAAACATATGACAATAGACGGTGAAAATCTGCTGAACAGTATTCTGGAGAGCCTTGACAGGATAGAGTATATCAGTCCTGACGATATTCCGGATATCGACCTGTATATGGATCAGGTTACAACCCTGATGGAGACACGACTTCGCTCGACGTCGCGATATCCCGGGGAGGACAAGATCCTGACGAAGACGATGATCAATAACTATGCAAAAAACGACCTGCTCCCGCCGCCGGTGAAAAAGAAATATTCCAAGGAGCATGTGTTGCTTCTGATTTTTATTTATTATTACAAGGGGATTCTTTCCATCAACGATATCCAGACGCTGCTGCATCCCATCACGGATCGGTTCTTTAAGCAGGAAGGGGATTTTTCCCTGGAGGATATTTACCGGGAAGTCTTTGAGATGGAAAAAGGCCAGGTTCAGGCGATGAAGGCGGACGTGACGGAGAAGTTCCAGACGGCGGAGCGAACCTTTCAGGACGCGCCGGAGGATAGTCGGGAGTTTTTGCGGAAATTTGCCTTTATCTGCATCCTGAGCTTTGACGTATATGTGAAAAAGCTGATGATCGAAAAGATTGTGGACGAGCTGGCGAAGGAAACGGCGGCGGGAAAACCGGAAGGCAAAAAGGACTGAGAGAGGGAAACAGATGGCGGGCAGACCGCCGGCGGCACAAACGGATTCACATTTCTCCGGGAAACGTCATAAGATAGAGCATGACAAAACCGGGAGGTTCTTATGTGATGAAGAGATTCATTTCAAAGAAAACGGCGGCTGTCTGTCTGGCCGTCGTTTTGGTTCTGTTGACGCTTACGGGCTGCGGAAAAGAAGGGCAGACACCCGACGGCGGACAGACAAAGGTTGTGCTGAACGAGGTGGCGCACTCTATTTTTTACGCGCCTATGTATGTCGCCATCGAGGAGGGCTATTTCGCGGAGGAGGGAATCGATCTGGAGCTGGTTACCGGCTTCGGCGCGGATAAGACCATGACGGCGGTGCTGACCGACGAGGCGGACATCGGATTTATGGGCAGCGAGAGTACGATCTACACTTATGCCGGAGGAACGGCGGACTATGTCGTGAATTTTGCCCAGCTGACCCAGCGGGCCGGAAACTTTCTGGTTTCCCGGGAGCCCATCGAGAATTTTTCCTGGGAGATGCTCGTAGGGCAGGACGTACTCGGCGGAAGAGCGGGCGGGATGCCGGAGATGGTATTTGAGTATATTCTGGAGAAAAACGGGATCGATCCCGGGACGGTAAACATAGACCAGAGCATTGACTTCGGTTCCACAGCGGCCGCCTTCTCCGGAGGAGACGCGGACTTTACGGTAGAATTTGAGCCCCATGCCACGCTGCTGGAGCAGAAGGGCGAGGGCTATGTGGTAGCTTCCCTGGGAGAGGATTCGGGGTATGTGCCCTATACCTCCTTCTCGGCGAAGAAGAGCTATCTGGAGAGCCATGCGGATACCGTGCAGGCCTTTACAAACGCTCTGCAGAAGGGGATGGATTTTGTACAGAGCCATACCCCGGAGGAGATTGCGGAGGTGATCGCGCCGCAGTTTGCGGAGACGGACAGGGAGACGCTGACGAAAATCGTGGAGCGGTATTATAAGCAGGATACCTGGAAGACGGATCTGGTCTTTAAACAGGATGCCTTTGATTTGCTGCAGAATATATTGAAGGACGCCGGGGTTCTGGAAGAAAAAGTGCCGTATGACGACCTTGTGACGACAAAGTTTGCGGAGGAAGCGGCAAAGTAAGAGGCGGAACCTGCGTTGTGTTCCAAACCCGGCGGCCGGAGCGCGGCTGGGCCGCGGCAGGCTCGCTGAAGACTTAATTATCAGCCTGTGCCGCGATCCAATCCAAAATGCTCAGCCAGGGCCGCCAGCATTTCTTCCCTGGTATCCGTTTCAAAATCGGAGCGGGTATAGGTAAAGAAGCCTGTGTGCGCCCAGTCAATCTCCAGCGGAGGGTGATACAGGGTCCAGGAATTAAAATTTTTTAATGCGGCTTCCGGGTCGGGACAAAGCTGAATCTGCTCCATCATAAATTTCTTGTCCGGGTCATCCCGGTCAAAAAAACGGGTGGAGCAGATGTCCGGCGGATCGCAGAGAAGAATGGCGACACGGCGGTACGAGGAAATCTCCCTCAGCACATCCGGCGGGATATTGGTATCCACGATGATTCTCTTCCCGGAGGCCGCCAGCTTTATCAGCTCCAGGATTTCAATCTCCACGCATTCCCTGGAAACCTTCTCCATCCAGTTCCAGTGTTCCTCCGGGGTCATGCCGAGCCATTCCTGCCAGCCGCTCATCGTGTCAAAATAGCAGAGCCCCGGCTGTTTCCAACGCGACAGCTTTTCCCGCGGAAATACATCATGGTAATTTTCTCCGCAGGCAATCATATCATACCGTTCGGCCAGCATTTTTACCATGGTGGATTTTCCCGCGTAACTGTGCCCGTTTAGAAAATAGACATTCTGCAGGTAGTGTTGGATTAAATTGCCGCTTATTGATATTTTCATAATTTATTCCCTTTGCGGGCCTTGCCACGCATACCTGTCAATTCGTGTACACTTCCCGTCATGCCGCCAGCGGCGGTACAAACCAATTCGTTCGCCTTGTGTAACTTTTTCTTAGTCCGCGTACTTTGCGCGCTTATTTTAACCGTATATTCTTCATCGCCCAGAGCTGCAGCGCCTTTGCGTTGGCGCTGATCTTCTCCAGCGAATCCAGAATCGCCTGAAAGGCGGGGCGCTCGTTCTCTTCGATGACGCCGTCCTCCGAGATCGCGATCAGGGACGCCCGCAGGGAATCGATATCCTTCAACGATCCCAGCACCTTTAACGCCAGACGATCGAAATCGTCGATCGAGACCTCCGGGACGGTATCGCGGCCGATGGGACATTCTCTCGCGCAGTAGGAATTGCAGAGCTCCGGCACATTGTAGGCCTCCGCCATGGCCTTTACCTCCTCCGGGTAGGGAGGAATTGTATCCAGCTCGATCCGGGCCAGCCTGGTCCGGTCGATACCGATGATTTCCGCCGCCTTCTCGCGGCTGGAAAAATCCTCGTTGTTCTCCGCCGCCTCGCAGCGCGCCAGGTAATACATATTGTCAGCAGCCTTTGTCGCCTTTTTTCCCATATCTGTCTACTTCCTTTGTGATAATTTATATGCTTAAAACAACAGTCTCTTTTCAGTTTAGTAAAACGGAGCGGGTTTGTAAAGAAGATTCGTAAAGATTATTTCCGAAATCTGTTGAGAGAAAACGGAAAATTTGATAGAATAAAAAATAAACCGAAAACTTTCAGGAACCGGAGGAGAAACGAATGGGATTGATCAAAGCAGCAAAGGATGCACTTTCAGGCCTGTTGGCCGACCAGTGGAGAGAGTTTTTTTACTGTGATTCTCTTTCTAACGATGTGTTGATGGTAAAGGGCCGCAAAAAGGCCGCGGACGGCCGCGGCGGAAAAGGAGCGGATAACAATATTATTTCCAACGGCTCGATCGTGGCCGTCAACGAGGGTCAGTGCATGATCATCGTGGAGCAGGGAAAGATCGTAGACGTCTGCGCTGACGCGGGAGAGTTTGTGTATGACAACTCGACGGAGCCCAGCCTGTTTTACGGGGATCTGGGGGAGAGCGTCAAGGGAAGCTTCCAGCAGCTGGGAAAGCGCTTCGCTTTCGGCGGGAGCGCCCCGAAGGATCAGCGGGTCTATTTCTTTAATACGAAGGAAATCCTGAACAACCTGTTCGGCACGCCGTCGCCGATTCCCTTCCGCGTCCTCGACCGGAACACGGGCTTTGATTTTGACACGGCGGTAAAGGTAAACGGACAGTATACCTTCCGGGTCACGGATCCTGTTCTGCTTTATATGAATGTCTGCGCCAATGTGACGGACAGCTATAAGAAGACAGAGCTTGCGTCGACCATGAAGAGCGAGCTGCTGACGGCCCTGCAGCCGGTGCTGGCGCAGATTTCGAGTCAGGGAGTGCGCCCTTATGAGCTTCCCGGGTTTTCGGAGCAGATCTGCAGCCTGCTCTCGGAGGCCTTGTCGGAAAAATGGACGGCTTCCCGGGGAATCCGGATGGTCAGCATGACGATCAACTCCGCGGATATCCCGGCGGAGGATAAGGCCAGATTCCAGAAATGGCAGGAAACTGCCATGCTCCGCAGCGGCGATATGCAGGCGGCAAGACAGACCGAGGCCTTTGCCAATATGCTGGAGAACGCGGGGGGAAGCGGCGGCGCGGCGGAAGGCGCTATGAATATGATGGCGATGGGCATGATGGGCAATATGATGGGCGGTATGAACGCCATGACAGGCGGAAGGCAGCAGGCTCAGACAGCGCAGACGCAGCAGGCCGGGGCTGTACCGGGCTGGATCTGCTCCTGCGGCAAGACGGATAACCGCGGGAAGTTCTGCGGGGAATGCGGGAAGCCGAAGCCTGCGGCGGCAGGCTGGACCTGCTGCTGCGGCCATGTCAACCAGGGAAAGTTCTGCCAGGAATGCGGGAAGAAGAGACCGGAGGGAGCGCCTCTTTACCGGTGCGACAAGTGCGGCTGGGAGCCGGAGGATCCGGCGCATCCGCCGAAATTCTGCCCGGAATGCGGGGATATTTTTGACGAGGGCGACCGCGTCTGAGGAGATTTTATGAGTATTTACGATACGTTAAACAGGGAGCAGAAGGCGGCTGTCCTGCAGACGGAGGGGCCTCTGCTCCTGCTGGCGGGCGCGGGCAGCGGCAAGACGAGATGCCTGACCCACAGAGTGGCTTACCTGATCGACGAGCTGGGGATAAAGCCCTGGAATATTCTGGCGATCACCTTTACCAACAAGGCGGCCGGGGAGATGAGGGAGAGAGTGAATAATCTTGTGGACTTCGGCGCGGATCAGGTCTGGGTCTCTACCTTTCATTCGCTCTGTATGCGGATTCTTCGCCGCCATATCGACAGGCTGGGCTTTGAAAACGGTTTTACGATCTACGATACCGACGACCAGAAGACAGTGATGAAAGGGATCTGTAAGCGGCTGAATATCGATACAAAGACCTACCGGGAGAGGGCGCTGCTTGGCGCAATCTCCTCCGCCAAGGATAATTTGATCGGGGTTCGGGAATATGAGCTGGACGCCTCCTACGACGTCGGGAAAGCGGTTTACGCGAAGGTGTACCGGGAGTATCAGGAGACGTTAAAAAAGAATAACGCGCTGGACTTTGACGATATTATCGTAAAGACGGTGGAGCTGTTCCGGGCATGCCCGGAGATCCTGGATTCCTATCAGGAGCGTTTTCGGTATATTATGGTGGACGAGTATCAGGACACCAACACAGCGCAGTTTGAGCTGGTTAGGCTGTTGGCGGACAAGTACCGCAATCTCTGCGTGGTGGGGGACGACGATCAGTCGATCTACAAATTCCGGGGAGCCAATATCCGGAATATCCTGGATTTCGAGCAGCATTTCCCGGATGCAAAGGCGATCAAGCTGGAGCAGAATTACCGCTCGACGCAGAGGATCCTGGATACGGCCAACGCCGTGATCCGAAACAACCGGGGCCGAAAGGACAAGGCCCTCTGGACGGATCGGGGAGAGGGCGGGAAGGTGATTTTCCGGCAGTTTGACAGCGCTTATGACGAGGCGGAGTTTGTAGCGTCGGATATCGAGAGAAGAATCCGACGGGAGGGAGCGCGGTATCAGGACTGCGCGGTGCTCTATCGAACCAACGCACAGGCCCGGGCGCTGGAGGAGCGGATGATCCTGAAGGGGATTCCTTATAACGTAGTCGGAGGGACGAATTTCTACGCCAGGGCGGAAATTAAGGATATTCTGGCCTATTTAAAGACGATCGACAACGGGCGGGATGAGCTGGCGGTGCGTCGGATCGTCAATGTCCCGAAGAGGGGAATCGGCGCGGCGACGCTGGAAAAAATAGACGATTACGCCGAGATGCGGGGCGTCAGCCTGTATGACGCGATGGAGCTGGCGGATGAGATTATGAGCCTGGGGAAGGCCTCCGCGAAGATCCGGCCCTTTGTACAGCTGATCCGATCCTTTCGGAAGGCCTCCGCGGAGATGAAGGTGCCGGAGCTGATCCGGGAGATTATCCGGAAAACGGATTATGCCGGGTATCTGCAGGACAACGACGAGGAGAGCGCGGATGACCGGATTGCCAATGTGGAGGAATTGATCTCCAAGGCGGAGGACTTTCAGGAGAGCCATGAGGAGGCGGGACTGACGGAGTTTCTGGCGGAGGTGGCGCTGGTGGCGGATATCGACAGCGTCGAGGACGGGGACAACCGAGTCCTTTTGATGACGCTGCACTCCGCAAAAGGGTTGGAATTTCCCTGCGTCTATCTGACGGGGCTGGAGGACGGGCTGTTCCCGGGACAGGCCGCGCTCTGGACGGATAACCCGGAGGATATCGAGGAGGAGCGGCGTCTGGCCTACGTTGGGATCACCCGGGCGAAGGACGAGCTGACGCTGACCTGCGCGAAAACCAGGATGCTCCGGGGGGAGACCCAGTATAATCCGGTCAGCCGTTTTGTGCGGGAGATTCCGGAGGAGCTGCTGGATCAGGAGCTGCCCGGGAGGAAGCGTTCGCCGGGCGACCGGGAGATGCTGGAGAATATGAATGATTTCCGCCCCAGGGCGTTTCTGCGCCCCAAGGCTACCGCCAAGGCGGACAAGCCCTATATCGCGAAGGAGATCGGCAGCCTGAACCGGCTGGCGGGAATTTCGAAGGGCGCGCCGACGCAGCCCGGAGAGACGCCGGACTATACCGAAGGGGACAGGGTTTCCCATGTCAAGTATGGGGAGGGCACGGTAATCGGCCTGGTTCGGGAGCCCCGCGACTATAAGGTGACGGTGGATTTCGACCGGGCGGGGCAGAAGATTATGTACGCTTCTTTTGCAAAGTTAAAAAGAATCTAAAAGATTGTAGTAATTTTACCGCAAATGTGATATCCTATAGAGGAGACAGAGAAGACTGTTAAGGAGGTGTCCTATGAATAAAATTGAAAACCTGCTCGAGGCGGCAAAGCTGAATGAGATCCTTGGCAAGAAGGAAGAGAAGAAGATGAATCCGGTGGTATGCGTGCTGGCTGTGATCGGCGTGATCGCGGCGGTGGCGGCAATCGCTTACGCGGTATACCGCTATTTAACGCCGAATTACCTGGATGACTTCGAGGATGATTTTGAGGACGAATTCGAGGATGAGGACGAGGAAGCCGAGGAGGACGACGAGGATTTCTTCGTAGACGAGGGAGAAAACTGAACGGATGAAAAAGGGCCAGGTATATGAGGCGACGGTTGCGAGGGCAGACTTTCCCAACAAGGGGATTGCGGACACGGGGGAGGGCGTCGTTATCGTTAAAAACAGCCTGCCCGGACAGAAGATCCGACTGATGGTCAATAAGGTAAGAAACGGGAGGGCGGAAGGCCGCCTGCTGGAGGTGACGGAGAGGTCGCCTCTGGAGACAGGCCATCCGTGTTCCCTTTTTGGCGTGTGCGGAGGGTGCAATTACCTCTCCCTCTCCTATGAAGCGCAGCTGGAGCTGAAGGCGGGGCAGGTAAAGAGACTGCTTGACAGCGTGCCGGGACAGAGGACGGACTGGGTCTGGGAAGGCATCAAGGGAAGCCCCAGGGAGTATGAATACCGGAATAAGATGGAATTCTCCTTCGGGGACGAGGAGAAGGACGGCCCGCTGACGCTGGGAATGCATAAGCGGGGAAGCTTTTACGATGTGGTGACGGTGGAGGACTGCCGGATTGTGGACGAGGATTACCGCCTGATTCTCCGCGCGGTGCGAGACTATTTCGCGGAGCGGGGAGTAAGCTTCTATCATCGCCTTCGCCACGAAGGCTATCTGCGGCATCTTCTCGTGCGGAAGGCGTCGAAAACCGGGGAAATTCTCGTCGCGCTGGTGACGACCTCCCAGGAGCCGGGAAGCGAGACAGGGGAAACGGCGGACGGGCTGATCCGGGGATTTTGCGACGCCCTCCTTTCGCTTGGGAAAGGGGGGAGACTGCAGGGGCGCTTCGCCGGGATCTTACATATCGTCAACGACTCCCAGGCGGACGTTGTGCAGAGCGACAGGACGGAGGTCCTTTGGGGCAAGGACTTTTTTTACGAGGAGCTTTTAGGGCTCTGTTTTAAAATCTCCGCTTTTTCTTTTTTTCAGACCAACTCCTACAGCGCGGAGATACTTTACGAGACGGTGCGGGAGTATGTCGGGAAAATCGCGGGAGAGCCGGACGGGAGGGGGAAGGTGGTCTACGACCTCTACAGCGGGACGGGTACTATTGCCCAGCTGATGGCTCCTGTGGCGGGGAAGGTGATCGGCGTGGAGATTGTGGAGGAGGCGGTGGAGGCCGCCCGCAGCAATGCCAGGGACAACGGTCTGGAGAACTGTGAATTTATCGCCGGGGATGTGCTGAAGGTACTGGATGAGATCGAAGAAAAGCCGGATCTGATTATCTTGGATCCGCCCCGGGACGGGATTCATCCCAGGACTTTGCCTAAGATTCTCCGCTATGGCGTGGAGCATATTGTTTATGTCTCCTGTAAGCCGACCAGCCTGGTACGGGATCTGGAGATTCTTTTCGCTGGCGGCTATCGGATGGAGAGAGCGGCGGCGGTGGATCAGTTCCCGTGGACGGCGAATGTGGAGACGGTTGTTCTGCTTTCCAAGGGAGAAATCGACTCGAAGAAGGCTCGTTTGGAGTTCTCGCTGGAGGATGTGGATAGGGCAAAGAAAGAAAATTCTAAGGTGCCACAGTGACCGCCGAAAAAAAGGAAGTAAAGGGTAAGGGGGGAGCGATCTGCTCCCCCTCGCTATTTTATTCGTCCCACAGGCTCAGCTGCGGCTCCTTAAGTGATTGTACCGCCCTTTCGGTAATTTTATCTGCCTCGGTGACCGTCCCGCAGAGCAGCGGAGAATTTACATCATACGATCTACTGCTCTGTAAAACGCTTTCCGGGCTGTAATTGGCGTAGCAATAGACGCAGCCGTTTTTACAGGTATTATAGACGCCGACGTCGACGCTCTCGACGCAGCCGCACTCCGCTCGCTGATTTTTATCCTTGTCCGCCCGGATTTTACATCCGATGATCCGCTCGATCCATTCCCGGTCGATGCAGCAATTATGTTCGATTCCGCAGGCGGACAAATCGATCGCCTCCGCGCAGGAGGCCGCCCGGATATCCTGTTTTTTTGCGATGGAGGCAAGCTGCGCCGCAAACGCGGTCAGCTCCTTTTCCGGCAGGGAACGGGAGTTGATCGCGTTCAGGTTTTTCCGGTTCTTGGCGTAAAGATCGACGAAGCTGATCACACACTTGGACGTATACCCCTTTAATTCCCCGGCGATCTGTTCAAAGGCCGTTAAATGATATTCCGGGGTATATTTGTCCGTAAAAAGGATTGGGTCATAGCGCCAGATCACTCTTTCCCGACCGATTTTTTCCGCCAGCCTTTGGAAGATCGGAATCATACATTCCCTCTTTTGAGGGACATTGCGCTCGATATCCTTTCCGTAGCTGGTGAGCGTAAATTGGAAATAATAGGGATAAGCCTCCAGCTCCTCCAGCCGGGAAAGCATCGGCTCCGGATTTTTCGTCCAGAAGACAATACAATCCACCACCTCCGGAGAGAGCGGGACTTTACTGATCTGACGGGCGTTCATCGGATTGCGGACATAGAAATAACCGTCCCTTATTCGGTTATAAAACCATTCCGAATAATAATTCGGAATATCCGTTCTGCGGCTGACGCTTAGAATCATGGGCGCTTCTACCTTTCCAGTTTAATGACCAGGTCACAGACGTACATTGTCTTCCGCATGGTCTGTTCCATCTGTATTCCGCAGGAATACTTCCCGCATCCCTCGCAGGGATGACGCTCCGGCTCCCGCGATTTGAGCGAGCATTTTGCATTCAGGCTCTGCAGATAGGAGATCATGGGATCCTCTGCCGAAAGCGGGGGATAGCCGCCGATTTTTTTCGCGGTGTCCGTCTCCCAGATATATTTATCCCGGGTTCCTTTTTTCCCTGACGGCGTAGTTTTCCCTGACCGTGTTGTCTTCCCTAACTGTTCTAATTTAATATTCTCCGCGCGTAACCCGTTTTCCTTTAATTCATGGATAGTTTTTTCCGTATCCGCAATGCATTTTATCGTTTTTATATGAAAGCCGGCTTTTTCCTCCAGCTGGTCGAGGATCCGCTGCACCTTCCCTACGTCGTCCGTCGCGATACCGTTACTGCTTTTCCGCAGGGAGATACAGAAGCAGATCGAGTCCTTCTCTACTTCCGATAAACGATTCAGCATAAGCTCCATGGCGCTCTTTCCGTCGTCGCAACGATCCGAAAACTCGCTGATCGATTTCGGGAGAAAATACACGTCGGAAGTAAGGAAGCTGTCGTCCCGCCTTTCCAGAAAATCTTCAAACCTTTCCTGAGAAAATTGGAAGGTCTGTTTATCCTTGGGCCTGACCTCCGTCTCCAGGTTATGATCCCACTTAACCGCGTCGATTCCGTGATACCGGATCGCAGGCCGGGTTATCTTCTTTTCGTCCAGTATATAAGCCAGTGCCCAATAGTCGAGCATGGTTCCGCAGCCCAGCGATACGACGGATATTTCGTCCCTCTCCGCAAAATCCGGGGTAAGCTCGCCGCACATAGCGCAATATTCGAAGCCGTAGGCATACGCAAATTTTAACAGGTACAGCTGTTGCACAATCGGATCGCTGTAGATAGAGGCTTCATCGGGGCGAAGCCTCGGACTATTGCGCTGCAGTTGCCCCATGCGCGCCCGCAGCTCGCTCATATTTACCGTCCCTTCCTCGCAGTGCGCCTTAAAATCCTCAAAACGTTTTTTAAATATTCGGTTATCGTTAGCATAAAGACCTCCTGTTTTTTTTTGGAGCAACTGCTACTATCAGATTTATCGCCATATTACTTGATATCCTTGAGTATAGTTTACCGTACCAAAGTAGCATTGTCAAGGTTCTCTCACCTTGATTTTTCAGCATACCTTTCTATTGCGAAAATTATAATCCCGACGCGCCCTGAATGTCAAGCGTTAGCTTGATAAAACTAAGTGTATTGCTATTAGATAATATAAAATGACATCACATCTGTACCAACGTGGATTTACCCGTATAATTCATGTTGAAGCAAGACAACACGAGAGGGATGACTTAAGTGAGAGTTTTCAACAAGAACCCCAAAAAGGGCTGTCACATCATTGATTTTCAATCATTGGTGCGACAGCCCTTTTCGCCGGTTTTATCCTTGTCCGCCCGGATTTTACATCCGATATAGACTAAATAACAGAGATAAAGCCTGCGTAAACAGGCCGTATAATTTAATTATGTATTATTTTGTTGCCATGAATGCCATAAAACGATTCATTACTGTTTGAATATCATCAGGATGAAGATCACCTTTTTTTGTTTTAAACTTATCTACAGTAAGAATCATAGTTTTAGACACGCGAGCAACAGAAGGCTGTTTCAATCCTGCTTCAGCCCAATGAATAATTGGCGTATCATATTCATCATTCTCACGAACATCATGCGTTGTTACCTTTACAGACAAGCACTCTAATTTATCATTGTCCGCATTTAATATGATAACAGGACGCACTTTAATGATAGAATTATCTTCCTCATACGGAAATTCCGCATACCACACTTCCCACTGCTTCATCATATGTCATCACCCTCCATATCATCATCCCAGACCTGCTCATGGCGCCATTCATCATCCTTCGTGATCGGAGGATTTTTTGGTGTGATAGCATTTATTTTTTCTTTGTTTTGCTGCAAAAATTGATTGAAAGTCGCTATATCAATCTCAGCTGCTGTGATCATTTCTTTTTCCTCCTTTGCATTTTTAGTATTTTGTACACCCATGTTGCATTGCCTCTCTTTTTCTTTGACAAGAATTATAACATATAAATGCGATACATTCAAGCAATTTTTTGTTTGAATTATTCCCGTATGATGGGGATTTATTACACTTCTTTCCGATTGCTGAAGCTGCGGGAGCGCATCCGGGAAAACCGTTCGGAAAAGAATGTGAAAGCATTGAAAAACCTGATTCAAAGTGATACAGTAGAATCCAAGAAATGATTCTATTGTCTAAGTGCTATCATAAGAGGTATCAACAGTAACCTTGCCGCGGGGAATATCACGCAGACGGACGCCTATAAGATGATGCGCTATATGCAAAAGCTGTACGACCACGTTTATTCCCGCTACGAAGAAATGGAGGAGCTGAACAAGATGACGGACGAATCCCTGATGTTTGATATTGATATTCTTGAGAAGAAGTACGAGACGGCGCTGGCGGAGAGTGCCGCTGAAATTGCCCGCCTGAAGCAACTGCTGGCGGAACAGTCAAGCAGCAGAGTGGAAACGCCAAAACGGACGCAGCCCGATAGAACATAATAAGACTTTTTAAGTCAATCTGCGGGCAATGGAAGAAAAACGGTTATATAAAAAAGCCTACCTTGTTACCCTTAGCGGTACAGGTAGGTTTTCAAATTATTGGGAGGTTTTCTCCGTCACTCTTAACAGGCATAAAAGCTCGTCCGTTATCCGGTCTAAGGCGGCCAACTGAGCGCTTGATAAGGAGCCGATTTTGGCCGCTATCCTTTCGGAATCCGGAATTGCCTGCCTTCCGCAAAGCAGCCATTCGCTCGATACATTTAAAACTTCACATAGATTGATAATTGTCTCCAGAGAAGCTCCGGCTACCCCTCGCTCAATGGTTGAAATGAATTGCGTGGAGAGATTAATTTTTTCCGCAAGCTTTTCCTGCGTCCATCCCTTTTCTTCACGGGCTGTCTTAATTCGCTCCCCTATTGCGATATTTAAGGTTTTTTTGTCCATGCGTCTCGTCTCCCCAAAAACTAACAATGTCATGCTTAGTTTACTATAAATAATTCTCGACATGAACAATGTGACGTGCTTATAATTCTCGTATAGATATAGATATTTTGGGCTGGCAATAATACAAAGAAAAGAAGGGGAAGCACAATGACATGAAATGTTTTAATCATCCCGATCGGGAGGCAGTTGCAACCTGCCAAAAATGCAAAAAACGATTATTGCCCAGCGCAAAATTAGTAAGCTGGAATAGAGGGGGAATGATGATGCGAAAGAACAAAGGAATCTTTATTGTGACAGTATTGCTCACGTTATCCATGCTGCTGGGCGCGTGCGGAAATGTGACGGCGGAGAGCATTGAGCTCGACAGCGAAGAGGCTGCGGCGGAGCAGTCCGACGTCAGCGTCGAGGGGAATGTAGAGTCGGAAGATCAGACGGCGGATGAGGTGGCTTCTGATTCAGCCCGTTCTTTGGAGGCTGAGGCGGAAGAGTCCGACAAAGCGGCGGAATCGGAAACAGCAGAGGCTTCAGAGGCGGAAGAAGCTGTGGAGTCCCAGGAAGAAATTGAAGAGACGAAGGAAGCGGCGGAAGATTCTGAGGCATCTGCCGAGCCTGCGGCAAAGACCGCCTCAAAGTCGAAAACGGAGTCCAAGACAGCCGAGTCTAAAACAACGGAGTCCAAGAAAACGGAGTCCAAAACAACGGAGTCCAAGACAACGGAGTCCAAGACGACAGAATCCAAGGCGGCCGAGTCTGAAACGACGGAATCCAAGACAACCGAGCCTGCGGCTGCTCCCGCACCGGCGAGCACACCTGCATCGTCCGGCCCCGATCCGAACTGCGACCATGACTGGGCTTACGTCGACCAGGTAGACGAAATAAACAAAAACAACTGTACTGCGAGAAGCTATCTGATCGTCAGATGCACGAAATGCGGCATCGACAGCACCATGAGCGACACCGGGTGGGTGGAGAGCCATGCATGGTATAAGCCCGCAGGCGTGATCTACGGGACATGCACCACGGTGGGCGACCAGTGGTGGGTATGCGAATGGTGCGGCAAAGAGAGCCATATGGAGATGCCCATCAACAAAGACAATCATGAAGGCTTTGTCGAGACATCCCGGGAGGTTATCCAGCAGGGATGCGGAAGGTTCCAGACTGTATATGACATCACATATACATGTACAGGGTGCGGTGCCACGAAGACGGATGATGAGTATGTCGTGGACGGCACATGCTATGACAATGACAATGACGGGTACTATGACTGCTGCGGCTATCAGTACCGCGAGATCTCTTCTGAGCCGCGTGAGATCACCCAGGAAGAGTATGAGGCCAGGCTCGCAGCCCAGGCGGCGCAACAGGGAAACGATGGGCAGAATGAATGACATTATACAGGCAGCAGGCAGGACATGCCTGCTGCCTGTATGTTTCAGATTGACTTTGCGGGAGAACGCAAAACGAGGCGGGAGGAATATTTTCAGGAAGGACTGCGAAGTCCGCTTTGAGAAATAGCTGACTGACGCTACGAATCGTCAGTCCTCCCCGAGCTTTAAAGCCTTGCTGATGTTCATGCGGGAAACGATCCGGGCCAGCACGGACAGGCAGAGACAGATCACGACGGCAATGACGGCGAACAGCTGAAGCAGATCTGTTCTGTCGCTGATTAATTCCAGCGGAAGTACCTGGTTCGCGGCGGCGTAGGCGTTTTGGATCATGGGGACGAACATCCGGGAGGAAAGCAGCCCGATGAGGCCTCCCGAGACGATGGCGAACAGGCCGGAAAAAATCTGTTCAATTACCAGCATCCAAATGATTTCCCTTTTTCGCATACCCATGGCGCGGAGCACACCGAAGAGAAGCTCCCTGGATCGGATCGAAAGGATCCAATAGATCAGGTAGCCGGTACAGCAGAGAATCAAAACCACCAGAAAGCTCATGGAGAGGATGCCGCTGGTTCCCTGGAACAGTGTGGTTTCCGCCTTTTCGGCAATCTGTTCCGTCGTATTTCGGAAGGAGGTGAGGAGAACCTCCGTATGCTCTGTCATCCACTCTGCCAGTCTTTTTCCGCCGTCGTCGGTGGCGATCCATACCTCGTAGGGCCGGACGCCTGCGGATTTCTGGAGATGGTAAAGATTTGCGACAACCAGATAGTTTTCCGCCGCTTCCGCCTCCCCGTATTCGCTCAGGGAATATTCTGTGGGAACATACCCCGGCCAATAGGGGAAAAAGCCCCGGATGTAGCCGCCGACGCTGCCTTTTTGGATGTTTTCCAGGGTAATATAATCTCCCAGCCGGTAGCCCAGCCGGGTCATAAAGTTTTCGGATACCAGAAATCCGTTCCCGTCGCCCGCCAGTACGTTGAGGTAGGTATGATAATCATAGGGGAGAAGACCGTCCCGCAGATCGGCGACCCTGGCAAAGCTCCCGGTCTGGATTCCCATAAGCTGAACGGAAGGGGAGCCGGAGGATTTTAAGGTAACCGTCTCCTTCTGAACCCTGGTGACCGCAGTGATATCATCTATCGTCTGATATTTGGAGAATTCCGGTTCCGTATAGACGAGCTTGTCCGCCAGGCCGCTGTTGATCAGATCCGCGTTGGTTCGGAATTTTTCCGTCAGCACAATCTCCGCGCCGTTCCGATAGTTTAGGTTGACGTTGGAATTTGCGATGATCGTTCTGGCGATGGTCGTATTGGAAATGCCGATGGCTACGGTCAGCATCATGAACACAATCATGTATTCCTGCCGGGAGCCTGTCTGGATGGCGGAGAGGAAAGCGGTATAAGCCGCGGGCTTCAGCCGTCTGGAGGTCAGCCGGTAAATCAGCTTCAGAAGCAGGGGCTGCAGGCGGCAGACAAAGAGGCTGCAGCCTAAAATAAACAGGGAAAAGCTGACATACAGGAGGGGATCCATCCCTTTTCCCGTCAGGACATCCTCCATGACAAGCTCTGTGTTCCGGCGGTAGCTGTAGAAGCCGTAAAGGGAGACGGCCAGGCAGATCAGATCCAGATAAGTCTTCTTCCAGAGGGACTTATGCTTCAACGCCTTGCTCTGCTTGAGATTTACAATGGATACATCGCTGTATTTTATCACGGGGATGGTGGTCATGATCACGGAAAGAAGGATGGCCGCCGCGATGTAAACGAGGATATCCGCAGTAAAGATCAGGGGCAGGGGATGCGTCCCTTGAAACTCCAGGAAAGCCGTGGCTTTCCCTAAAAGTCTGCAGAGAGCCAGTCCCAGCGGAACGCCCGGCAGCAGGGCGAGCAGGGATAAAAACAGGCTCTGGAACAGATACAGGGAGACAATCTGGCTCCTTTTTGCGCCCCGGCTTTTCAGCAGGGATATTTCGTTTCGCTCCATATCCAACATCTGGCTTGAAATCATAAACAGGAAAGAGCAAAGCAGCAGGAGCACCGGGATCTGGAGGATCGTCAGCGTCAGCTCCACCTTTTTGGCGTCGGCGCTGTACTGGGTCAGAATATTACAAAAAGCTTCAGCGTTTACCTTCTTTTCCAGGCTGCTCCAGCTTTGTACCCCGCGGTAGGCATGGAGATAGTCGGAGACCTTTGAAATCGGGATCTGTCGGTAATCCCAGCAGGCCGTCCAGTATGCGTCCAGACCGTAGCCAAGATCTTTACCGTCGTCTATAAACAGGCCGCAGAAGGTATCCATATCCAGGAACACTCTTTTATCCATATCCGTAAAGGCGCGGGTCCAATAGTTGTCGGAGGCATCCAGAGGACGGAAGACGCCGGTAATACGGATGGAGATATCGTTTCCCTGTGTATCGGTAAACAGATCGTAGGTAAAAATATCTCCCAGCAGCACATCCAGCCTTACCATGGCGGATTCGCTGAGCATCACTTCATAACAGCCGTCCGCCGCCTTTCCGGCCTCAGGAAACTGTCCCTGAACGATTTCCACATGATGACTCAAGTCGGACATGGCGGAAAGGTAGATTTTCTTTTCCTTTTTGTTGTCCCGGATCTCGTCCGGAAGAGCCCTGCCGGAGCTGAGGCTGAAGGTGGTAATCTGGCGGCTGACCGGGATTCCGATAGCGTCCAGCGCGTCGTGGAACGCCTTTTCCGTTTTTCCCAGCGGAGAGTTGGAGATATTTTTGATCGTATGCTGGGACACAAAAAGGACGGCGGGCCAGGTTCCGCTTGTCTCATAATAATCCTCGAAGTCGTCGGTCAGCATCCGCTGAAAGGCGGAGACCCGGTAGAGGGGCTGGCTTACCGCCACGGCGATCAGCAGCACGTTTCCCAACAGCATACAGGCGACCATCCATTTTTTATGGAAAAGCTTTTGAAACATCAGAGAAAACATAGATACCCCCTGCCCGCCTGCGGCGGAATAGACTAATCCAGGTTGCTTTAGCAACTTGTGAGACTTAGAATTTCTTACACTTGTTACCATACCTGCCAACGGCAGGCTCAAATTTAATGGTACTTGACAATAGAATCATCCTTTTGATTCTATTGCTATGAAAATCCCTGATTTTCATACTTGTTCAGGGCTCGGCCAGAATCACGGCACCTTCTTCCAGGCCGTCCAGTACCCAGTAATAATTTGCGTTGGAGCCTCCCGCCAGAAAGCCCTTTTTCAGGAAGGAGCCGTCCTGTTTTACAATCGTGACGTAGGGAATATCGTTCTCCACAGTAACAGCCTGCGCCGGAACCAGAAGGACATTTTCCATGGTTCCCTGGTCGCCGTGGATTTTGGCGTCCCTGATATTGGAGGAAAGATTTGTCTCTGTATCGGACAGATCGCTTTCGGCCGCGGGCTGCAGCAGGAAAAAAATCTTATCCTCCCGGAGATTTCCGTACAGGTCGCCTTCTGTGCCGGTGACGACGCTTCCGGTCATCTCCAGGGGTTCTCCGCCGCGGACGTTCACCGTCCAGGTGAAATCCATTCCGTAACGGTAGGTCTGGTATTGATTGTTGGAAGCGGAAAAGATCAGCTCGTCCAGCGACAGGATGCTGCAGATCAGCCTGCCGTTTTCGACGGTATCCCCGGTTCTGAGCGGGGAAGAGGGGAGAATCACCAGCCCGCCCCTGTCTGCGGTGATGGCGCGGACAGGGCGTTCGGAACAGGCTTCCAGCTGCGAGACTTCCTTTTGTTTGAGTGCAATCTGCTTCTCATAGCTGCGGCATGTGTCTCGCCATTCCAGAACCCGGCGCTCCAGCTGGATGGTCTGGACTTTATTTTCATAGGGATTCCAGACCAGTTTCAGCGCATCCTTTTGTTTTTCGTATTCCTCCTCAAAGCTTTGGGTTTCCTCCGCATACCGCTCGATCAACCGCTGTAGCTGCAGCTGCGCCTGCAGAAGATCCACAGGGTCAATCCGGGTTTCGACCAGGGCGAGGATGTCGCCTTTCGTCACGGTCTCATAATTGGAAACCTCCGTGCTCACATAAGCCATGGAGCCGTACTCTACGCTTGCTCTGACGGGACAGGCGGTATAATAGTCTCGGTTACAGGTGGATTCCAGACCGGGGACGGTAAAGGTTCCGCGGGTCACAGTGTAAGTATCGACGCTGCTTTCCTCAAGCGGCGTATTTTCCAGGACATTGAGATCCAGGTAATCCGAAATGCTTCTTTCCATAGAGATATCCGCCCCCGCGTCGCTGAAAATGCGGAGACCGCAGGAGCTGAGCAGCGGAGGCAGCGCCGCCGCGGTCAGCAATAAGAGCGTCTTTTTTTTATGGAACATATATCACATCTCCTTCCTCCAGGCCGGATGTAATTTCCGCATCGATTCCATTGGATATTCCCTTTGTCACATAAACCTTTTCCCGTCCGTTTTCCGTTTTTCGGTAGACATATTTCCCGCCAACGTCGGCGCGGATGGTGATCTCGGGTATCAGCAGGACGTGATCCTTCGCGGACGTGACCAGCTTGATTACGGCCATATCCCCGTAGGAGATATCCTCGTCTGGCTCCGCAATCAGAAAATTCGAGTATGTGGATTCCCCGCTGTTCCGGAGCTGCAGCAAGAGCTCCTCATCGTAAGGGTCGTAGTTCAGCTCATATTGCTTTCCGTTCCGGAAGCCGACTACGGCAGCGTTTTTCAGATAGCCCTCGGAAATATATTCGCAGCGGAGGCAGTAAATATCCTTTTCGGCGATAGCCACATAATCCATGGAGTCGGAGGTGTAGTCCGAGTCCGTCATGTCGTAGAGGGCGATAACGGTTCCGTCGCAGGGAGCGGTTATCGTGATTTGACGGTAGGCTTTTCTGGCGGTCTTCAGCTGTTCTTCCAGATAGGAATACTCCAGCCGGTAGGTTTCTTCCGCCTGGGAATTAACCAGCTCCAGGCGCTTTACCGACTGATCCAGCTCACCGAGTACCCTGCAGACAGCGCTCCATTCTCCCTCCTGCCATTCTCTATCCTTGTCGTTCAGCTGAGCGTAATATTTCTCCATTTGAATCCGGGAGGCGGCTATGGTTTTTTCGTTGAGGGAGGCCGTGTATTCGTACTGGTAGGTAAGGTCTTCCAGCTGTTCCTCCAAAGCCTGAATCGTTTCCAGGTAGGGGGCGGGATTTAAGGTGGCCAGCACCTGTCCCTTTGTGACGGTATCGCCGATGGAGACCTGATATTCCCCGAATTTGCCCTGGGTCACAAAACCTAATTGCCGGACGCGGGGAGCGACCCAGGCGTTGTAAATATTGCAGACTTCGATAGCGCCGTAAGAGACTTCCGCTGTCTGTTCCTGATTTATCTCGTTCCAGGCCCCGTCCAGGACAGGCTGCGGCGCAGGCTCCGGCGTCTGTCCGCCGCAGCCTGTCAGGGTAAGGCAGAGACAAAGAGCGGCGCACAGCCATATTCTTGTACGTGATTTTGATACAGTGCGTAACTCTGGGGCGGCGTGTCGCTTTGATGCGGTGGATGGCGTGGATACCGCATGTGAACCCATATCGGGAGTGCGTCCCCAGATAGCGCCGGATAAAACGTTAGTCCGTCTCATCTTCATCACCTGCCTTCTGGCTGAGAATCACCTGATCGTGTTCCTGTAAGCCGCTTAAAATTTCGGCCTTATCCCTTCCCGAAAGACCTACGGTTACTTCCCGGATTTGGCGGACGCCGTCCTCCAGAACATATACGAAGCAGCCGTCCTCTGTACTGTGGAGAGCCTGCAGGGGGACGGAGAGCACGTTCCGCCGTTCGCCCAGAGAGACGGTCAGTCTTCCCACCGTAGCCAGCTCGGGAAAGACAGAGTCGCTCGCCAGCGCAAACTGCAGGCACCCTGTTTCGTCCCAGAGCTCCATATTTACGGGGATTACCTCATAAAATTCCGAGCCGCCCTGCTTGACATATTCCACCTGATAGGTCTCGCCCTCCAGCAGGTAATCCCGATAGCGGAAGTCCGTCGATTCAAAGTAGCAGGTAGAGATGTCGCAGAGTGTGACGACGGTTTCTTTTGTATTGCTGTAGATTGGCCCGGTCGGTCTGAGAGCATAGGTGATTTCACCGGTGACGGGCGCGTAGATGCGGCCCTTTTCCAGCTGCTCCCTTGCCTGGGCAAGGCGGGCGGTATCCAGGGCTATCGCATCCTCCAAATCCTGAATCCTGTTTTTGTATTGAGAGGAGATGGATTCCCGCTGCTCCTGAAGAGCCTTTTTGTCGGCCGCCGTCATATAAGTATAATAGTAAAGCGTTTCGGCGCTTTCCAGATCAAAGTCCCGAAGGGCGACGGTCTGGTCAAGTCTCAGCTGATCTGCCTGCAGGGTATGCTCCAGCGCCGATACATAAGTTTCCGCGTCCCGGCTTTCCAGAGAGGCCAGAAGCTGGCCTTTTTGTACGATTTCGCCCTTTTTTACATGGACGGAATCGATTCTTCGCCCGTCCAGATCGAAGGTAAGGTTGTAGGAAGCCGCCTGGCGATAGGTACAGAGTATGGTTCCGGTCACGGAAATATCGTCGTAAACTACTTCCGCCATGGTATAGGAAATACCTTCCTCCCAGCTTCTCAACAGGGGGATATTGGTATTTTCCTGTTCCGCCGCGCATCCTCCAAGGATTATGCAGCAGCATAGGAAAAGAGACAGCAGATTCCTTCTTCTCACGGATAACGCCTCCCAAGCTGTGAATTTATAGATTGGTAAAAGGTTACCCTGTCATTGTAAAGCATAATGGAGAAAAAGAAAAGAGATTTTAAAAAAACGTTTTTCTAATTTTTCACTTCTTTCCGGAGAGGCGGGACAAGGACAGGTTTACGAGGGAGGTAGATTTACGGCGGAGACAGTTTTACAGCGGAGACGAATTTACAGCGGAGACGAATTTACAGCGGAGACAAATTTACAGCGGAGACAAATTTACAGCGGAGACAAATTTACGGCGAAGACAGTTTTGCCGCGCAGACAGGTTTGCGACGGAGACAGGTTAAGGCTCCGCCGGTTATACCGGCGGAGCGGCGGGAGGATCGAATTTCTTCCCCCAGATACAGATGTGCTTTTGGTCGCATCCGGTCAGAACCAGGGTGGGACGCCAGGCTTCCCAGTCCCAGGCTGCCAGAGCCTGGAATTCTTCTGTGGTATTAGCGTACCTTATCTTGAGGGAGCAGAAGCCCGTCGTCTCCCAGCGGATCCGGACGGAATCCGCCAGAAGCCCGGTTCCGTCCGGCCGCAGGGTCATTTTGACAGAGGTCAGTGTCCCCTGAGGAACCTGAGGGGTCAGCTTTATCCGCTCATAGCTGCCCGAGAGCAGCTGCGGAGCGACCGGCTGCAGTCTTTCTCCCGCGTAAGGCTCCGGGGAGACCAGGGGCCATCCGTCCTCCGTCCAGAGCATTTTGCGGATTTGAAGGAAGGAGGGCTCTTCCTGCCGGAGGTTGTGGGGGCGGATGTGGGAAACCAGATACCATTCCCCGTCCTTATCCCGCAGGACGGAATTATGTCCCGGGCCCATATAACCGTTCGGGTCGTCGTCAAATTTATACCCGCAGGCAAGCATATAGCCCAGAGTCGCGTCTTCATCCGACAGATCCCGCAGATCCCGGCCGTTGTGATCCAGGTAGGGGCCTGTAATATCCCGGCTCCTTCCCACCCGGATATTGTAATCGCTTTTTAAGGATGCGTAGGAGACGAACAAATAATAATAATCCATATCCGGATGATAAATAATATAGGGGCCTTCGATCGCGGTGTCCGCCCAATCGGGACGGCGGGCGAGGCAGAAGCCCATGTCGTCAGGCCCGTTCTTTGCGTATCCTGTCTTCCGATCCAGCTCGATTATGTGGCAGCCGCCCCAGAAGGAGCCATACGCCATATACTGCTTCCCGGTGCGGACATCTTCCGCGATATTGGCGTCGATTGCGTTGACGTAGAGCCGGTCGGAGGAGCGAAGTACAATTCCCTTTGGCTGAAAAGGCCCCTCCGCCCGATCCGATACGGCGAGGAAAATACAGGACTGTCGGACGCCGAAGGAGGAATTGGAACAATAGAGACGGTATTCGTTGTCGACCTTAATGATATCCGGAGCCCAGATCGCCTTGCTGCGGGTCCATTCCCGGGCGCAGGCAGGGGGATCTTCGACTACCCGCCCCAGGGATGTCCAGCGGATCAGGTCGGAGGAGCGAAAAGCCCGGCCGCCGGTGCAATATAAAAGATAGTCATTGCTGACCGGATCGCGGTAGATCGCCGGATCGTGGATCATCCAGACGCTGTGGGGCGGCAGAGGGGCTGCCTTCGAACCGAAAAGCGGACGCTGTGGCTTGGGAGCGGGGCGCGGCGGCTCCTGGGGATAGGTAAAGTTCATGGGGGTACGCCTCCTGTGGAATGTGATTTTTGTATTTCTGTGGTTCCCGTATTTTCGGGTTTGCATTCCTGTGATTTCAGTATACTGAAGAAAGGGGATTTTGTAAATATGGGAGTGGGGACGGAAGAGTAAGGAGAATGGGAGTCAGTGTTAAATTATTGTTGATAAAAGGAAAGGGCAGGAGGCAGTGTATATTGAAATTGAGCGGGGAGTGTGCTATAGTATACAGAGAGGTGTATGATTAGCATAAGAAAGAGTACCCTGTAAAAGAATGGTACTGGTTGGATATTTCGATAAATTTTAATTATGACTTATGAAAAAAGTGCTTTAGTGGATTTCGGTTAAAGAATTTACAGGAGACGGACAAATGTCAACAAAAATTTATTTATGGATAGAAGACCATAAAGACAAAGCGGGCTATGTATTCTGGGAAACGCTGATGCATCAGCTGGATCCTAATATAATCGTGGAAAGCAAAGGGAATAACAGCGAGCTTGTGAAAGCGGTAGGGGCATTGCCGGATTGTGAAAACAAGTATATCATAGTATTTGACAATTCCTTTGATAATCTGCAGGCTTATCAGGAGCGGCGGTTGTTAAAAAAGTATGCCGAAAAGAAAAGTAATGTTCATTTGCTGGATGTTATCTGCTTTGAATTTATTCTTTTGGAATTCGATAAACTGATGGATTGGCTTTACGCGCCAGATGATGAATTTCGAGAAAAAAGGTCAACGGAAATTCGGGCCAGAGAACTGTTGCTGGAAGCTTTTCGGGCGGACGAGATGAATTATAAGGGGATTCAGGAAATCGTGTTGTATGATGATAATCTGAAGAACCATAATATCGAGCAGTTATCTGCGAAGCTGTTGTTTGATCTGACAAGAAATACCGGGTTTGAAGTATCGAAAAAAAACATTGGCGATTGCTGGATTTGTTCTTGCTGCGAGTGGGTGGGCAGGGAGAAAGATGATGTTTGTGGTTTGGATTCGGAAAGATTGTCTCTGGAAGAGAAAATGAAGAGTATTTATATTGGAACTTCTTTAGCGAGCGAATTTGGAAAGGCAAGGATGGAGCTGGGATTATGATTACAATCTACAAGAATAAGGAAGACATTTCGCCGGACAAGGAGTATATTGAATTAAACGATGTGTTTTTTAATCAAAAAACGGTAAATAAACTGGACGAGCGAGCCAGCGAAATTGCGGAGCGGATAGATGGGGCGAAGCTTCTCGGAAAGTACAAGATAGAGTCCTCGTTTAATGGAGTGACGCTGGATGTTGACTGTCTATCGACAGGCTGTAAAACTGTTTTGAATATTCTATATTATCCCGATAAGGTGTTTTGTTTGAAGGAGTGCGGTGATAATGCGCTGGAGCTATTGTATGGCATGGAAGAAGGAGCGGTTTACAGCGATTACGCGTTAATTCCTTTTGACATGGGGCCGGTTAGAGTCTGTACAGTCCGCAAGACAGATATCATTCAGGATTATGACGCATTAAAGGAATGGTGGGAGAATGAAAAGTAAACCAATCATAATGGAGCATTTTTCAACGGTTCATACTTCATTTGTTATAAATTTTACTTTTACAAACAATCTTACGCTTCTTACCGGCCCGTCGGCAACCGGGAAGACAGTTGTGTTTTTATGTATAAAAGAATGCATGGCGTTAAACTCAAGTATTGTCTGTTTCAATTATTTGGATTATCAAAGAAATATTCACGAAATTCTGAAACAAACAAGAGGAAAATTGATTGTAATAGATAATGCGGATATTCTGTTAAATGACGAGGCGAGAAAATATATTTCCACAGACGGGAATAATCAGTATCTTATTATTGGTCGAAATCCGAAGAATTTGTTTGCTACAAAAGAAAATTTGTTTGAACTGGTGAGCAAAAAAGAAGGGGAGATCACAGAGTTTCAAATACGGCCGTATTTGTAATAGCTAAAACACTACATCGAGGACAAGGAGCTATGAGCCCAAAAGAAACCTTAAAATTCTATTTTGGATATGAGTCCTTCCGGAGGGGACAGGAAGAGATTATCCAGGCGATTTTGAACGGGCAGGACAGTCTGGCCGTTATGCCGACGGGGGCGGGAAAGTCGATCTGTTATCAGATTCCCGCCCTGCTGTTTTCAGGGATAACGATTGTTATTTCACCGCTGATTTCCCTGATGCAGGATCAGGTCAGAGCCCTGAACGAGGCGGGGATTCATGCCGCCTATATCAATTCCTCGCTGACGGAGACGCAGATTCGGAGGGCTTTGAAGCTGGCGGAAAACGGAGCGTACAAGATTATCTATGTCGCGCCGGAGCGGCTTCTCAGCCAGGAGTTCTTATGCTTTGCCGGGCAGGCAGAGATTTCGATGGTGACAGTGGACGAGGCGCATTGTATTTCTCAGTGGGGCCAGGATTTTCGGCCAAGCTACCTGAAGATCGTAGAGTTTATCGAAGGTCTGCCGACGCGCCCGATTGTCAGCGCCTTTACCGCGACGGCAACGAAAGAAGTAACGGATGATATTTTATGCGCGCTGAAGCTGCGGAATCCGAAGGTGACCGTAACAGGATTTGACCGGGCGAATCTTTATTACAGCGTGGAGAGTATCCGAGGAAAAGACACTTATGTCATCGATTATGTGGAGAAGCACCCGGAGGACAGCGGTATCATTTACTGTGCCACCAGAAAGAACGTGGATGAGCTTTATGAGAAGCTTCTGGCAAGGGGCGTTTTGGCAGCAAAATATCATGCG
Source organism: Roseburia sp. (assembly GCA_023662875.1). Taxonomy (GTDB): domain Bacteria; phylum Bacillota; class Clostridia; order Lachnospirales; family Lachnospiraceae; genus Acetatifactor. The sequence goes on along the minus strand of JAMPIG010000015.1, from coordinate 21,821 downwards.
GGGATGGAGAGCGGTGCCAGAAAGGAAAGCCAGGAAAATTTTCTGTATGACAGGCTGCCTGTGATGGTGGCTACCAACGCTTTTGGAATGGGGATCGATAAGTCGGACGTCCGGTATGTGATTCACTATAATATGCCGCAGAGTATGGAGAATTATTATCAGGAGGCCGGCCGCGCGGGAAGGGACGGGGAGCCGGCGCAATGCATCCTGCTTTTTTCGCCTCAGGACATTCTGATCAATAAGTTTCTTCTGGAGAAAAAGGATTTTTCGGACTTGGACGAAGAGGAGATCGAAGGAGTAAAGCAGAGGGATATCCGGCGGCTCCAGATTATGGAGGGTTACTGCAGGACGGCGGGATGCCTGCGGAATTATATCCTGAATTACTTTGGGGAAAGGACAGGGAACCCCTGCGGTAATTGCGGAGGCTGCCAGAGGGAATATCGTGAAGTCGACAGAACGGAGGAAGCGAAGTGGGTGGTCAACTGTGTGGCCGAGACGAGGGGACGATATGGAATAACGGTTGTTATCGGAACCTTGCAGGGGGCAAACCGAGCCAGGCTGCGGGAGCTTGGGACGGTAAGTTACCGTTCCTTTGGGAAATTGAAAGACAGCGGTGAGGATGAAATCCGTTCTCTGATTTATCAGATGGTGGCGGAGGGGTATCTCTATCAGACAGAGGATCAGTACAGCGTTTTGCGGCTGGGCAATATCGAGCCGCTAAAGGAGGAAGGCCGCCGGGTGATTCTGCGCGTCCACGAGGAAAAGGAGCCGGAGCGGAGGAGTCGTTCCGCCCATAAAAGGAGCACGGATGTCCTTACGGGGGCGGGATATGACCTGTTTGAGGCGCTGCGGGGGCTGCGGCGGGAGATTGCCCGGGAGGAGGGGCTGCCGCCTTATATTGTGTTCGGGGATAAGACGTTGATTGATATGTGTGTAAAGCTGCCGGGGGATGAGCGGGAGCTGTTGCGGGTATCCGGGGTAGGAGAGAACAAGCGGGAGAAGTACGGAGCGAGATTCCTGGAGGCAATCCGGCTGTTCCTGGAGGCGCATCCGGGCGCGGTCGTCAGTATGGCGGGGGAGGAAGCCGGGAGCCGGAAGGATGGGGCCGGAAATGCAGACGGCGGAAGGAAAGGGAAATCCAGGAAGGGTAGAAAAGGGGCGTTCTATTTGACGGAAAATGACGCGGATGACTTTCTATATCGGGATTCTCTCTATGCCTCGGAAATTAAGGAAGAATTGAACCGCATCTGTACTGTGGAAGGAGTCAAGAAGGCTGCTTTAGGCGAAATGCTGGCCTGGCTGATGGCGGAGGGGCTGGTCAGTGAGCAGAATATCAATGGTTCGTTTCTTAAGCTGCCCACGGAGAAGGGGACAGAGTACGGAATTATAATTGTGGAAAAGGTAAGTCAGTCAGGAGTCCCCTATAAATTGCTGAAGTATCCGCCGAAGGTGCAGAGGATGATTGTAGAGTACTTTGTGAGGAAGGGAATCGTGCAGGAGCAGGGAATATAGAGCGCATGTTATGAGAAGAAAGCATTGAGCTGTCAGACATGGGATAGAGGTTCTGAAATAGAGGCTATGAAACTAAAAACGGTTGTTATTTATAACGAAAGAATTCTCGCGGAGCCTTTCGAGCCTGTTTATGGCGCTGAATTGCGCCTGGCTTTACGGCTCTGCAGAAAGACTCCGGAGCGCCGAAGCAATAGAATTACAAGGTGAGGGAAGTTTTGCTTTCCTGCCCCTGTTTTTTTGTAAGGTAAGGCCGCAGGCATAGTACAAACAGAACTATGGAAGCGGCAAGCACGACGAGGAATACCGGAAGAAGGGCGCTTTCCGGAAACAACATGTAAAAGGGATTCACAAGGTAGCTTGAGAGGTTCATGGCTCCGTGCAGCAGCATACAGAGCCAGATATTCCGGTATTTTCCGTAGAGATAGCCCAACAGCAGGCCCAGCAGGAACGCGTAGGAACCCTGTACCAGATTGCCGTGGAGGATGCCGAAGGCCAGAGCCTGGATGAAGTTTGCCACCCAGAAGCGGGGGCTGACTCTCTCCGCCAGCCGCAGGATGACGCCGCGGCAGAGCACTTCCTCGGACAAAGGGGCCATAATGGAGACGGCGATCATGGCGAGCGGAGACATTTCTCCCAGCCCGGCCAGCTCCATCAGCTCGTTGTAGCCTTCCATGACCTGGGGAGCTACAGCCTCGATCAGGGAGAGGACGCTGCTGATGCCAAACTGCAGGAGCAGGCCCATCGGCAGAAGGAGGGCCACATGGAGAGCGTCGGGCTTCTCCGCCGTCTCCGGCCTCTTTTTCCGACCGTAGGCAAAATAGTACCAGCAGCCGAATACGATCAGCATGGCGATCTGCGAGGCGATCTGGATGCTCATAATATTTTCCAGGAGAAGTTGGGATGCCAACTGATTGATATCCTCAGCGCCGACAGCGCCGGACGAAGGATTCAGCATGGCTGCAAGGGTGATTACGATCCCCGCCGCAATCGATACCCCGATCTGGAGCAGGAGGCATGCCGCCACAGGCAGGAACGCCACAATAATTCTTCCGATTTTTCGCATCACATTTTTCATAGGTAGTTTCCTCTTTCTGATTCGTAACGATGGAATTTCCCTGGAATGTGAATTCACATTCCATTGTCTGTCTGAACTTCGTCAGGTGCTTTCATTTTAGCACAGACTGTTCTTTTCGTCTATCTTATCTTGACAGGAAATTTTACTGTGGCAAAAGACACCGACAGCCGCACCGCATCCGGCTCAGACACGCCTGCGCCTGGGGGCCTGACGCAGCGGTCGCTAAGCTCGAAAGTACCTCGCTAAGAGCCAACACCAGGCACAGTCTTCGCCGGAACGACTGTCGGCTACGAGTCGCGGAAAGGTGAGCCTGTCGTTTTGCATTCCGGTAAAAGCTGCCGACAGTCGGAACGGCTGCCGGAAAATGTGTCGGTTGACTTGAGGGGAGGGCAATGCTATACTGAGGTTGGTTTTGTTTGCTTTTAAGCAGGGAGGCGGGAATTTGACATTACAGGTGTTTTTTAAAGAAAACCCAGAGACGGCGGTAGCCTTTTCCGGAGGCGTGGATTCGGCTTACCTTCTGTATGCGGCGAAGAAATACGGAAAGCGGACGCGGGCTTATTATGTGAAAACGGAGTTTCAGCCCGGGTTTGAGCTGGAGGACGGGAAGCGGCTGGCGGAGGAGCTGGGAGCGGAGCTGACGGTGTTGGAGGAGACGGTTCTTTCGGATGGGATGATTGCGGGGAACCCTCCAGACAGGTGTTATTTTTGTAAGAAGAGAATTTTTCGAAGGATTCGGGAAGCGGCGGAGGAGGACGGCTTTTCGCTGCTGCTGGACGGGACGAACGCTTCCGACGACGCGGGAGACCGGCCCGGAATGCGGGCTCTGGGGGAGCTGGCCGTGCGCTCGCCCCTGCGGGAGTGCGGCCTGACAAAAGCGGAGATACGCAGACTTTCCCGGGAGGCCGGGCTTTTTACCTGGGACAAGCCTGCCTACGCCTGTCTGGCGACCAGAATTCCCGCCGGAGAGGAGATTACAACGGAAAAGCTGGCGGCTACGGAGGCGGCGGAGAAGTATCTGGCGTCTTTAGGATTTATGGACTTTCGGGTGCGCTGGCAGGACGGACACGGGAGACTGCAGCTGCGGGAGGCGCAGCTGGGGCGGCTGCTGGAGTGCCGCCGAGAGATTTTGGAGGAGCTGAAAAAATACTATAAAACGGTTTCGCTTGATCTGGAGGTAAGGGGATGAGTCAGGATATCAGAAAACTGTTGGAGGAGGTCAGGAGCGGAGCGGTATCTGTGGAGGAGGCGGCGCTGAAGCTGAAAGCAAAGCCCTTCGAGGATATCGGGTATGCCAAGGTGGATCTGCACCGAAAGCTCCGGCAGGGGGCGGCGGAGGTAATTTACGGCGCGGGAAAGACCCCTGAGCAGATCGCAGGGATTGCGGAGACCATGCTGAAGAACGGCCAGGAAACCATTCTGATCACCCGGCTTTCCGCAGAAGCGGCTGAGGAGGTCGGCAAGGCGCTGCAGCTGGCTTACTACCGGGAAGCGAGGTGCGGCGTCATCGGCAGGATTCCTCGGGCGGACGGAATCGGCAGGGTCGTCGTGGCGACGGGCGGGACCAGCGATATTCCAGTGGCGGAGGAGGCGGCTTTGACGGCGGAGGTGCTCGGCAGCGAGGTCGTCAGGCTGTATGATGTCGGGGTAGCGGGGCTGCACAGGACGCTGGCCCATCTGGACGAGATCATGAGCGCCAGCGTCATCATCGCCATCGCGGGAATGGAAGGGGCGCTGGCCAGCGTGATCGGCGGTCTTGCGGACTGTCCGGTGATCGCGGTGCCGACCAGCGTGGGCTACGGCGCTTCCTTTCAGGGATTGTCTGCGCTTCTGTCGATGCTGAATTCCTGCGCCAGCGGGGTTTCGGTCGTCAATATCGACAATGGCTTTGGAGCGGGCTTTCTGGCGAACCGGATCAACCATATGGGGAAGTAGCTTCCGAATTTGCGGCGCAGGGGGGCAAGACGGGTATGGAGGTATTAGCGTGAAGATTTTATATTTGGACTGCGGGATGGGTGCGGCGGGAGATATGCTGACGGCGGCGCTGCTGGAGCTTTTGCCGGATCCGGATCAGTTTCTGGAGGAATTGAACGGCTTGGGGATTCCCGGCGTCCGCTTTCAAAAGGAGCGGTCGGTGAAGTGCGGCATCGTGGGAACCCATGTGTCCGTGACGGTGAACGGCGAGGAGGAAGAAGGCCATGACGCGGACATTGTTTGCGACCACTCGTACAGTCACGGCGAGGAGGAAGAAGGCCATGACGCGGACGTTGTTTGCGACCACTCGTACAGTCACGGTGCGCAGGAAGAAAGCCATGACGCGGACGTTGTTTGTGACCACGGACACAGCCATGGCGCAGAGGCGGCTCCCAACCACTCGCACAGCCACGGCGAGGGAGAACATTCCCATCATCACAGCAATCTGGGAGACCTGGAGCATATTGTGCGGGAGCATCTGGCGCTCCCGGAGAAGGTGCGGGAGGATGTGCTGGCGGTATACGGGCTGATCGCGGAGGCGGAGAGCGTAGTACACGGAGTTCCGGTTACGGAGATTCATTTTCATGAGGTAGGGACGCTGGACGCGGTGGCGGATGTGGCGGCGGTCTGCCTGCTGATGAACCGCCTGGCTCCCGACCGGGTTGTGGCGTCTCCCGTCCATGTGGGCAGCGGGCAGGTAAGGTGCGCCCACGGAGTGCTTCCGATTCCCGCGCCCGCGACGGCCCTTCTGCTGAAGGGGCTGCCGATTTACGGCGGCAGCGTGCGGGGCGAGCTCTGTACGCCGACCGGAGCGGCCCTGCTGAAGTATTTTGCCACAGACTTTGGCGATATGCCGGTGATGACGATACAGGCTGTGGGCTACGGCATGGGGAAAAAGGACTTCCCGGCGGCAAATTGTGTGCGCGCCCTGCTGGGAGAGGGGGAAAACCGGGAGGACACGGTATTGGAGCTGTCCTGCAATGTGGACGATATGACCGCGGAGGCGGTGGGCTTCGCTGTGGAGCAGCTGCTGCAGGGCGGGGCGCTGGATGTCTATACAGTTCCCATCGGCATGAAAAAATCCCGGCCGGGGACGCTGATCCGCGTGATGTGCCGGGAGGAGAAAAGAGAGGCGCTGACGGGGCTGCTGTTCCGCCATACGACGACGCTGGGGGTGCGGGAGACGAAGACCAGACGTTATATCCTGGAGCGCAGGATCGAGGAGTTGGAGACGCCCTACGGGTCGGTGCGCCGCAAGGACGCTTCCGGTTATGGGGTTTCCCGCTCCAAGTATGAGTACGAGGATCTGGCCAGGATCGCCCGCGAGCAGGGGATGAGCATCCGGGAAGCGGAGGAACGCGTGAAAAATTCAGGCGGCAGTGTTCCTTTCGGAATTGAGCGGCCCGGCAGATGAATCAATTTCCGGCCGTTTTCCGGAATCAAGTGTTTCCGGGAGCAATCGATTTCAGGAACAATCCATTTTCGGAATCGATCAGTTCCGGGGACGGACTGTTTTGCGGCATCAGCGCTGCGTAGAAACGGGCTGGAACACGGGGTTGAGAAAGAATGGAAGCGTATAGAGGAGTGCAGACATGCGAATCATGGTGATGGACGGGCAGGGCGGCGGCGTCGGGCGCAGTCTGGTGCAGGAGATCCGGGAAAGGTATCCGGACGCGGAGATTGTCGCGGTAGGTGCCAACGCCACGGCCACGGAAAATATGATGAGGGGCGGAACGACGATCGGAGCCACAGGGGAAAACGCCGTGCGGTACAACAGCCGCAGGGCGGAGGTTATTTTAGGACCTATGGGAATCATTATGGCCAACGCCATGCTGGGAGAGATTACGCCGGGGATGGCGGCGGCAGTGGCTTCGGCGGATGTGCCGGTTCTGCTGATTCCCATGAGCCGCTGCAACGCCCAGGTGATCGGGGTGGAGAGCCGCAAGCTGGGAGAATATATCCGGGAAGCGGTGGAACGGATCGGGGAGTATCTCTGAGCGGAAGCGGTTTCAGAAGATAATGACCAAAAGGGATCAGCAAAATGATTTGAAGACGGGAGCAGAGAGGAGACGGCAGGAGATTCTGCGGCGGGGGTCAAAACATGCGGAAAGTCTGGAGAGTGAGAATCGAAAGAAGCCTGCCGGATAGTTCTGCGGAGGGAACCGGGGAAATCTGCGGAGAGTTTGGAGAGAGCCGAGAGATCCGGGCGGCGAAAGGGAGGCGGGGCAATGCTGGAGCGTTTTTATCCGGACAATGAGGCGGAGAGCACTTATGAGATCGATTACGAAGGATTTTATCGAAAAGAATACCGAGGAATCATTTTCGATATTGACAATACCCTGGTTCCACACGGGGCACCTGCGGACGAGAGGGCGATAGCCCTGTTTGAAAGAATACGACGCATCGGATATCAGGCCCTGCTTTTATCCAACAATAAGGAGCCGCGGGTCAAAAGCTTTGCGGAGCAGGTCGGCGCGCGCTATATCTACAAGGCCGGGAAGCCGGGTAAGGCGGGCTACCGGAGAGCGATGGAGCAGATGGGCACAACGCCGGAAAATACGCTGTTCGTCGGCGATCAGCTGTTTACGGATATCTGGGGAGCCAGAAAGGCGGGGATCGAGACCTGTCTGGTAAAGCCGATTCATCCGAAAGAGGAAATTCAGATTGTGCTGAAGCGGAAGCTGGAAAGAATAGTCCTGGCCTCTTACCACAGGAAAATCCAGGCGGACAGGAAGGGCGAAGGAAGGTCTTGCTGAGGCGTTGAAAGAAGGACGGAGGGAAGCCCCTTTGAGGCGGCGAAAGAAAGTCGGAGGGAGCCTGGCAGAGGCGGCAGCGAGAAAAGGCGAAGCCGGAATGATTCGGGAACAGGGGGAGAGAAGACATGATAATTGACGGATATACGCGTACCTGCGCTGTGTTTGGGAATCCGGTGGAGCATACGATGTCCCCGGCGATCCACAATACGCTGGCGGAGGCTATGGGAGAAAAGCTGGTTTATGTACCCTGCAGGGTGCCGGAGGGAAGGCTGAAGGAGGCGGTAGAGGGGGCCTGGGCGTTAAACCTCCTGGGCTGCAATGTGACGGTTCCCTATAAGAGCGACGTGATTCCTTTTCTGCGGGAGCTGGATCCCCTGGCGGAAAGGATTGGCGCGGTCAACACCCTGGTGCGGACAGAGGACGGGTTCAAGGGCTATAACACAGATATGCCGGGGCTGTACCGGGCTATGTGCGAGGACGGCGTGAACCCCGAGGGAGAGCGGGTACTGATCCTGGGAGCCGGAGGCGTGGCCCGGGCGGTGGCTATGCTGCTGGCGGAAAAGGGCGCGGAAAGCATTGTGATTCTGAACCGGACGCTGGAAAAGGGGGTAAGGATCGCGGAGGAGATCAATGCTCTGACAGGCGGCAGGCTGGCGGAGGCTTATGTCCTGGAGGACTGCGGCAGGCTGCCGGAGGGACGGAGCTTCCTCTGTATCCAGGCGACTAACGTAGGGATGTTTCCGAAGACGGGGGAAGCAGTGATCGAGGATCCGGCGTTTTACGACAGGATTCATACAGGGTATGATCTGATCTTTAATCCGTCGGAAACCCGCTTTATGGAGCTGACGAAAGCGGCGGGAGGAAAGGCGTTTGGAGGTCTTAGGATGCTGCTCTGGCAGGGAATTATCGCCTATGAGCTCTGGACGGGACGGACGGTTCCGCCGGAGTTGGCGGAACGGGCCTATGAGGCGATGAAGACGGCCATGGGCCTGACGGAGTGAGAGGGAAAAGGCCGCGGTTCGGGTGCGGAACGGCGAAATTACCAAAAGAGCGCGGCGAAAGGAGCGGGAACATATGAAACAGGGACAGAATCTGATCCTGATCGGTTTTATGGGCAGCGGGAAGACGACGGTAGGATTGAAGCTTTCTTATCGGATGCGTATGCCGGTGGAGGATACGGACAAGCTGATCGAACGCCGGGAGGGCAGGAGTATCCGTGAAATTTTTTCCATGCAGGGGGAGGAGTATTTCCGGCGGCAGGAGACGGCCCTTCTGCGGGAGCTTTCGGAAAAGAGCCGCGGAAAGATTTATTCTGTCGGGGGCGGCACGCCGGTGCGTCCGGAAAACAGGCAGCTGCTGAAGCGGCTGGGTACGGTGATTTATCTCCGGGTTGAGCCGGAGACGGTGTATGGGCGTCTGAAGAATGATACGGAGCGTCCGCTTCTGCAATGCGAGGATCCCCTGGGGCGGATCCGGGAGCTGCTTCAGGCTCGGCGGGAAAGCTATGAGTCCTGTGCGGATCTCATCGTTGACGCGGATACGGCGAAGCCGGAGGAGATCGTTGCGAAAATTGCGAGGGAAGCGGAGAAAACGAAGCTTTTAGTGATTAACGGCCCCAACCTGAATTTTCTGGGAATTCGGGAGAAAAGCGTGTATGGCGTCCAGGATTATCAGTATCTTCTGGATCTGCTCCAAAAGAAGGCGAGGGAGACTGGCAGCGACATCGCCGTATTCCAGAGCAACCACGAGGGAGCCATTATCGACAGGCTTCAGGAGGCCTATTTTGACGGTACGGAAGGAATTATAATCAATCCGGGCGCTTTTACCCATTACAGTTATGCGATTCGGGACGCCTTAGCCAGTATCACAGTGCCCAAGGTCGAAATCCATATTTCGGATATCACAAAGAGGGAGGAGTTTCGGAAGATCTCGGTGACCGCCCCGGTCTGTGACAGGCAGATTTACGGGAAGGGGCTGGCGGGTTATCTGGAGGCGGTGGACTATATTTTGGGACTGCGGTCGGAAAAATAAATATTTTCTGAAAAAATGGTTGAAATCAGACGATTTTTATATTAAACTGAAAAGGAATTATTTTGTGAACAAATTTAGGAGGAATAGAATATGATTTCTGCAGGTGATTTCAGAAATGGTATCACGATCGAGTACGATGGAAACGTATACCAGATTATTGAATTCCAGCATGTTAAGCCTGGAAAGGGCGCGGCTTTCGTGAGAACGAAGCTGAAGAACATCAAGAACGGCGGCGTAGTGGAAAAAACCTTCCGTCCTACCGAGAAGTGCCCCCAGGCGCGTATTGACAGAAAAGATATGCAGTACCTGTATCGCGACGGCGATCTGTATAATTTTATGGATACAGAGACCTATGAGCAGATTGCGCTGGATGCCGGAACGATCGGCGACGCGCTGAAATTTGTAAAAGAGAACGAGATGTGTAAGGTATGCTCCCACAACGGCAGCGTATTCTCCGTGGAGCCTCCTCTTTTTGTGGAGCTGGAGATTACGGATACCGAGCCCGGATTTAAGGGCGATACCGCTACGGGCGCTTCCAAACCGGCGACGGTGGAGACCGGCGCGCAGGTTTCCGTTCCTCTTTTCGTGGAGCAGGGCGATAAGATCAAGATCGATACCAGAACCGGCGAGTATCTCTCCCGCGTCTGATCGGATTGCTTTCTTTTTTGAAGAGCCAGACTTGCAAGGCAATGACATCATAAGATGTGGTTGCCTTTTCTTTTGCCCCGCGCGCAGTGCCGCGTGCGCGGCGGTAATCTTCCCGGCCAGGCGTCCCGCAGGGCCGGATCTGACGAACGAATTCTGAAAATCATATCAAGGAGCGGCACAGAAAGAGGAAATCAATGGATATAAAAAGATTTGCGGAAAAGGTGAGAGAAGCCTTTGAGAAGAAACTCGGCGGAGCATATCGGGTAGAGGTGAAGGAGGTACGGAAGAATAACGGCGTGCTTCTTCACGGCCTGTTGATCCTGAGCGGCGTGGGAAATGTGGTTCCGACGATTTATCTGGAAACGTTTTACGCGGCATACGAGGACGGGATTCCTCTGACGGAAATCCTGAACCGGATTTTTGAGATTTACCGGGAGGAGACGCCGCGGGGTTCGGTAGATATGGAGTTTTTCCGGGATTTCCGGAAGGTTGGCGACCGGATCTGCTACCGCCTGATCCGGAAGAAGGATAACGAGTCTCTGCTGGAGGATATTCCCTATGTGGAGTTTCTGGATCTGGCGGTCTGCTTTTATTATGCGTACAATGACAGCCGGCTGGGGGAGGGTTCGATCTTGATCCACAATTCGCATCTTGAGTTCTGGAACGTAAAGGTACGGGATCTGATGCGGTGCGCGGAGAAAAATACGCCCCGGCTGTTCCCGGGTCGGGTTACTCCTATGAACGAGGTTTTGCGGGAGGTGATGGAGATGGAAAGAATTCCGGAGACGGGAGAGCCGATTCCTCTGGCCGTCCTGACCAATGAGCGGCGGATTCACGGAGCGGCCTGCATCCTTTACCCGGGGATGCTGGAAATGCTGGCGGGAAGAAAGAGGCAGGGCTTTTATGTGATTCCCAGCTCGATCCATGAGGTTCTTCTGCTGGATCCTCAGGAGGGGGAATCTACCGATCAGCTGCGTCGGATGATCTATGAGATTAACCGCGAGCATGTCGCGCCGGAGGATGTTTTATCGGACAATCTTTATTTTTATAATCCTGCAGCGAGGGCGATGGAAATAATTTTCTGAAAAAATTTTAAAATGTAGGTAGACATATTCTCTTTTTTATGATATTATAGTCAGGGTGATGTAATAAATTTGTAACATTTGCATCCGTAGTCTAACGGATAGAACGAAGGCCTCCGACGCCTTTAATGCAGGTTCGATTCCTGTCGGATGCACTTTACATCACCCTGTACTGTGATAAGTACAGGCGGTATGCCGAAGGAAAAAATTCTGGAAAGAGGCGTACTCAATGGAATAGGAAGATGATCAAAAAGCCGCTTGCGGCTTTTTGCGTTTCAAGAAAGGTGTGAATATGCGAAAAGATAAATGGAGTTCGGTTCGGGATTTTTTTATCAGAAACTGTAAAATTGCTTTTCCTGTGCTGTTGATTGTAATTGTGGCGTTTACGGTGGTGATTGCGCTGAACGCGAACAAAGCAAGGGCGGAGGGAGAAAATGCCCAGGACTCGCAGGAGAGTAAAACGGCGGAGGCAAGCCAGCCGGAAGAGAGCGAGCCTGTGCCTGAGGAGGTTCCGCTGACGGTCAATGAGGATCCGGAGCTGGGCGCGTTTGTCGAGGCCTATTATACGGCCCGCGGGAACGGCGATGAGGCGGGAATCCGTTCGGCCATGGATGAGATCAACGAGAATGATCTGTTGTACTATGTGGAGCTCGCGAAGTATATTGACCAGTATACCGGACTGGAAATCTACTGTAAGCGGGGGCTTGGAGAAGGCACAGTGATCGCCTATGTGTATTATAAGATGGGAATTGTCAATTTCGAGGAGACGCCCGTCCCCGGCTACGAGGCATTCTATATCTGCCGGGACGAGAACAACGGACTTTATATCGAAAACCAGAGCAACTTCACGCAGGAGGAGAGAGAGTATATTATTGCGGTGAACAGCCAGGTCGACGTGGTGGATTTTAATAACCGGGTGACGGTGGAATGCACTAAGGTGACGGATGACAACCCGGAATTGGCGGAGTATGTCAGCCTGCTGGATTCCAGGGTAAGGACGGCGGTAGGGGAGACCCTTGCAGCGCGGAACGCCGGGGAGGCTGCGGCTTCGGAGGGAGAAAATGGCGAAGCGGAGGGCGGAAACGCCGGGGCGGAGCAGCCCGCGGTAACGGATACGCCCGTGGACGAGGGGCCGAAATACGCGACGGCCACTACGACGGTAAACGTCAGACGCTCCGACAGCGAGCAGGCAGATAAGCTGGGAAAGGTATCGGGGGGCACCCGGGTACAGGTACAGGAGGTACAGCTGAACGGCTGGACGAAGATTGTATACGACGGAAAAGACGGTTATATTAAGTCGCAGTATCTGCAGTTGGAGGAGAGCGTGGGAAGCCTGGAGGCCATCGGGACGGTAACCGCTACTACTGCGGTAAATGTGCGCGCCGCGGCGGATCAGAGCTCCACAAAGATGGGAGTGCTTCCGAAGGGGGAGACGCTGGAGCTGTTTGCTGTGGAGAACGACTGGTGTAAGGTAAAGTATGACGGCCGGGTAGGATATGTCAAGGCGGAGTATGTGACTCAGAATTAAGAGGACGGGAGAAAACCGGGAGCTCCGGCATTGATCAGAATAAAAAGGGGACGTTTTGGGAAGCCTTTTACGGAGGGCTTCCCCTTTTTTGTTTACTAAGAAACTGTGTCGCGTGTCCGAGGAATGCGAAGCACTTTTTGAAGCGCCGTTTCAGGATGCTTTTTGCATGAGGTTCCTTCCGGTCAGGGAAGACGGACTTGAAATGTAAGAGAGCTGCAGGCATGGACAGGGTATAAACGGCGTCTGGCAATCCGCTGAGGGAATTGTCCGGCGTAAAGAGGAGAGGAGGCCGGAAGTTTGATTTGGATCAACGTTTATTCCGATGAAAAATGTCCGCGTAAAAAGGGCCGGAAGGAGAGTAGAGAATGACATCACAGGAAATAGCGATTTACCGGGAAATACAAAAGAATACGGAGACGGCGATGAAGGCGATCGATACGATCTCCGACAAGGTACATGACGACGCCCTGGCTATGCAGCTTTCCAGGCAGTCCTTAAAGTATTCGGAGCTTCACAACGCCGCCTCCCGGCAGCTGGTGGACGGAAGGGCGGACTATTACCGGAGCGGGGCGCTGGCGGACGCCCTGTTGAGGACGGGGATCCATTATAATACCCTGTTGAATACCAGTACCGGCCGGATTGCCGAGATTATGATCCGGGAGAGCACCAACGGGATCATTGAGATGGAAAAGGCTCTGAAGCGCAACGAAAACGCCGGTGAGCAGCCAAAGACCTTGGCCAGGCAGTTCATAGAGCTGGAGGAGAGGAATGTAGCCCGGCTGAAGCAATATCTGGGGTGATGGAGGGCGAAGTTCAGTTGAAACGGAAGCGGCGGCACATTGCTGTTTCCTGTAATTTTGTACAAAACTGCGGGATTTAATTTGGAAAACTTTTACTGTTTAACGGGATAAAGCATATTGTAAAAGCGGAGAGGATGACTTATAATACGTTAGTGTGCATGTTTTCAAACATATTATAAGGAGGATATAAAATGTCATATGTTGATGAAGTATTTGATATGGTCGTCGCGAAGAACGCGGCGCAGCCGGAGTTTCATCAGGCGGTAAAGGAGGTTCTGGAATCTCTTCGGGTCGTCATTGAGGCGAATGAGGAGAAGTACCGCAAGGATGCGCTTCTGGAAAGACTGGTGACGCCGGAGAGACAGATTCTGTTCCGGGTTCCCTGGGTTGACGATCAGGGGCAGGTACAGGTAAACAACGGCTTCCGCGTTCAGTTCAATTCCGCGATCGGACCCTACAAGGGGGGCCTGAGACTGCATCCCAGCGTGAATCTCGGGATTATCAAGTTCCTTGGCTTCGAGCAGATCTTTAAGAATTCCCTGACCGGACTTCCGATCGGAGGCGGCAAGGGCGGTTCCGATTTTGATCCCAAGGGGAAATCCGACCGGGAGGTTATGGCGTTCTGTCAGAGCTTTATCACAGAGCTTTACAAGTATATCGGAGCCGATACGGATGTGCCTGCGGGAGACATTGGAACCGGCGCGCGGGAGATCGGTTATATGTACGGACAGTACAAGAGGTTGACTGGTCTTTACGAGGGCGTATTGACCGGAAAGGGACTTTCCTACGGCGGCTCCCTCGCCAGGACGGAGGCTACCGGCTACGGCCTGCTGTATCTGACGGAGGAGATGCTGAAGTGCAACGGCAAGGATATCAAGGGTAAGACTGTCGTCGTGTCCGGCGCTGGAAACGTTGCGATCTATGCGATCCAGAAGGCGCAGCAGCTGGGGGCGAAGCCGGTGACCTGTTCCGATTCCACCGGCTGGATCTATGACCCGGAAGGAATCGATGTGGCGCTGCTGAAGGAGATCAAGGAAGTCAAGCGCGCAAGGCTGACCGAGTACGCGGCGGCGAGACCTTCGGCGGAATACCATGAGAAGAAGAACGGCGAGCACGGCGTTTGGAATGTAAAGTGCGATATCGCCCTTCCCTGCGCGACCCAGAACGAGCTGGATCTGGAGGATGCGAAGACGTTGGTGGCAAACGGGTGCTTCGCGGTGGCGGAGGGCGCGAATATGCCGACGACGATGGAAGCGACGGAATATTTCCAGAAGAACGGCGTCCTGTTCTGCCCCGGTAAGGCGTCCAACGCGGGCGGCGTAGCGACCTCCGCCCTGGAGATGAGCCAGAACAGCGAGAGACTTTCCTGGACCTTCGAGGAGGTTGACAGCAAGCTTCAGGGCATTATGGTAAACATCTTCCACAATCTGGACGATGCGGCGAAGAAGTATGGCATGGAAGGCAACTACGTAGCAGGCGCGAATATCGCAGGCTTCCTGAAGGTGGCGGAGGCCATGACCGCGCAGGGGATCGTGTAAGAAGAATAGAAGAATAAAAGGGGATTTCCGCGGCGTTTTACAGCGTGACGGGAATCCCTTTTTGCTCCAGATAATGCTCCAGGGTCAGCTCGTGGCCGTGCTCCCGGAGCCATTTTCTCTGTTTTCTGTAATCCGGAAGGACGGAACCCACCATATTCCAGAAGTCTTTGGAATGGTTCATGTGAGTCAGATGACAGAGCTCATGTACAACCACATAATCCAGCACCTTGGGAGGCGCGAAGATCAGCCGGTAATTGAAGGAGAGCGTCCCTCGGGAGGAGCAGCTTCCCCAGCGGGTTTTCTGGTCGCGGACAGTGATTTTTTTGTAGCTTCCGCCGGTGATACGGTGATAATAGGCAACCCGGCCTTCCAGCGCCTCCCGGGCCTTGCTGCGGTATCTTTTTTCCAGCGTTTCCAGGCGTCTGGTCTCCGCCTGAGTGAGGTAGATGATTGGTGACATGTGAGATCCTTTCTTCCGTAATAAGAGCGATTTTCTGATCCATACAGTCTGCATTGTCTTGCTTTCTGTTCAAAACCGAATTCGCTGCAATAAAAATCCGTCGTTTCTGACAAAAGTGTCTTCGAAAATGGCAGTTTTGGGATTTATATCATAGTTTTGTCGACCTCCACAACAAGAAAATACTCCGGATTTTTCGCCCTGACCCTTGCGTCCAGCCGCGCGATCAGCTCTCCGTCGGATAAGGGGAAGTCGTAAGGAGTTACCACATCAAAGATCAGGTTGGTATGGCTGGGCCCCGGGACAATCCGAAAATCATGCATGGAGAGAGAGGGGGAAATCTCGTCCAGGTAGCTTTGAACTAACCTTTTCAGGCGCTCCGTCTCCTCGTCGCCGACCTGAACGGGATCCATGTGGATGACGGCGTGACAATTCAGGGCGCTTTTCAGCTCGTGCTCCGTCGTGTCGATAACGTCATGCAGGGTTAGAATATTGCCGTCGGCGGGAACCTCCGCGTGAAGGGAGATCAAAACCCGCCCGGGTCCGTAATTATGGACGATGAGATCGTGAAGACCAAGGATCTCGGGGTGGCTCATGACGATATCGTTTACCTGCTGTACAAAGGCTCTGTCGGGAGCCTGCCCCAGCAGGGGACTGATCGTATCCCGGGCCGCGGTAAGGCCCGTATAGCAGACGAAGAGCCCGACCAGCACGCCGCACCAGCCGTCGAGGGCCAGGCCGGTAAAATGAGAGGTCAGTGTGGCGATCAGGACGACGGCCGTGGAGAGGGCGTCCCCCAGGGAGTCTGTGCCGGTGACCTTCATGGCGGCGGAATCTATTTTCTGTCCTACTTTTCGATTA
Organism: Roseburia sp.; assembly: GCA_023662875.1. GTDB lineage: Bacteria > Bacillota > Clostridia > Lachnospirales > Lachnospiraceae > Acetatifactor. The sequence goes on along the minus strand of JAMPIG010000015.1, from coordinate 5,559 downwards.
TACAGGAACATATAATATTTTACCAGGATCGAGACGATCAGGATGGTCAGAATCAGGGGAGAGAAAGCCAGCTCCTCCGGGCGGAGAATTTTTCCGACGGAGGTCTTGATCAGCTCTATACCCATGAGCAGGATCAGAATCGAGACCAGCAGTCCGCTTATGTACTCGATCCGACCATGCCCGAAGGGATGATCCGGATCCGGCTTCTGCCCGGCCATCCGGAAGCCGATCAGGGTGATGACGGAGGAACCGGCGTCGGAGAGATTGTTGAAGGCGTCGGCTGTGACGGCGATGGAACGGCTTAAAAACCCGGCGACGAACTTTCCGGCAAACAGGCAGAGGTTCAGAAATATCCCCGCCGCGCCGCAGAGAACGCCGTAGGCCTGACGGACGTAAATGTCTTTGTAATCCTTCGGATTTTTGATAAAAAAGCGTGCAAGGAATGTAATCATAAAACACCTCGATGAAAAGCGGATGCGGCGGTCGACGCCGCGCTCCGAAGTTTCTAACCAGTATAGCAGGGGGCGGGGAAAAATGCAAGGAGTAAAAAGCTACTTGCGAAGACCGGAAAAAAGTGATATATATTATGTGAGCGACACGCAAAAGATTTACGCTTCGCGAAATTTTTATCATGAACGACGGCGGGCGGGAGGCCCCTTTCCGGAAGCGGTGATGAAACACCGGGAAGGGTACAGGGCGCAGCCAAAGGGAATGCCGGGCATCCGATAGATGTCGCTTGGAAGAAAAGTATAGTATGGAGGATGATTGCCATGAATAAGAGACCGGTTGTATTAATGATTCTGGATGGGTACGGTTTAAACGAGAAGACGGAAGGAAATGCGGTGGCGCAGGCGAAGACGCCGGTAATGGACGGGCTGATGAAGGATTGTCCCTTTGTAAGAGGAAACGCCAGCGGCATGGCGGTGGGCCTGCCGGAGGGTCAGATGGGCAATTCCGAGGTGGGGCATCTGAACATGGGCGCGGGCCGCATTGTGTATCAGGAGCTGACCAGGATTACAAAGGAGATCCAGGACGGGACGTTTTTTGAAAATCCGGCGCTGGTGAAGGCGGTGGAAAACTGTAAGAAAAAAGACAGCGCGCTGCACCTGATGGGACTGCTGTCCGACGGAGGCGTCCATAGCCACAATACCCATCTCTACGCCCTGCTGGAGCTGGCGAAGCGCAACGGCCTGGAAAAGGTATATGTACACTGTTTCCTGGACGGGCGGGATACGCCGCCTGCCAGCGGAAAGGATTATGCCATCGCGCTGAATCAGGAGATGGAGAAGATCGGCGTAGGTAAGATCGCTTCCGTTATGGGGCGTTATTATGTGATGGATCGGGACAAGAACTGGGATCGCGTCAAGCTTGCCTACGACGCTATGACAAAGGGCGAGGGACTGACCGCGGACTGCGGAATCTGCGCGATTCAGGAATCCTATGATCGGGAGGAGACGGACGAGTTTGTAAAGCCCACGCTGGCGCTGGAGGACGGAAAGCCTGTGGCGCTGGTACAGGACGGCGATTCCATTATCTTCTTTAATTTCCGTCCCGATCGGGCGAGGGAGATCAGCAGGGCTTTCTGTGACGACGATTTCCAGGGCTTTGACCGGGGTGCCAGAAAAGATATCACCTATGTGTGCTTTTCCGACTATGATCCCACGATTCCGAATAAGGAAGTGGCCTTTGAGAAGCAGTCGGTGGATAATACCTTTGGCCAGTGGCTGGCAGCAAACCATTTAAAGCAGGCCCGCATTGCGGAGACCGAGAAGTACGCTCATGTCACCTTCTTCTTTAACGGCGGGGTGGAGGAGCCTAATCCCGGCGAGGACAGGGTGCTGGTGAACTCGCCCAAGGACGTAGCGACTTACGATCTGAAGCCGCAGATGAGCGCCCCCGAGGTCTGTGAGAAGCTCTGCGGGGCGATCCGCTCTGACCGCTATGACGTTATCATTATCAATTTCGCCAATCCGGACATGGTAGGCCATACGGGGGTTCTGGAGGCGGCGGTGAAGGCTGTGGAGACTGTTGACGAGTGTGTCGGAAAAGCGGTTCAGGCGGTGAAGGATGTGAATGGAGTCCTGTTTATCTGCGCGGATCACGGGAACGCGGAGCAGCTGATCGATTACGAGACCGGCGAGCCCTTTACGGCCCACACGACAAATCAGGTGCCCTTCATCCTGGTAAATTATGACGAGGCTTACGGACTGCGCGAGGGCGGCTGTCTGGCGGACATTGTGCCTACCCTGATCGAGATCATGGGAATGGAACAGCCTGCGGAGATGACCGGGAAGTCGCTGTTGAAGGCGCGCGCGGAATAGAAAAACAGGAGGAGCGTATGGAATTTGCGTTTCACGACGGCTTTGACGAGCTGGAAAGCGAGCGGCTGAAGCTGAAGGTGATTGTGAAGAACCCGGGCAACGAGAGGGAGATACCGTACTACTGGTATGAAATCCAAAGAAAGCCGGATTTCACTCCGGTCGGCAAGATCAGTATCCGGATCGGCCACAATTACCATTCCTACTATAACGGCAACATCGGCTATGAAATCGACGAGGACTTTCGGGGACATCATTATGCCCGGGAAGCGGCGGAGCTTGTTCTGAAGGTGGCTCGGTATCACGGGATGGAAAAAATATATCTTACCTGCGAGGAGGATAACAAGGCGTCTTATCGAACGATCGAGGGGCTGGGGGCCGAGCTTGTAGAAATAACGGAGGTTCCCCGGGATTACTTCGGATGGTACGAGGAAATTCCCCGCTATCGGGTTTATGAGCTGGAAATTTGAATCCACGGAGTTATTTTTGGATAGTAACTTGCAGCTTCCTCGGGTCATTTTCACAGGGACAGAAGAAATGAGCGGAAGCGATACAAAAGGTAGAAGAGGTAAGTCAGAATATGTAAGCCGGAGAAGAACGGAAAAAGGATAGAAAATGCATAGGAGACGGCATATGTTTGAGAAAATACGGACAACGCTTCACAGGGACGACGATCGGAAGCGCTTGTAGCGGTGGAGAAGACCACGGCTGCAGGCGCTGCTTGCGATGCCGTGGTCCCTGCCGGATGAAACAAATTGCCGTGTGCAGAATCAGAGGAGAGACCATAGACTGTAATCGATGGAGAAATCGATACGGGGTGGTCTCTTTTTTATCTTGTTACCGTGTTGCCCACGGCGGCACGAATGATGCCCGCTGTTTGCGGCGGGATATTGACTTTCCAGGAAGCTCCGCGGCGCTTTCAGCGTCGATCGCACGGAGAAAAGGGATAAGCCGCCGAAGGAGATGGAGACTCTGGATGACGCTTTCTGCGTCGAGTGCAAAGGGAGAGGGGGTGATCGGATGAGGCATAAAGACGATGCCGGTATAGATAGAAGTACCAGGAAATTCCTGGAAGACAGGAAAGTGCATAGCGCTCCTCTAAGAGGTATGGAGAAGCTCCTTCCGGCGATGGCCGGAGAATCCTAAAATGTGAGGACTCAAAAAATCACAAAGCGACGATTTCCATCGTAGCCAGCCAGACTCCGGGAGACTGGTTTGAGTCGTCGTCGAATTTGCGGGCGGGGGAGGAGCGATAGAAAGGACAGAAAACCGGAATCCGCAAAAGGCGGATCAGGAGCTTGAAGAGAGAAAAGGAGAAAAACAATGGAATCAATTCATTTTGAGAGTAAACGGGAACCGTTGGACGTAACAAGACTGCGGGAGGCGGTCGGCAGAACGGTAACATTGCGGGGAAGTATTTACAAAATCCGGAAAATGAGCGGATTTTGCTTTGTAATTCTGCGGCTGGCGCGGTACACGGTGCAGTGTGTCTGCGACAGGCCGGAGTTGATCGGGCAGCTGCAGGAGGAAGCCTGCGCAGAGATTACCGCGGAGGTAGTAGAGGAGCCGCGGGCGAGAGCCGGGGCGGAATTGCATCTGACCGGGATCCGTATCCTGACAAGGCCGACGGAGAAGATGCCGGTGGTCATGAATCAGAAGAAGCTGGAGATGTCGTTGGAAACCAGGCTGGACTATCGGCCTCTGACCCTGCGGAACGAAAAGGAAAGAGCCGTCTTTCGGATTCAGGCGGGGATCCTGCGGGGCTTCCGAAGCTTTTTGGAGCGGGAAGGCTTTACCGAAATCCATTCGCCCAAGATTGTCTCGGCGGGAGCGGAGGGCGGCGCGAACATCTTCCGGCTGGACTATTTCGGCAGAGAGGCCTACCTGGCCCAGAGCCCGCAGTTTTATAAGCAGATGATGGTAGGGGTATTTGAGCGGGTTTACGAGGTGGGCCCTGTATTTCGGGCGGAAAAGCATGATACCGCAAGGCATCTGAACGAATACACCGGCGTGGACTTCGAGATGGGCTATCTTACTGACTTCCGGGAGCTGATGGAGAAGGAGACAGGAATGCTTCGGAGCGCGATCGATTTACTGCGGGAGGAGTATCGCTACGAGCTGGAGCTGCTGGAGGTAAAGCTTCCGGAGATTCAGGAGATTCCAGCCATTCGGTTTTCGGAGGCCAAGGCGATGCTGCGGGAGAAGCTGGGGCGGGAGCCCGGAGAAAGCCATGATTTTGAACCCCAGGAGGAAAAGCTGCTCTCGGAGATCCTGTTCGAGAAGACCGGCAGCGAGCTTGTATTCGTCACCCATTACCCCACCGCCAAGCGGCCGTTTTACGCTATGGAGGATCCGGAGAACCCGGAGGAGACGCTCAGCTTCGACCTGATCTTCCGGGGGCTTGAGATTACGACGGGCGGCCAGCGGATCCACGATTATCCGATGCAGGTGGAGAAAATGCGGCGGCGCAATATGCGGGTAGAGGAGTTTGAGAGCTTTCTGATGATGCACCGGTACGGAATGCCGCCTCACGGAGGCCTCGGCCTGGGACTGGAGCGGTTTACCGCAAGGCTTCTGGGCTTTGAAAATGTGCGAGCCGCATGTCTCTTTCCCAGGGATATGAACCGGCTGACGCCGTAAGAGCAGATGTCGGCGTTCCCTAAGGGAATCTCGATCGGTTGGCTCGCTTTTTACAATTTCGAAACAACTTCATTGCATTTTGGATATGCGGCTCCCCTACAATACTCCTGAAAACAAAGGATAAAGGAGTATGAGCTATGTGCGGGATATGCGGGATCATCGGTGAGGCGGCGAAGAAGGAAGAGGTGTTGGAACGGATGATGCTGGCGCTGAAGCACCGGGGGCCGGACGGAGGCGACGCTTATTTTTCCAGGAAGGCGGCCCTGGGCTTTCGGCGTCTTGGCATTATCGACCTGGATCGGGGAATGCAGCCCAATCAGACGATCCTTTTCTGGGGAAGAGAGGTACAGGAGAACGGGCAGTATCATTATAAGGTGACGGCGCTGGAATATTGAGAAAAGCGCGTGACCCAGGATCTGACTGGCGCAGAGCTTTCCTGCTTCTGTTTTCGGCGAAGAAAAGCGTTTTGCCAAAACGGAAGCAGGGAGATATGTGGGACAGAGCGGATTCCGACGGGGAGGTTATTTTATTGTCTTCCTTAGCCGCTCGTTTTCTGCCTTTAATCTGGCGATTTCATCGTTCTTGGCAGTGATTTCGTTGT